>CAYWBK010000148.1:0-13253 GCA_964455745.1 uncultured Armatimonadia bacterium
CGGGAATCCCGGACGCTGAAGCGTCCGGCTGAGGGTCCCCGCCTGCGGCGGGGCCAGGCGTCCTGCGGACGCGACGGCACGGACAACGATCACGTGCCGAGGTACTCTGTTCAGCCACTGTCAAGCCACCCATACACATTGAGGAAGAGTTTCAGCGGGAAGGAAAGCCGCAGGCCATGATACTATCACGCATTCGGGGCACGTTCATCGTGACCATCGCTGTCGCACTGGGAGGCATCACATTGGGCCAATCGACCGAGTTTGCTGAAGCGGACGGCATCCCGACCATCAGCGACAAGACCCTCGTTGCCTGGGTGTATCTCGACAACCTGACGCAACGCGGCGGCAGCGTCCTCACGATCGACGATCAGCAGACCCACTTCGACGGCATTGTCTTCGGCGAATTGTCCCCCGGCAAGTGGATGGCCGGCAGCGACGGTTTCACGCGCACGCACCAGGACCAGCAGGCCTATCCAGCCGAGACGGCCGACCCGAAGACTCCCGTGGAGATCGCGATTGTCTATAGCGGCAGGCAAATCATTGTCTACCGCAACGCCAGGGAGTATTCGCGCCACCAAATCGACGAGCCACGGAGTTTTGGCCCCGGCAGTGCGGTCGTGATCGGTCTGCGGCACCTCCTGGCGGGCGACAGGGCGTGTATTGCCGGGTCTGTCGATGACGCCCGCATCTACGACGTGGCCCTTACCGCCGAGCAGATCGCCGCCTTGCAGCCGAAAAGGCCCTCCGACCCGAGTCCGCTCGCGTGGTGGACCTTCGACGACGGCGCTGCAACCGACCGCATGGGGTGCTTCCCGCCCGGCAGACTGGTCGGCAAAGCGCATATCGCCAACGGCAGGCTCTACCTCGACGGTCACGAGAGCTTCATGGTCACGCCCGGCTCTGCGGTCCCCGAGCCGCCCGCGACGGTGCCTGAGTACCCATCGCCGATCCACTACCGGCCCGACAAGGGCGTCTTCGCCGACCCGATCCCGTTCTTCTGGAAAGGTGAATACCACGTCTTCTACCTGCAGGGCGGCGTCGGCAAGGTGCCCTGGAAACATATCGTGTCCACCGACCTCGTTCACTGGAGAGACCTCCCCGATGCGCTCCTGCCGGACGGCGACCCCAACGGGCCTGATGGCGAGCATATATTCACCGGGAGCGCCATCGAAAAGAACGGCGTCTTCCACATCTTCTACACCGGCTTCAACCCGCGTAATCCCGTGGGGGAACAGTGCATCATGCACGCCACCAGCCCCGATCTCATCACCTGGACGAAGCACCCTGAGGACCTGATCCGCCCGGACGGCGTCCACTACAAGAACCACCACAACTGCGACTGGCGCGACGCGGATGTGACCTGGAATGAGGCGGAACAGCAGTATTGGATGGTCATGTGCTCGGACACGGCTCAAGGCGACGGGGGCGTCGGGCTGTTGACATCGAAGGACCTCAAACACTGGCAGCAGGAGCCGTCGCTGAAGGGCGCGGACCAGCAAGAGTGCCCCGATCTGTTCCGCATCGGCGATACGTGGTATCTGATCGGCGGAGATCACTACAGTTATGCGAAAAGCCCGCGCGGGCCGTGGCGGAAGCCCTCCATCAGCAACACGATTGACCGTCCGGGCGTCTACGCCGGTAAGCGCATGTTCGACGGCAAGCGCCATATCTGGGTCGGCTGGGTCTGGGAGATTCCGACGCATCGAGACGGGGAAGCCGCTGCATGGGGCGGTTCGCAGTCTCTCCCGAGGGAGCTGTACGCCGGTCCCGGTGGCCAGCTTTACTGCAAGCCGGCGAGCGAGATCGTCGCCCTGTATGGGCAGACGCTGCTTGACCTGTCCCGCAAGCCGAAGCCTGTGCTGTCCGGCGCCGAGTGGCGATACGATGGGGGCGCACTGGTGGGGTCGAGCCCTTCGGCAGCCTTCGACGTGCCGCCGAACTATATGCTCGAATGCGAGGTGCGACTGGAGGCGAAGTCCGTCTTCTCCCTTGCCATGCGCCGACAGTCGGACGGCCGGGCCTACCGCCTCACCCTCATCCCCGAGAACGCACAAGCCACTCTCAGTGGCCCCGGTTTCAACTACCAGCGCCCCTGTCCGGTAGATGTCTCGAAACCGATCAAGCTGCAGGTGTTCGTGCAGGGCACGATCATCGAGTGCTTCATCAACGACCAGTACGCGATCACCAGCCGCGCCTACAACTTCCAAAAGGGCCAGGTAGCGTTCGAGATCGCCCAGGGCACAGCGAGGGTCGAAAGCCTACAGGTCAAGACCGCCCCGCAGGCCGCTCATCGTTGACAACCGCCTTTCGCGTGGGGGCGCGTGAGGCCCCGCCAAGGCGGGATCTCGCCCGCCAGCCGTTGCCGTTGTCCCCCCTCCCTGCACTGGACGGGGTGGGGCCGTCCGGCGGTACTTCGTCTCCAACCCCGCAGGGAATCGTCGTATCGTGGGCGAACGATGCGCGGTATCGGGCTGCTCCGGCAGCATTAGTCAGTTGGAGGAATCCGCATGAAGGTTCGCGTTGGCGTATCCGGCCTCGGCCGAGGGAGAATGTTCGTCGACAAACTCAATCAACACCCGGACTGCGAGGTCGTGGCCGTCTGCGATCCGCTTCCGGCAGCTTTGGATGCCTTCTCTGACCTACAGACCTACACCGACTTCGGCGAGATGCTCGCCACCGCCGATCTCACCGCCGTCGCCTGCATCGGCCCCGGACCGACGCACTCTCCGCAGGCCCTCGCCGCGCTGAACGCGGGCGTGCACGTCCTCAGTGAGACCCCCTGCGTGTACAGCGTCGATGAGGCCCGGCAGATCGTCGAGGCAGTGCGCCGCACGGGCCTCAAGTACATGCTGTCTGAGGACTACGTGTTCATGGGCTGGTGCCAGAGGCTCGAGGAGATTGTGTCCGCAGGCAAGCTGGGCGAGATCATTTATGCGGAGGGGGAGTACACCCACGATTGTCGCGGCATCTTCTTCCAGGATGCCGATGGCCGCTACATCTCCCACGATGAATGGCAGCGGCAGGGCAAGCCGCGCCTCGCCTGGCGCGCGACCGATCTCCCGCCGCTGACCTATTGCTCCCACACGCTCGGGCCGGCGCTCCATCTTATGAAAGATCGTTGCACCAGCGTCGTAGGCCTGAACGCGCGAAGCCGCGCCCTACTGGATACAGGCGTCATCGATTTGGAGTCTTGCCTCTGTCACACCGCCAACGGGGCCGTCGTGCGCCTGACGAACGGCTTCGGCGTCGCGCATCCGTTCGGCTACTGGCTGAGCCTGTGCGGAACCAAAGGCAGTCTGCGGATGCACGCGATGAACTGGCCGTTGGGCAACGGCTGGCCGAAGATGTATATCCACATCGACGGCGAAGATGCCGCCTGGCGCGAGGAGGTCCTTCCGGGCTTCGAGCGCAAGGATGGCCGCGACTGGGTCTCCGTCGGCCTGCACGGCTTCATCGATGCGATCATCAACGACGCAACTCCGCCATTCGATGTGTACCAGTCGATGGACTACACCCTCCCCGGCGTCCTGGGGCACGAATCGGGCGTTCTGGGCGGCCAGAAACTGGAGATACCCGACTTCCGAGGCTGAAGACGGGGCACAGAGAAGGGGCGGCTTAGAGCAGCGGGAATGATAATGACGGCCGGCCCGACATCAGGGCCACTGCAATTCGCAACCACAATTACCACGCCAGATCAACAGGAGGTCGCACAAAGGTGTCTTCATCACAACTCGCCATCCTTGGCGGAGGACCCGCCATCCCCGCCGGAACCATCAAGCCCTGGCCGCCGGTCGATGAAGTCGATGAGAAGTTCGTCCTCGACTCCATCCGCCAGACCAGCCATGCTTTCGGCCCCAACTGCGTCAAGCTGGAAGAGGAGTTCGCCGCCTGGAACGGCAGCAAGTACGCCGTCACGACCAACAGCGGCACCGCAGCGCTGCACATGGCCGTCGCCGCCTGCGATTGCGGCCCCGGCGACGAGGTTCTCGTGACCGCGTATTCGTGGTCATCCTCGGCCACCTGCATCCTCCACCACAATGCGCTCCCCGTGTTCGTAGACATCGACTGGGACACAATGGTCATGGATGCCGACAAGCTGGAGGCCGCGATCACCCCGCGCACGAAGGCGATCATCGCGGTGCACCTCCACGGCCTGCCGGTTGACATGAGCAAGGTCATGGCCGTCGCCGAGAAGCACAACCTGAAGGTCATCGAGGACGCCTGCCAGGCGCACGGGGCGTTGTCCAGCGGCCGGAAGGTCGGCACGATCGGCCATTGCGCCGCCTTCAGCCTCAACCAGAACAAGTGCCTGTGCGCCGGTGAAGGCGGCATTTTCGTCACCGACGACGAGACGATCCTGGAGAAGGCGCGGATGCTGTGGTCGTTCGGCGAGACCCGCACGCCGGTCGAATCGCGCGACTACCATGCCTACGCGCTCGGCTGGATGTACCGCAACAGCGACCTCCCGGCGGCTTTCGCCCGGGCGCAGCTCACCAAGCTGGACGCCAACCTCGCCGTTCAGCGCGAGAATGCCCGCATCCTGACCGAAGAACTCCTCGGGACGCCGAACGTCATCCTCCCGACCCAGCCCGATGACGCCGTCCACAACTGGTACAACTACATTATCCGCTTCGACATGGAAGCCCTGGGGCATGTTGCGGACGCCGAATCCTTCCGCGACAGAATCCTGGCGGCGATCAATGCCGAGGGCCTCGACGCGAGCGTCTGGCAGCGGTTCATCCTCCCGGCAATGACCGTCTTCCAGGCTCAGAACGCGTATGGCAAGGGCTGCCCGTGGAACTGTCAGCAGGAGGGCATCGCGCCGCAGTCGATCAGCTACGCCCTCGATCAGTACCCCGTGGCGCAGCGACATAGCGAGTGGCACGCCTGCGTTCTGACACCGCTACGCGCGCCGAACGGTCCCGAGGTCCCGAAACTCGCCGCAGCAGCTATCCGCAAGGTCATGGACAACATCGACAAGATCGAGGGCCTGCCGGAGGGATAGCATGTCGGACGAGCTTCGCGCCGGGTTCCACGAAATCGACATCACCCCGCCGATAGGGACCCGGAAGATCGGTTGGATCATCGAGATTGTGTCCGAGTATGTCGCGGACCCGCTGTGCGCCCACATCGCCGTGTTCGAGTGCGGGGCTGAACGTGTCGCGTTCATACAGCTCGACACGCTCAGCATCCGCTGGACGCAGGCGAACGACATCCGCCGGCGCCTTGCCGAGCGCTACGGCTTTCCCGGCGGGAACGTAATGGTCTGCGCGACCCACAGCCACGCAGGCCCGGCGATCGCCAGTACCGGTGAGGTCCCACGGGATGAAGCCTGCGTCGAGACCCTGGTGCAGAAGGTCGTCGAGGGCTTCGGGCTGGCGCTGGAGAACCTGCAACCGGCGCAAGTGGGCTTCGGCAGTACGTTCAACTTCGCCGTCGGCCACAATCGGCGCGTCGTCATGCGCGATGGCACCGTGAAGACCCACGGCACTTTCGCCGACCCGAACGCACTGTTCATCGAAGGCCCCATCGACCCCGAGGTGGCGGTCATCGCCGCTCGCAAGCCATCGGGCGAGCTTCTCGGGGCCCTCGTCAACTACTCCTGCCATCCGACGCACCACGGCCCGGACGGCGCGTTCTCGGCGGGGTATCCGGGCGTGCTCGCCACGAACTTGCGGGAAGCCGGGTGCCCGGTCGCGCTCTATCTGAACGGGGCGTCGGGCAACGTGCACACCGGAAGGCCCGCCGAGGGCGGCAGCGACACCGGCATGGAGGAAGCGGGCCGGATGCTGGCCGACGACGCGCTCAAAGTCATCGCGGGCATGACCTTCCGCGACACGCTGCGGTTGGGGTCGAAGCTGAAGACGATCCAGCTTCCATATCGAACCGTCACCGACGACGAGATCAGGGGCACGGCCTACGGAGCGCAGCGGTTTGTCGATCCCGGGGCCTACGACCGCGGGATGCCCGCTCTAGTCGAACGCATCCGGCAGCGGGGGATGCAGCCGGCGGATGTGCAGGTGCACTTCCTCGACGAGTACGCCATCGCCGCCATCCCCGCCGAGTATTTCGTCGAACTCGGCCTGAAGATCAAGGAGAGCGCCTATCCGCGCCACGCCCTGATCGCCGCGACCAGCAACGGGATGGTGGGATATGTGCCGACGCGCCAGGCATTCGTCCGTGGCGGCTACGAGACGACGTTCACGGGGTCCAGCCGCATGGCCCCCGAAGCCGGCGACATGCTCGCCGACTGCGCCATTGAGATCATCCGAGAGGCCGGTCCACTAATATGAAGCTATCCATGATGTCCTACACGATGGCCCGCGGCGAGTGGGGCCAGGAACACGATGCGGCGGAGCTTTGCCGACTCACTCGCGAGCTTGGCCTCGACGCCATCGACTGGGTGACCACCTACGGCATGGCCCCTGCCGAGGTGAAGCTAATCACCGATGACTTCGGCATCACGAACTGCTGCTACACGTTCTTCGCCAGCCTGCAGTCGCCGAACCCGGCGGAGCGCCGCGCGGGCATCGACCAGGTGAAGGAGGGCTTCGACGCCGCGACAGCGTTAGGCGCGGACAAGATCATGCTCCCGCTCGCCGGTCACTCCGACATCCCGCGCGAGGAAACGCGCCGGCATGCGCTGGAGGCCCTGGCCGAGGCGGTCGCCCTCGGCGCCGAATATGGGATTGCCGTGACCGTGGAACACTTTCCGGGCGCGTCAAGCCCGTTTGTGATCTCCGCCGACATGAATGTGGCCATCGCGGCTGTCCCCGGACTGAAGATCACCTACGACAACGGGAACATCCTCACCGGCGGCGAGGACCCCGCGGACGGCTTCCGGCGTTCGGCGGAGAACATCATCCACGCGCACTTCAAGGACTTCGAGCTGGCCGAAGATGGATTACTCGGCTTGGATGGACGCCACTACAAGGGCGCGTTGGTGGGCGAAGGGATCGTAGACCCGTGGCCGTGCCTGCAGGCGATGGCCGAGTGCGGGTATGGGGGGTACATCAACTTCGAGTATGAAGGGAACAAATACACGCCTGAGGCGGCCATGCGGAAGGCCGTGCCAATGCTGCAGGAGATGATCGCGCGGCTGGGCTAAGAACCGACCATGCCCAAATGCGGAGAGGGCCCATCAGGGGCCCTCTCCTAGCAGCCCGACCAGGCGGGTTAACCTTGGTCGGAAAGCGATGCGCCGGTTTCATGTCAGATCAGAAACTGCCCCAGATATTTCTTCGACAAGAGCAGCATCTTCTCGCGCAACGCCCCCTGCGACCATAGCGGCCCGTGAGGCTCGCCTACCACTTGCGTCTCGGGGACAGGATGGGCCGTTCCCCCTCTGGTGATCTCCTGCGAGTCATGCTGACCTGTTGCCTGTTTGGGTCACGGAGCGCTGGATCCTTCGTGCACAGCCTCTCAGCCACATTGAACTCCTTGCGTCTGCAGTAGACCTGCCGGTGGCTCCCGCGAACCTGGAGGCGGTTGTACTGCTTGACGTCCTTCGCCCGCAGGACGACGCACGCTCCGTCAGGGGTGCTTTCACGCTTCACGGGGACATCGCCACGCAGCAGCAATAGGCGGTCCGGTGCTAACGGGAAGACGACCTCGGTGTCGGGTTGGGCGAGCATGTAGCTCGCTCCGCTCCAGTCGCCATACCGGTGACAGACGACCGGGCTGTCTGACGTGTACAGAAGGTCGCCTGCAGCGGCTCCGAGTACCCACGCCATGTTCGCGAAGGTGTCCGCAATCATCTTCGGGGTCTCGCCGGCGAACATCGAGGCCTCGTGTGTCTCTGCCTCGGAAGTTGTCTGCAGCATCCCGTCGATAATGGCACCGACATCAACTCCAGATATGTCCGCGCTGTGCCAATCCCGAACGTCGTTAGCAGCCTTCGGGTACAGCTCGTTTATCATGTTGCGGTACTTCCGTGTGCGCAACAGTTGCAGCGCTATGAATTCCGCGACCTGCGAGCGAATGTCATCCCGGACCTCGCCACTCGCCTCGAAGAGGCCAGCCAACTCGCGGAGTAGTGGGCTCACCCGCGCCTCGATCCCAGCCAGCCTTTGTTCGACAGGCTGATCGCCACTGCCTGGCAGGTCGTAGAAGCGGCTTTCGGCCGCAACGTTCGATACGCCCGTCCGGAACTGCTTGCCTTCGGGCTTGTCGTACACCCACACGTAACCCGTGTCGTCGGCGAACGAGCGCAGGTAGAACTGCGGCACGTAGTGCTCCTGCTTGGTCTTCGCCATGAGCTGCACTCCCCCGGTACCCTGCTCCTATACTATGAACTGCCCCAGGTATTTCTTCGACAAGAGCAGCATCTTCTCGCGCAACGCCCCCTGCGACCATAGCGGCCCGTGAGGCTCCATCGACAGATACCCGTCGTAGCCGTGTTCGTACAGGAACGCGAAGACCTTACCCCACTGAATGTCCCCCATCCCTGCGGCGGGCTGCGATGCGAGGTCGCCGTTGTGGTACGTGTGCTCCTTGATGTGCACGTATGCGATCTTGTCGCCGTGATAGCGCGCCACAGCAAGGTAGTCCTCGCCCGCATGGCTCCAATTGGCGGGATCGTACTTGATCCCCACTTGCGGGAATTGCTCCCACACGGCTTCATACGCGGCAAGGTTCACGAAGAAGCTGTTGCCATGCACGGCATACATCGCCGGTTTCATACCGGCATCAGCTATTTTCTCCAGGAACGGCGGGAACACCTTCGCGAACTCCGCCACTTTGTCGGCCAGCGGAGCGCCGGGGAGATCTCCCCCACCGGTGATGAGTGTTTCCGCCCCGAGGACCTTCGCAAACTCGATGGCGCGGCCGAGCATCTCGTGGGCTTCGGCGCGCTCGGCGGCGTCAGCCGAGATGTGGTTGAAGCCCCACAGCCCCAATGCAGCGGCCTTCACGCCATAGCGGTCGAGGCTCTCGCGCATCTGCTGGACCGTTTCCAGCTTCAGGTCGCGGAACTCCCCCCAGTAGTTGTACTCCAGGCCGGCGAATCCGTGGTGTGCCGCGAACCGGGCGTCCGCCTCGACGCCGGGCAGGTCGTTGTTGCCGATGAAGGCCAGTCTCATAGGTTGTTTTCTCCCTCGATGGTCCTGAGTGTGCGTCCGGGCCGTCCAACGCCTCTTTCCCGCGCATCGACCGCGGGGAGGGGAGGCTCAGGAGGCCGTTGCCGCCCGAATCTTCTCGATCAACATGTCCACTTCCTCGCGTGCGCTCACGATTTTGGCTCCGTCCTGCGTGTACTCCGTCCAGGACTTGCTGACCTCCGGGCGCACGGCGAGGACCTGCCTGGCTTGCGTCACAAGGTCAGGGGCTTTCCCGGCTTTCTCCGCCTGCGCGGTCAGGTCTGCAAGCATTGCCAGCGCCTCGTAGTCTTGGATGCCGTCGCGCAGGTTCTCCATGCGGATGCTTGCGAGCGGGGTGGCGTCCGGGCCGGGGTAGATGAGAAGCCCGTCACTATTCGTCCCGAAGCTTAGCAGGTTCCACGGGCGGTCGGGCCACTTCGGCGCGGCCATGTTCCAGTTCTCTTGCACTTCATAATAGTCCATCAGGTAGTACAGGAACCCCGTGACATTGTGCTGATAGAGCTGCCAGGGGAGGATGCGCGGGTCAACTCCCGGGAAGTCGACGAAGAAGTTCGCGAACGGCTTGCCGGGCCCGCAGCACACATACGCCCAGACTTCGTCCCCGGCCTTCTGGCGGTCGCGATAGCCTGGCTGCCATTGCGCCGTCAGCGGCGTCCAGATGTCGAAAAGCCCGATATGCGCGGGGTTGACGGGATTCGCCGACTCGCGCTTGAAGCGTGGGAACTTCTGCCCGATCATCCCAAAGACGCGCTGGATCGAGGGGTCGGTGTTCTTTTCGTGGTCGGGGCGCATGTCGGACTCGTCGAAGCCGTGGATATAGGGTGTGAAATCCGGCCAGTTCTTGTCGGCAAAGAATTTGTTCCAGTCCGCCAGCCACGCCTCGAGTTCCTGCATCCGCTGGTCTGCCGCCTTCGGGTCAGCCGACAGATTGTCGACGCAGGTCAGGCACGTTGCATTCATCCCACGGTCGTAGCAATACTGCATGTCGGCGCGCGAGGGCACGACGCGGCTCTTGCCGTTCTTCAAGCTGGAGTAGATGGTCGTCGGGTTGAGACGGTGCGCGAGGAGGAAGTCATACATTTCCAGCCATTTCGCGTGCGGCAGAACGTCCTCGCACTCGTATGAGGTGTACAGGACGCCGTGGCTGTCCTTGTCGGTCATCCCCATGCGCTTCTTGACCTCGTCCGGCTTGTACCACATCTCCCACAGGCCTGCGCACAGGCAGAATGCGGTCTTAAGCTTCCCGCGCAGCGGCAGATCAAACGGCCTCACCGTCAGCTCGAGGCCGACGGTTTGGGGCGCGGCTCCCTCGGGTCGGAGGGTCACCAGGCCCCGGTACTTGCCCGCCGGGGTGCCCGCCCGCACGTCCACGGTAAACCAAACCGGCTGCACGAATCCCGGTTGGACATCGAAGGGCTTGGCTGGGAGGAGCACGTCCGGCCACCACCAGCCGGCGCGGCGGATGGCCGAGCCGGACGGCTTCGTCTGCACGTAGCCGACCGGGTGCCAGGAAACCTGCGATGCGGGCAAACGTGCCTTGCCGTCCTGCTGGAGTAGGTCGGTAACGCTGACGTTGACGCCTTTCAACGCAGCCCCGGTCGGCAACACGACAAGCTGGAAGCTCTCCCGTTCGCGGCCGGCGGCGGCGATGTGAACATGCGGGTCGAGGCTACCGCGGAAGTCCGACGCCTCGCGGAAGACCTTGTCCATCGACCCGGCCTGGCCGGTTAGGAAAGCCACGGGCTGGTCCTTCTGCGGTGCGTTGAGGTCATCCCAGCCGCCAATGCGCAAGGGTAGCGTGTCGTCGGGAGTGACCCGGCTGACTTTGACCGAGAGCCAGCGGGTCTCGCTATGAGTGTCGTTATAGTCGCACAGGTTGACTTTCGCGATCTCAGCGCCCGTGCGCCACGCTGGGACCGGCGCGTCAAGTTGCTGCTTGCCGTTGATCGTCCACGAGGTGATGACGCTGCGGTTGAAGTCGCAGGTGAGTGTGTTCGGCTGGCCCTCTTTGACGGCATCCTTCGACGGATAGCGGGCATTGAGTGTCGGCCGCGCGCCGGTGAACTCAACCACGAACGGTCCGTTCTCGATGTTGCAATCCTGGCCCCAGCCGCCGAGTTTCACGGGCGTGAGCGTCCACTCAACCCGCAGAAGACACCCGTCCTCCGGGGCGGGGATCGGCGTTTGACGCAGGCCTCGAACACCGATGAACACCGGAGCTTTCGGGTCGCTCTTCGACCACAGCGCACCGTCCTTGAGCGCAGCCCCTCCCTCGATCTTCCAGTCAGCGCCGGGAAGGTCAGCGACATCGAATCGCTGCTCCCAGAGAACTTCGACGTGTTCGGCGGCGAGGGCCATTGGGGCAAGCGCGACCGCGCAAGCGACAAGGCAAAATGCGCGGGCGACAGACCTGTGTGAGACGCGCGCGGACGATACGAAAGACATCACGGACCACCCAAAGGACATGAGACACCTCAGAAGGTAAATCGGGAGATGAGGGCAATTGCGTCGGAGTTCGCCGTCACAGACCCGCCGCCCTCCACGGCCCTCCTAAACAAAAACCGGAGCCCCTTGTGGAGGCTCCGGTCGGATTGCGCGTCGGTCTTGGAGGTACTACCTCGTCACGGTCACGGGCCGAAGGGGTTATCCCTCACACATACAACCAGTCGGCCACTTGCGCGCTGCCGCCGGTCCAGTTGATCGTGATCTTGTTCGAGGAACTCAGGCTGCCGGTGATCGTGGCGATGGTGGCGCCGGTCGAGTCCTTGATCCAACCCGAAACCGTCGCCGAGGCGAGACCTGAAGTGAAGTCCAGGGTGAGTTGCCCGGTTGTGCCGTCGCTGAGCAGCACATTGTCTGTGAGTGTGCCGGTGGCGTCCCCGGAACTGGTGTCGATCGTGACTTGCTGCGCGCTGAGCGTATGCTTGCCCCAGTAGAGGTTGGCGCCTACCGAGACGCCATCGTAGTGCACGCCGCTGAAGTCAAGCGTCACGCTGGAACCGCTCCAGGAGCCGCTGACCTGATCGGTGACCTGTTGCACGTCCGCGGACGTCCATGTCCCGCCGTCTTGCACCTGGAAATCGGCGTTCATGCTGAGCTTGGCGCTGAAGGTGTCGGGACCGCTGGTGGGGATTGAGAGAGCGCCTGAGATCGTTGAGTCGATCGTCGCGCGGCCGGAGACGGTTGTGTGCACGCCGGTGGACCAATCGACGGTGTCTACGTCGGCAATGACGGTGCCTTTGATCGTGCAGGAAGCGTTCGCGCCGGAGATGGCAGCCCCGTTGAGGGTCGGTGTGAGGGTCAAAGCAATCGTTACATCCGTGTTGGGGCCTACGCCATGCACGCTCATGCTAAGCTGTGTCAAGTTCTGGGTGATCGAGCCGGTCCAGTGCACGTTGTAGGTGGGGTCGGTCCAGTCGATAGTGACCGGCTGGATGGTCTGTGAAGGACTTGACTGCGTGCGGGAGGTCGCAAACTGGCGCAGCACGCTCAGCATCGCGACGCCGGCATCCTTCGGGCGGGCCTGCAGTGTGATGACGCCGCCGACGGCGGTCTGCAGGTCAGGGGCGAGCGCCTGGGTGGTGACGTTGACAAGGGGCTTCACCCCGCCCGCGGGGAATAGCCACATCTCGGTGGGACTGCTCTTGACGACGCCAGGCACCTCGAGCGCCTGATGGGCGTCGAAGGACTGCTTCTGCGCAGGGGCCACAACGCTGGACGGTGGATCGTACGAGACGAATTGGGTCGCCGTGCCGCCCCCGCCTCCTCCACACCCGGCCGCAACGACCACGATGGCGATGACTGCAAGGGACAACCAGCATACGCGTCTCATCTGCATCGCTTCCTCCAAAGGTTATGGTACGGGGGACCTCGGGATGTGACTGCGGCCACAGTAAACCGTCGGCATTATGCGCTTGCGCCACTGCGGAGTCAACGTGCAGGCTACCACGGACGTGCGTCTTTCAGTTGTAGGTAGTATTACTACGCCGGTTGCGCGGCCCTGCCGGCAATGAGATGCGATGCGGAGAAAGGGACGGCGATTGACCACAGAGACACAGAGAACGGCAACGTCAGTTGAGGGACGTTGCCGTTCTCTGTGGTCTCTGTGGTAGTCTGGGAAGTCGGGCGCTCCTGAGAGATGAATGTTGTTCTCGT
>CAYWBK010000149.1:0-13149 GCA_964455745.1 uncultured Armatimonadia bacterium
CTGCGGTTCTCCCCTCTCCGCTTGCGGAGAGGGGCCGGGGGTGAGGTTGCCGTCCGCCCTGCGGATTCTCGAGGCAGAGACACGGTTACTGACGCAAGCGCCAGCACACAATGAACGGCACGGTTCGTTTGTTGTTTGTCGTTTTTGCCGTTGTTAGCCGTTCGCGTTCAGCGTTCAGCGTTTTGCGTTCAGCGTTTACACGATCTCCGGTAGGCTTGCGGCGGCGATGGACTGGCCCACGCGCTTGGCCTTTTCGTCCGGCAACTGCACGTTCATTTTCGCGGCCAACTCGGGGAACTCGGTTTCGAGGACCTTCTTCGCGTTTTCGAGCAGGATGTCGCCGCCCTGGCCGGAGGTGACGCGGCCGAGCACGAGGACCTCCTGCACATCGTAGAAGTCCGCGTAGTGGGCGAGGGCATAGCCGAACTCGACGCCGATGGTCGCGAAGATGCTCGCCGCACGCTCGTCGCCCTGCTTGAGCAGCCCCTGCACAAACGCCAGCCGCTGGCCGTCGTCGCTGCCCTCGGGGGTGATGCCCGCGGCGGGGCAGAGGCGCACCACGCCGACCTGGCAGAAGGTGGTGGTGCCGCAGCCGGCGTCGCCGGACCACTCGGTATCGACCGGGGCGGTGGGGGAGATGTCGTATGGCACGAAGGCCAGCTCATTGAGCCACCCGGTGATGTTGCCCTGCATGTTCACGAAGCCGCCGGCCTCGCTGGTGCCCATCGCGACGCCGAGGACGCCGTTTGTATTGAGGGACATCGCGCCGGCGAGCGCGGTTACGTCGCCGTCGTTGGCGACCTCAACCGGCACGCCCCAGTCCTTGCTGACGGTGATGAAGACGTCCTTGATCCTGGCGTTGAAGTCGTCTTTGGGGATTTTGCGGAACAGCGACGCGATCATCACGCGGTTATCGACATAGATGCCGGCAGAGCTGACGCCGATGGCATCGACCTTTGGCATGTGCGATTTCGCGGTGTTGAGCGCGTCCATGATCCCGGCGATATGGTAGTCGGCGTTCGTCTCGGTCTTGGGATACCAGATGACTTCTTCCGAGTAGACCGGTTCGCCCTCGACGACAGCGGAGACCTTGCGATCCGTTCCGCCCAGATCGAGGCCGATGCGGCAGCCGTCGAGGTGCCTGCCGATGGCCTGCGAGGCCTCGTGCTCCGCGGGCGCATCCTCGAACGAGGTCGCCTCGACCGTGAAGGTGCGCTCGTAGACGTCTTCGCCCATGAAGTGGTAGTCGAACTCGCGCGCGCCGCCGGGGCCGTAGGTGGTCTTGATGAACTCGCCGATGGCCTTCGGTCCGCCGATGGTGACCTTCCAGCCGCCGCGCGCCCAAAGCAGAACCTTCACGAGGCGCTCGACGTAGGGCATGTTCTGCTCGAAGCAAGGCGAACCCTCACTGTAGACTTCGGTATCGAAAACGGTGACGAGGCCGCTGGCCCGCTCGAGGGCGATCCTCAGGGGCACGCCCTGGCCGGACTCGCGGACGGCTTTCACGAACGCGTGGTTGGCCAGGACCGCCGGCCGGAAACCGGGCTCAAGCGGCGGCACGACCCTGGGTTCGACAAGGGGAAAAGTGGTGCTCATGGCGTTCCTTCTTTCGGCTTGCTCAGGCGTGGGTTTGCAACGGGAGCCATCGTCGAGCGGCGCTCCCGGGGGTTCAAACTGAACCCGGCAAGTCTATCGCAGACACCGGGCAGTGTCAATGACGGCAACGCTGAACGTTGAACTCTGAACGCAGAATCGACGGCAAAGAAACGGCAAAACGGCAGGAACGGCGGGAACGGCGGGAACGGCGGGAACGGCGGGAACGGCGAGGGCGCGTCGTCTTTGCCGTCATTGCCGTTTCTTTGCCGTCGATTCAGCGTTCAGCGTTCAGCGTTTTGCGTTTCCCTCACCTACGTGCTATCATGGGTTTCATACGCTGCGCGCGGTCGATGGGCACTTGACGACCGCCCTTTCAGGAGGAATCCGTGGCTGACGCTCCCGCCGCAAGCTCACAAGTTCAGCATCCGCCGGCTCAGGATGACCTGGCCGCCGCTGAGCGGCTCGTCGCGGGCCACGAAGCCCTGCTGGCACAAGTCTCGAAGGTCATCGTCGGCCACGAAGGGGTCGTCGAGCAGCTCCTCATCGCCCTTTTCTCCGAGGGACACTGCCTGTTCGTGGGGGTCCCCGGCCTGGGCAAGACGCTTCTGGTGCGGACAATCGCCCGGACCCTCGATCTGAGCTTCTCCCGTGTCCAGTTCACCCCCGATCTGATGCCCTCGGACATCACCGGAACCGACATCATCTACGACGACCCGAAGACCGGCCAGCGCAGTTACCGCTTCCTCAAGGGCCCGGTTTTCGGGAACATTCTGCTGGCCGACGAGATCAACCGCACTCCTCCGAAGACGCAAAGCGCGCTGCTCCAGGCGATGCAGGAAAGACAGGTCACGGCCGGCGGCGAGACGTACCCTCTGCCCCTGCCATTTCTGGTTCTCGCGACCCAAAATCCCATCGAACAGGAAGGCACATACCCGCTGCCCGAGGCCCAACTCGACCGCTTCATGTTCAGCGTGCGCTTGGCGTACCCGTCCGAGGACGAGGAAATGCGCATGGTGGCCGCGACCACTTCGACTTACGAGCCCAGCGTTCGCGCGGTCCTGACCGCCGAGGATATCTTGCGGCTGCAGCGCGTCGTGCGCGGAGTCCCGGTGGGGGATCACGTGCTCGCTTATGCGGTGCGCCTTGCTCGTGCGACCCGGCCCGGCGAACCCGGCACGCCCGAGTTCGTCGGCAAGTGGGTTACGTGGGGAGCCGGCCCGCGGGCCTCGCAGACGCTCATCCTCGGGGCCAAGGCGCGGGCGCTCATGCACGGGCGGCTGGTGGCCTCGCGCGAGGATGTCCGCGAGCTGGCGCTGCCGGCCCTGCGCCACCGGATCATCCCAAGCTTCGCGGCGGAGTCCGAGGGGATCGACGCGGACGCGATCATAGATCGCTTACTTACGGCGGTGCCAGACCAATGACAACATCGACTCAGCTCGTTTCCGCCGGGGGAGTGGTGGTCAAGCAACACGGAGACACATGGTTCGCGCTCCTTTTGCATCGCATCTACCCTGACGAATGGCGTCTGCCCAAGGGGAAGCGGCGTCAGGGCGAGTCGTTGGAGGAAGCGGCGCTGCGAGAGGTGGAGGAGGAATCGGGGCTGCGGCCCAGGATTGCTGACTACGTCTGCGCGACCTCGTACACTTACCAGTCCCGGCGTGAGGGGCCGGTCGAAAAGACCGTGCATTACTACCTGATGACGGCGGACGCTCAGGACGAACTGCGTCTTGAGGCCCGCAACTTCGATGACGCGAAGTGGCTCCCGATGGACCAGGCGGCCTTGAAGCTGACTTTTGAATCCGAGCGGCGCGCCCTGCAGCAGGCGAATGCGAAGCTGGCAGGGCTGGGGTAGGGCGGGCACGTGGCCGCGACAATCCTGCCGCGGCGTCTCTACGGCCTTCCCCGACAAGATTGTCGGGGCCACTGTGTGTGTGGCCACTGTGTGTGGGGGGTATGTGGGCGATGACGTGGCCGCGACAATCCTGTCGCGGATGGCCGTCAACTCCCGGTCGGCCCTACCGGAACGCAAAGCGGCGCCCCGTTTCCAGGGCGCCGTTTCTGTGCGTGATCTCGTTTGTGCCGCGTCCCTACTTCTCGGAGTCGGAGGGGGTCGGCACCGCCATCGTGTTCCCAGCGCCGCGCTGCATCTGCTCGCGTCGTTGCTTCTCCTGCTCCTGCTGCTCGAAGATATACGACGCGCCCCCCGGCAAGGGCTTGCCGAGCTTGTTCGCCACATCGACCGCGCGGGTGCGGGCGTATTCGTCCATCGCGCTGACCTTGCCCGCCAGCGTCCACATCTCGAGGGCCTTGTCCAGATTTCCGGACTTCTCGAAAACGAACGCCTTCATGTGCAGCGGGATCGTGTTGTTCGGCTCGACGGCGAGATACTTGTCGACCTCCCGGATCGCCTCGTCGTACTTCTTCTGCTCCATCAGACGCCAGGCGGGGAGATAGCGCTCCCGGATTGTAATCGTCGCCCCGACGGCGGTGTGGTCCGCCGGGTTGCGCTTCAGGCAGTAATCGTACCAGTCGAGCGCGCGCGGGATGTCGGGGATGCGTTCGTAGGCGTGCGCGATGAGGCGCTCGATGTACTCCGGGTGGTCGAACTGGATCGCGGCCCCGAGCCACTTGGCGGCCTCGTCGTAGTCCTTGACCTTGTCGAAATACGTCCAGCCCAGCTCGAAGTACAGGTCATAGCGGTCCGGGTTCCAGGAGATGCCTTCCTTCAGGCAGTCCACACCCATGTTCAAGAACTTCGCCCGCTGCGCCGGGTCTTTCGTTTCGACGTACAGATTATAGGCGAGATGCCACCCGGTGATGCGCCACGGCTCGAGCCAGTGGGGGTCCAGCAACGTAACGGTGCGCATCAGGTTCAGCGCCTTTATCCCCGTCCCCTCGCCGGAGTGCCACATCTGGTCGGTCTTCATCCACAACATCGAGGCGGCGACTTCCCGGAAGCCGCCCAGGATCGCCCCGATCACGACGCCGGTTACCGCGGTGGGGTCGAACTCAACGATCTTGGTGAGCGGCATCGGGCGATTGAGGCCCAGGACGAGGCGCTCGTAGTTCACCGATTTGTCCACCGGGACGAGCGCCACGACCAGCACGACCACGAGCGCCCACCCGATCACCTTGCGATACGATACTCTCATAGGTCAACTCCGCAGGTGTGAGGTCCCGACGACACTTTAGGGGCGCGAGGCGGATTCGCCAGGATGCCCTCCAGCCGTCGGCGACCGGGCTAGACTTCGCGCTCGTTGAAGAACAGGTATCCGATCAGCATGATGACGACCACGTAGAGAAGCCCCGTTCCGGCCGTCTTCAACAACAAATCCAGGGGGATCGGCTGATCTTTCATGATGGCCTCGCGCACGTCGAAGATCTCGAAGTGCGGAAGAAGCCGGTAAATCGTCCCGAGCAGGATCTGCGCCATTTTCGACGCGCCGCGTTCCGGGTCGGACAGGCTGCGGAAGAAGTCGCTCATCTGGCCCACGAAGTAGATGAAGAACGTGGTGATGGCGGCGAAAATCCACGAGAAGATCGTCGAGGCGGCGACGGACAGCGCCACCAGAACCGTCAACTCGCAGAACGCGAGCCCGATGGCCTTGGCGATGTTCGCATACATGAACTCCATCGACATCGCCGAGCCACCCTGATCGGCGGCCACATTCTTGAACTGAGGCGCTTTGATGGCGAAGGTGATGTAGAACGCGAGGCCCATCAGCACAACGTTCGACAGGACGGTTGCGGCGCCGCCGAGGAACTTGCCGAAGAGGAACTGGGTCCGGGTGACGGGCTTGGTCAGGATCGTGTGGATCGTTCGCTTCTCGATCTCGTCGGCGATGAGCCGCGTGCCGAGGAAGACTGCAATCAGCATACCGAAGAAGCGGATCGAGCCGAGACCCACGTCGATGAGCATCTTAAGCTCTGCGCCCGGCTGCAGGTAGGCGAAAACCCACGACGACCCGATGATCAGGATCGCGAAGATGAGGATGCCGTTGAGAAAGCGGCGTCGCCACGCCTCATGGAAGGTGGCTCTTGCCACACGGTACACAGCCCGCATTTTAGGGTTCTCCTTCTTCGACAGCTTCGATGAAGACCTCTTCGAGGCTCCGGCGATCCGGCCCGAGGTGTTCGATGTTCGCTCCGCCTGCCGCCAGGATGTCCGCCGCCTCCAGGGCCACCTGCTGGCTGCTGAACTTCGCGAGGAACTCCGCGTCCAGCGTCCCCGTGCTCGCCGCCAGAGCGCCAACCTTCTGCGCGATTTCAGCCGAGACGCCGTGGGCCTCGATGCGATACCCGCCCTGCGGCCCGGCGAGCAGGTCCGTAATCGCGCCGGATGAAACGACGCGGCCGCGGTTGAGGATCGCGATGTGATCGCACAGCGGCTCCATCTCTTTCAGCAGGTGGGAGCACAGGAAGACGGACTTGCCCTGGTCGCGCAAGCGGATGATGATATCGCGCATCTGCTTGGCTCCGAGCGGGTCCAGACCGGAGGTAGGCTCGTCGAGGAAGACGAGGTCGGGGTCGTTGAGCATGGCCTGCGCAACGCCGATGCGCTGTAGCATCCCGCGCGAGTAGTTGCGGACCCGGATGTCGCGGCGGTCCCACATGGTCACCAAGTGCAGGAGTTCCTCGATACGAGCTTCGAGCGAGGAGCCTCCCATGCCGAACAGGCCGCCGTAGAAGCGCAGAAGCTCGGATGCGTTGAGGTGGTCGTAGAAGTACGGCCCCTCAGGCAGGAAGCCGATGCGCTCTTTCACCTCCGGCGTGCCCAAAGGCATACCGAAGACCGAGCCGGAACCCGAGGTGGGGAAGATGAGGCCAAGAAGGAGCTTCAGAGTTGTAGTCTTGCCCGATCCATTCGGACCGACGAGGCCGAAGATCTGTCCCTCGGGCACATCAAGGGTCAGGTCAATCAGCCCGACATTGCGCCCCTGGGAATCCTTCCCGTAGATCTTGGAGAGATTCTGTACCTGGATAGCTGATCCTATATGTGGCACACCTCCCACGCGAACACGGATGAAGCGCGGCTGGATGCAGTGCCCGTCAGCGGCAAACGAATCCACTTCCCGGACACGGCCTCCGCCTCGCCAAAGTCATAACAACAGGTCCTCCGCAGTTTGTTCCCTGTTGGTGCTCTTCGGAACCAAAATTAGCTATGGCAAACGAGGTAGCATGACGCTGTCGCGGCACCGTCGCGTCCGCAGGACGCTTATGCTCTTTGCCAATCTGAATCGGTAATCGTGCCCCCCAAAGATCAAAGTGGCTGCGCGATTTATCGCGCCCAGCCCGTTAGTAGCTGCACTGATCCCGGACATGGCAACCGAATCGGGCGCGATAAATCGCGCGGCCCCCCTGATTCTGAGGAGTTGGTCTGGGCCACGTTCCGTTACCGATTCAGATTGTCAAAGAGCATCAGTGTCCGGGATCGGTTGCACCCCATGTTACCCCTTCCCCTTCAGTCCTTTCAGGCGCGTGGCACGGCCCGGTCCTCATACTGCAATCCGGTGGTCCCGATCTGGATTACATCCCCCGAGCGGAGGGCTTGCTGGGTCACTGACCGCCCCGCAACAATAGTGCCCGCGCCGCTGCCCAGGTCGCGCACCGCGTGCGTCGCCCCGACCACCTCGATGCTGCAGTGCTTCGGCGCGACGTGCGGGTCCTTCACCAGGGGAATGTCCATCCCCGGAGCGCTGCCGATCAGCGTCACAGGCTTGTACAGGATGAACTCCTTGCCCGCCAGCGGGCCGTAGACGATCCTCAGCCACGCTTCCTTGCGAAGCTGCTCGACCAGGCCGATGGCGGCTCCCGTGCAAGCGCCCATCACGACCATCGCGATCAGGCGGCTGACCGCCCCGGCGTCGCCTGCGTCGCGGCCGTGCAGCCAATGTTGCACCGCCGCGCCGATCGGGTCGAACAGCAGGCCGCCCACGAATCCCCCGACCGCCCCGCCCACCAGGCCGTTGACGATCTTTCTCGACGCCATCATCGACGCGCCTTCGCCCAGGCCCACGAACAAGCCCACGATCCCCCAGGCCAAAGCGCGAAGCAGGACCTGGGTTGCCGCCGGCGTGGTGATCCGGCCGCCGCCCAGCGGAGCGTACAGCGCCTGCCCCATGAAGCCTCCGAACCCCCCGCCCGCCCCGCCGATGACCAACCCAATCGCCATGCCGCGCAACGCCTTCTGCCACACCACGGATACGAGGCCTTCGGCGCTGCCGATCGCCGCGCCGATGCAGCCGCCCAGAGCCGCGCCGAAACTCGCCATCGCAAGCAGTATCCGGCCCCTTGACTCGTGCAGGGCGCGCTCCGGGGAGATGAACGGTTCCGTCACCAGCCAGGCGAGAAACCCGCCGATCGCCCCGGCGATGAAAAGCTGGAGCATCGTCGCGCCGATGACGGCCTCGACGAACCCCGGCTTCTTCTCGGCCAGCGATGGGTAGCCGCCCCCGGATTCCACGGAAGGGAACTGCCGTCCACCCGGAAATCCTCCGGGTATCGGCGGCGCCGGCGGCACGGGAGGCCTTGGCCCCGCGTAAGCCCCCTCTGTCCGAGGGGAGCCAACGTCCACGTTGAGGAGATCCTCCGCGGTGATCTCCAGAACCGATTCGTCGTCTCGGACGGCAGGCAGTCCGGGCCCGCCCACGGGCCCGCCGACCGGCGCGGCGGCGTCAGCGAAGTCCGGCCCCGCCACGGGAGCGGCCTCGTCTGCAACAGCGGCGCCGATGCCGGCCTCGGGTTCACCATCGTCCGTGAGGTCCTCGAGGGAGATGTCCAGCACATCGTCTGCCGGCGCCGTGTCTCCTGGCGTATTGCGCTTTTCGTCCTCGGCCATCCCTAGCGGCCTCCCCACCTGTCGTCCTATGTTCCGGGGCTGCGCGAGATCGTCCCGGCATACTCCTCCAGGAGTTGTTCCAGACCCGGCAGCCGATCTTCCGCGCGTCCATACAGGAAGTATCGCCGTACAGCGCGTAATTCCTCCCCGTGCCAGTGGAAAACCGCCCAGGCAAACGACTTCGGGTCGATCACCAGGGCGATTTCCGTCGGCTCTGAGAAGAAGCTGCTTTGGATGAAGCGGTCCGGCTCGGATAAGAACACGCCCAAACCGGGGTGTGTATGATACCACCCGACGACGTCCTCGGACGGATACTCGCGCTCTTTCCCGGCGAGCAGCTCATCCCACGCCTCGTGGGTGAAGGTGACGCAAAGGCGCTCACCATGCGCCTGCGTGGCCGCTATCGCCCCCGTGATCGTCACGAATCGCCCGCCAAAATCCTCCGCCGCATGACCGCACAGCAGCCCGCCGATCTCGTGGTGGCTCTCATGTTTGAGATGCGCCAGCAGCTTCTCCACCGCCGCGACGCTCAGGTAGACCTCCGGCTCCTCAGGCTCCCCTGAGCCGACGCGATCCACCACGAACTCCGGCTCGCAGGGCCGTCGGAGTTGTGCCGGTGGCTTGGTGGTGGATTCCCCGAGATCGATGTGCAGGTCGTCGTTCACTGATGCTAACTCCAGGCGTCTCGCCCTCGTCTCTCCTGTGGTTGCGCGGTTCACCACGCGTTCCGCCCCATGAATGGCGCGGCCACAGGATGCAAGAGATCATCTTGAGAACTCCCGCGTGGGGCGGGCGTCTCGCCCGCCAACGCCGTTGTCGTCAGTCGTTCCCCTCCCGGTACGGGAGGGGTGCCCGCGCAGCGGGCGGGGTGGGGCCGTCCCGACAGGCGAACGGCACCCTCACCCCGGCCCTTCTTGGAAGCGGGGAAGCAATCGCCGCAGGCGGGGCGGGGTGGGGCCGTCCTCACTCACCGATACGGCACATTCGTCTTGGCCACCAGTGGCCCGAACCACACGATCGCGTAGACGATGATCGTCATGCCGCCGATGATGATGGCGGCGATGGCTCGGCTGCGGGGGCGAACCGCGCGAAAACCCGACCGCTGGATCGACGAAAGCGCCGAGAATCCCATCAAGACGCCAATAATGCTGAAAATCAGGATCGGCAGGCAGCAGGCGTTGGCCACTGCGAACATGCCGATAAAGGAGTACATCAGCGCGTTGCTGCTCGCGCGCGTTAGCTCCTGGACGATGAGTCCTTCCATCGCCGAGGCGACGACAGCGCCGGCATGGGTGGCGGGACGTGCCGGCCCCGCGCCTGCTGCGGGCGGGTAGCCTGCCGCCGTGGCCACAGCCTGCGGCCTCGCCCCCGGGGCCCGCGCGCAGCCGTAGCTGGTACAGCCCCCGTTCTCCTGCCAGCAGTCCTGGTGGTGCGGCGTTTTGCACGCATCACACAGGACAATCGACTCGCCGATCTTGATCGGAAATCGGCAGTACGGACAGGTCTTGCCGACCTCGCTCTTGGTGGCTGTGATGGGGGCTGCGCCGCCGCTTGGGCCCGAGGCCGCGCCGCCCGGCCCGGAGGCGAAGGGAGACGCCGGCATCGGCGGACCCGATGGGGTCTCGACAGGCCCCAGTTCGATGTCCAGGACGTCGCTATCTCCCGGACGGTGCGCTCCGGGAATGGGCGGCGCCGGCGGGGGAGGCGGGCAAAACGACCCGCTGGAAGTCGGGATAGGGGGCGCAGGGGCGGGCGTCCGTGGGGCAAACGAGGCTTGCGGTTCCGCCGGCGGGGGCGCGCCCGTCTCGGCGCCCTCAGGCCGCTGAACCGGCAGCCCGAAGATCTGCTTTCCGCACTTGGGGCAGAATTTGCCCTGTATCTTGATGTTCTGGCTGCAGAAGGGGCATCGCATTTCGGGTCATCGGCGGCGACGCGCGGGTCCGAGGGGTCTTGGCGCCGGGAGCCGCCGGCCGGACTACATCAGGTCGATGTGCACGTCATCGTCGGGCCTGGTGGGAGCCGCAGAGGCCGCCGGGGCAGGGGTCTCCAACTCCAGGTCGATGTCGACCTCCGGCTGGTAGAGGTCAACGTTGCCGACGGGGAGATAGCGCTGGTTCTGCTCCGCCCAGCGCGCGGCCACGGCGTTCAAAGGGCTCTTCGGGTTGTAATTCTGGTACTGGATCATCTGCCCGATGTGGATGATGACGTCCGCCAGCGTCTCGCCCGCCGCCCAATAGTCCCCGATGCAGATGTACGGCCCGAAGTTAGGATGGAAAATCGGCGTCTCCATCGTGCACTTGGGCTTCTCGCGAGGGTATTCGGAGTGCAGGTAGATCTGCGCCTTGTGATAGTTGGCGATGACCGGCCGGTTCGTCCGCGTGTCCAGGGTGAGACCGTTGACGTGGTAGACGATCTCGTAGGCCTCAGGCGGGTTGCCGCGCAACGGCGTCACCTCGATGTATCGGTGCCCGGCAAATTCGTCTCGAATGGTTTGCCAGTCGGCGTACAGCCGACGCAATCGCGCGTTCATGGATTCCTTGACTTTCCGGCATGTGCCCGCCCCGTGAGTACCGGGGGCGGGTTACCACGAAGACACGAAATCACGAAGGACGGCAGGCCGTTGACGTGGCCGTTTCGTGCTTTCGAGACTTCGTGGTCAGAATCGCCTTCCCCGCCCTCTTACCTCCCCCAGTCCCTCGAGTACCGGAAATCGCGCTCCATGCTCCGCTGGGACACCTTGGCGACCGGCGGCATGCGGCGCTTATACTGGGCGTTCATCACCATGCGTTGCACGCGCGCGACGAAGGCGGCGTCGAAGCCCGCGGCGACCGCCTGCTCGCCGCTCCAGCGCAAGTCAACGAGCCGGTACAGGAGCTGGTCCACGTCGGCATACGTGAAGCCGAGTTCCCCTTCATCCGTCTGTCCCTGCCATAAGTCTGCCGTGGGCGCTTTGGTGATGATCTGCTGGGGGATATGCAGGTAGCGCGCCAGTTGACGCACCTGGGTCTTGTAAAGATCCCCGACCGGGTTGACCGCGCAGGCCATGTCGCCCCAGAGGGTCGTATATCCTAGAAGCGCTTCCGTCTTATTGCTGGTTCCCACGGCGAGGGCCCCCCAGGCCTGCGACTGGTCGTAGATGACCGTCATGCGCTCGCGGGCCATCTTATTGGCCCGGCGCAGGCGGTTGGCATCGGGGAAGCGGTCGAAGTATGCGTCGATCTGCGGCCCGATCTCGACGAGCATCGTCTGGATGCCCAGTTGCGTCGCCGCCTCTTCGGCGTCGGCGAGAGACGCGGGGTCGCTGGTCGTGTAGGGCATGAAGATGCCCAGAACGTTCTCCGGCCCCAAAGCCTGGGCGGCGAGAAACGCCGACAGCGTCGAATCGATCCCCCCCGACATCCCCAGCACGCCCCGCGAGAAGCCGAACTTGGTGATCTCGTCTTTGACGAAACCGACGATGATCTCGGCCGCAAGCTCGCAGTTGATCGAAAGCTCTTGGCCGCCTCCGGGCATGGCATTGCCGCCGGGTGCGCTGCTATCTGCTGGTTCGTTCATCGGAGACTCTCCGCAGCTCCCGCATCGTGAGCAGGACGCTGTCGTCCTCGAGCAATGGAGCGCTCAGGCGGGCGCGGCGGACCTCGGCCACGTCGAGCACGGCGTCGAACACGCCCTCCTCGAACAGCGGCGCTTGCACCAGGGCGGCCCCGAACGGGTCGAGGACGCGGCTGCCGCCCCAGAAGTTCACGCCGTCCTCATACCCGACGCGGTTGCAGTAGATGACATGACACTGAAATAGACGCGCATAGGTCGCCAGCATGTCATTATAGACGTTTGACGACCCAAGCTCATCGCCCTGCACGCCGCGTGTCGGGCTGTTGGAGGGAGCGATGAGAGTCAGCATCCGGTCCTGGGACAGGATATACGGCAGTGCCGGGTGCCACAGGTCCTCACAGATCAGGATCCCGGACCGCCCGAAGGCCGTGTCAAAGCACCGGACGCTGCCGCCGCCTGATACGTACCGCCCTTCATCGAACATGCCATAAGTCGGCAGATAGACCTTGCGGTGCACGTGCCGTGCCTCGCCGCCCTCGTAGTACGCCGACACCGTGAAGAAGCCGAACTCGTCGCTTTCCTCCACAAACCCGGCCACGATGGAGACGGTGCGGCTCAGTTCCCGAAGCTCGGCCAGCCGCGGGTCGCTCAACCGCACCGCAATATCCGGAACCAGGTCGCGCAGGTAGTAGCCCGTGAGCGACAGCTCGGGGAAGACGATGAGATCGATCCCCGCGTCAGCGGCTTCGGTGGCAAGCGCAATATGCGCCCGCAGATTAGCCTCGAAGTCGCCCAATACGGGCTTAGTCTGTGCGAGGCGCACTCGGTAAGTCTTCATCGCCCGTTGTGCTCCATAGCCGGTCAGGTTGGCATCGCAAAAGCCTTTCCCCTCCTGACACGGACGGGGTGGGGCCGTTGTCGTTAGCTGTTCCCCTCCCGGCACGGGAGGGGTGCCCCGCGCAGCGGGGCGGGGTAGGGCCGTTAGCCGTTCCCCCCTCTCCACTCGTGGAGAGGGGCCGGGGGTGAGGTCGCCGTTCCCCCCTCTCCGCTTGCGGCTATGCTTTACCCACATTCTCGTGGGGAAGGAGGCGAAACGGTCTGACCGTCCTGCTTTTGCACCCCGAAGGGGTGCCGGACGTTAGCCGGGGGCGCAAGCCCCCGGA
>CAYWBK010000150.1:0-13095 GCA_964455745.1 uncultured Armatimonadia bacterium
ATACCTGGAGGGTAGCTCTTTTCGTCTCTACCTACAACTGGCGAACGCACCCTCCCAACGCCCTCTCTTGCCGGGAGAGGGCGTTGTCCTTCCAGGCTATGCGCCTGCAATCTCGCTCGGCTGGCCCCCGCCCATCATCGACGCCGGCGCGAAGCCGACACCAGAGAAGGTGGTCCGATTGTCATCAACCCTGCCCCTTAACGAACACCCTCGCCCCGACTTCCACCGAGGGCTTGAGCCTGGAACCGACTGGCTTAGTCTCAACGGCCAGTGGGCCTTCGAGTTCGATCCCGACAACCGCGGCGAAGCCGCAAATTGGCAGTCTGGCGGCGGCCCTTTCAGCCGCCAGATACTCGTCCCCTTCGGCTGGGAATCGCACCTCGCCTGGGGCACCGAGAGCCAGGCCGGCAATGAGAACTGGTACAGCCGCGAGGGCTTCCTCGACCCGGCATCGGTCACGAACGAGAACTATAAAGAGGCCGCGCGTCAGACCATCGGCTGGTATCGGCGCACCTTCGCCGTGCCGGAATCCTGGACCGGCAGGCGCATCATCCTGCACATCGGCGCGGTCGATTACGAGTACAAGGTCTGGGTCAACGGCACGCTTGCCGGCGAGGGCGAAAGCGGCTACACGCCGGTCGATCTCGACATCACCGATCTGCTGGCCCCCGGTGACAACACGCTTGTCGTCCGCGCCCACGACCCCCAGGATCATCAGTATCAGCCGGTCGGCAAGCAGTGGGCCTGGTACACACGCACCGGCGGAATCTGGCAGACCGTGTGGCTCGAACCGCGCCCGGACACGTACATCGCCGGCGTCCGGGTCTGCACCGACCCCGACACCGGACGGGTCAGCTTCGACTGCCGCGTCGCCGGCTCGGGCGAGCGCCCCGTCCGGGTGAAGGCCGTGTGCGGGGATCAGTGGGCCGTCCAGGATGTCATCGACGGCCAGGCCCGGCTCGTGCTGCACATTCCCGACCCGCAGCCGTGGTCGCCCGAATCGCCCCACCTGTACGACTACTCGCTGCAACTCACCGATGCCGAGACCGTGGACACGCTCGACACCGTGCGCTCGTACTTCGGGCTTCGCAGCGTCTCGGTCGCCCCGCTACAGGGCGAAGGCCCGCAGTACATCCATCTCAACGGACAACCGGTATATCTGCGCGGCGCGCTCGACCAAAGCTTCAACCCCTGGGGCGTCTACACGTTCCCGGATGACGACAGCATCCGCCGCGACATCGAGATCGCCAAGCAATCGGGCTTCAACTTCCTCCGCATCCACATCAAGCTTGAGGACCCGCGTTTCCTGTACTGGGCGGACAAGCTGGGCATCCTGCTCATGTGCGACATGCCCAACTATGGGTACTACGCGTTCTCGAATATTGCCAACGCGGGCTGGGAGCGCACCTTCCGCGCCGCGGTCGAACGCGACTTCAACCATCCTAGCATCTTCTCGTGGTGCCTGTTCAACGAGACGTGGGGCTTCGGGTTCGAGGACCTCAAGACCTCCACCGAGATGCAGGCGTGGATCTGGGACATGTTCGCCCTCGCCCAAAGCCTCGATCCGACGCGGCTCATCGAGGACCAGTCCGCCTGCAACTATGACCACATCGTTACCGACATCAACTCCTGGCACTTCTATATCAACGATTACGAAAAAGCGAAAGAGCACGTCGCCCACGTCGTCGCGCAGACCTACCCCGGCTCACATTTCAACTATTGCCCTGCGTTCCGACAGCGCGACGAGCCGCTGATGAACTCCGAATACGGGGGGATCGACGCCGGGATGGGCGACAAAGACGTGTCGTGGTGCTTCCGCTTCCTCACCAACGAGCTGCGCAAGTACCGGCAGATCTGCGGATATGTCTACACTGAGCTTCAGGACATCGAGTGGGAGCACAACGGCTTCTACGACTACGACCGCCGCCCCAAGGAGTTCGGCTACGACCCGGCGCTGCTGCAAGGCGAGTTCTTCGTCGGCTTCGACGGCCCGCCGGGGACCATCGTGAAGCCCGGCGAGAAGATCGAGCTTCGCCCCTTCATCAGCGCCTTCGGAGACCGCCGCCCGATGTCGCTCCTGCTCGAGGTCTGGTTCACAGATTCCCTCGGCGACACTATCGGGCCGATCTATGCCGACCGCTTCGACGAGCAGACCGGCTACACGCGCGGCGAGGTCGTCTCTCTAACCCCGCTGTATTTCCAGGCTCCGGACCAGTCCGGCATCTGCGAGGTCTCGGCCACCCTCGTCGACGCGAACGACAACACGCTGGCCGAGAACTTCGCGATCTTCGAGGTCCGGCGGGGGATGTTGCCCGCAACCGAGCGCCCTGCGCCGACAGTCACCATCCTGCGCAAGATCGCCGGCGACATCGAACTCGACACCACCTGGCATGAGGCCGAGATCGAACGCGGGCGCATCGGGGAGGTCCCCTGGGCTGAGGCTAAGTCCTCTCACGCCGACGGCGGGAGCGCCAGCGCTGGTGTCGCAGCGGGCGATGTCCACTATGTCGGCGGCGTGGGCCACGGCACGTTCGTCTACCGCTTCGATGTGCCTGAGGACGTGAACGCATCTGCGCTGAGCTCGCTGACACTCATGTTCGAGGCTTCCAGCAAGCGCGACGGCGCGCCCCAGACGAGCGAGGACAAGTGGCCGGCCGACATCACGGTCGCGATGAACGGGATAACGGTTGCCGAACGGACTCTCGCCGACCAGCCCGCCGATGCTCGCGGCGCGCTTTCGCACCTGCACGGCCTCCACGGACGCTACGGCGAGTTGGTGCGCGTCGATCTGGAGGACGGCCGGGTCGCGCAGATCGTACAAGCTAACCCCGGGCAAATTACCGTCACTATCGCGGTCCCGCCGGACGCGGCACACGCAAGGGGCCTGGCAATCTACAGCTCTCGCGCCGGTCGCTACCCGGTCGATGTAACGCTGATCCTGAGATGAAACCGCCACCTCGTGGCGCCGATATACTTGCATAATGAGATTATGCAATAAGCCTTGACACGCGGATTCAGAGGCGTATAATAATGGTCAGTCGTGGGACCGTATGTCCCTATCCCTGAATTCTCATGGAGGTGGTGTTTTGATGGACGAAAAGAAGGCTGCGGAGCTAAGAAAGAGGAAAAGAAGGACGAGAAGAAGGGGTGCGGCTGCGGGAAGAAGTAAGACTGGTCTTCATGTAAACGCATCCCGGACTGGGTCTGAGGCGAAAGAATCTCAGCGTGTGCTGATCCTCGATCTGGCCGGCAGCCGACATATCGCATGGGCCGGGGCTCACATCAGTGGGCCTCGGCCGTGTTTCTTCTGGGGGGTGACGAGAGCGCGAGAGGCGCCACGCGCAATGCCCGTCCGCCCCGCAATCACCCGAGAAGCCTCACCGCATTCCCCGCCTCGATCATCCGCCTCTTGTCCCCGCCGATCCCGGCTTCATCCAGTTTCAATCGCGGGCTGTCTGCATAGAAGTACGGGGCATGAGTGCCGAGCAAAACGCGCTCGAACCCGATCAACTCCGCCAATTCACCCACGCCTCCGGGTCCCTCAATGTGCGAGACCTCCGCGAATACGTTCCCGCACGCCCGTATCCCCTCCGCCAGCGGCCAGACCTCGCCATTGTTCGCACAGTTGACGATGAACCGGGCTTGCCTGTGCGCCGCGGCCAGATCCGGCAATGCGGAGATCTCCGTCGCCGGCGTCATCGCCCGCCAGTGGTGCATCCGCTCATCGGTCATGCGCACGTTCACCGACACGACCAGCCGCTTCTCATCCGCCGCTGCGAGAAACTCTCCGAAGCAGCCATCAGTCAGCGCATAGCCGTGGTAGTTCGGGTACAGGCGCACCCCGCCCCACCCCCACTCGTCCGCGCATATCGCCAGGTCGCGTTCCCAGCCCGGAAACGCCGGGTTGATGACCGCCTGCGGGACGACACGCCTCTCGCACCCGGCCAGTTGCGCTCGCAAGCTCGCGTTCGCGGCCATGACGTCCTTGTACAGCACCCCTTCGAGATTCGCCACCAGCCCCTGCCCAATGCCGAATCGGTCCATAAGCCCGGCAAGCCCGGCGACATCGACCACCGGCAGCCTGCGAAACGGCCAGTGGCCTACGCTCATGTTCATGTCGACGATCATGGGATACTCTCCCGCAGAATCGTTCTTGCACATTAAACCAAGCTCTGGGGTGCTTTCGGCCTCGCCCCGGCGGGGTCGAAAACAGGGACCTCGGAGCAGACCAGGACAGTGCGGGGGCTTGTCTACAGCTTCAGTATCCGCTCGATGTTCCCCGCAAGGATCAGGCCTTTCTCCGCCTCGCTGATGTTCGCGCTGGTCACCTTCGCAAGCTGCGAGGCGAGGCTGCGCCCGTCTGCGTCCGATCCCCACACGACCCGTTCCGCCCCGAGATACTTGACGGCGAACTCCGTCTGCCCCGCCTCCGGGTGCCCCCCACTGAGGTCGGTGATAATGTTCGGCGTGTCTTCGATGGTGCGAATGCCCCGCTCCCAGTCACCGCCGCTATGCGCCATCAAGAACCGCCCCGCCGGATGCCTTCGCGCCAGCGCAACCAGGTCTTTAGGCTCGGATTCGCCGGGCATATTCCCCGTGATCTTGATCCACGTATGTTGCAGAATCGGCACCCCAAGCTCCGTCGCCTTCTCGGCGATCTTGTCCGCAGCGGGGTCGCTGCACTTGCGACAGACCCAGAGCTTAATCCCTCGCATCGGGCCATCAACGATGCAACGCTTCATCTCCTCGATCGAGAACTCGGGGTGTGCGACGGACAGATACACATAACCGATGTAACGCTGGGGAAACGCTTCGAGGACCTTCCAGACGAAGTCGTTGTCGGCTCGAATACCGTCGGGGTTCGGGGTTTCGATGAGATTCGGCCCCAGCATCAGCACCATATTGCCGATGCCCAGCCGATCCGCGAACGTCAGCAGATGCCGCGCACGTTCAACAGGCCCGCCGAAGTCACGCGTGAGGTGGACGTGCGAATCAACGATCATGTAGCAGCCTCCGGCTGCAAGTAACGAGTGAGGGAATGCGCTGCCAGGAACCAGCCGTTGCCGTTCGCCCCTTCCCGACAGGGCAGGGGGGATAAGGAAGCCGTTGCCGTTCGCCGTTCCCCCCTCTCCACGCGTGGAGAGGGGGCAGGGGGGTGAGGTGCCTTCCTACTGCCCGTTCGTGACCCCCTCAGCCTCAACGCGCCCTGGCGAGACGCTCAGCTTGTTCACCTTCAACCCCGGCCATTGCTTCTTCATCGCCTCATCGGCCCGGCGCTGCATGTCCTGTTTCACCGAATCCGGCAGCCCCACATTGCCCGCCTTCGCCTCGAGGATGCGGATGTGGGTCTGGCCGCCCTCTACGACGGGTTCGGCGCGAACGGTCAGATGCACCGTGCGCCCCTGCCACTTGATCTGCCCTGTGATCGCGATAGCATGCTCGCCGAAATACACGTGCAAGTCCGAAACGTCGGCGGAAGCGTGCTGCGTGGCCTCCTGGGCCAGCTTGGCGTTCACCGCCTTCTGGGTCGCGACGAAATGCACCGGCATACGCCGTTTCGAGCGCGACGCTTCCTTCAGTTGCTTGACTTGGTCGTCGAGGGATAGCGTGGGGGGCTGGTCACTATGCGCCCCCGGTGCCTGCGGCGCCACGCGCGCCGGCTTGGCCTCCAGAGACTCCTTCTCCTCCGGCGGCGGCGCCGGAGCCTGGAACAAGCGAACAGCGACCACAGCGAGAGCGATGATGCCAACCGCCACAATCACGGCGCAGCCGATCAGGCAACCGCTGAAAGTGCTGCGGCGTCGAACTCGACGCTGGTCGTCAGTGAGCACTTCCGGAGCCATAGGGGGTAAAGTCGCCAGTTGCGACGTGTCGTTGCCGTTAGTCGTTGTCGTCCCCCTCCCTACGAGGGAGGGGGGCAGGGGGGTAGGAAGCCGTCTGCCGTTGGCCGTTGTCGTTCCCCCCTCCCTACGAGGGAGGGGGGCAGGGGGGTAGGAAGCCGTCTGCCGTTGGCCGTTGTCGTTCCCCCCTCCCTACGAGGGAGGGGGGCAGGGGGTAGGAAGCCGTCTGCCGTTCGCCGTTGTCGTCCCCCCTCCCTACGAGGGAGGGGGGCAGGGGGGTAGGAAGCCGTTGGCCGTTGTCGTTCCCCCCTCCCTACGAGGGAGGGGGGGCAGGGGGGTAGGAGGCCGTTCTCCCCTCTCCACGCGTGGAGAGGGGCGGGGGTGAGGTCGCCGTTCCCCCATCACTGCGGCTTCGTAATCCCGATCGCCTCGAGTCTGCCGGGCGTAGCCGTCAGGGAATCCACCCTCAGTCCCGGCCACTGCTGTCTGAGTGCATCGTCAAGTTCCCCCTGCACCGCTCGCCTTACCGAGCGTGGCATGGTCACTTTCCCGACCCGCACCTCGAAGACGCGAACGCGCATTTCACCATTCTGTGCGGTCGGCTCGCCTCGCACGGTCACGCACACGGTGTGCCCGCGCCATTTTGCCCGGCCGGTGAACGCGACCGTGCCCTTCCCCACGTATACCTTCAGATCGGAGATACCGCTACCGGCGCGCCCGGTATCCTCATGCGCAAGCCGCGCACTGAGGTCTTCCTGGCTCGCAATGAGATGAGCGGGCAGCGCCAACCGCGCCACCGAAGCGGCCTGCAGTTGGCGAATCTGGTCGTCCAGGGATGGTGCGGGGGGGAGATTCCCCGTGTCGGCGGCTTCAGGCGGCAGGGCGGGGGTCTGGAAGAGGCGGATCACGATGATGATGACGACGAGCAGCACGAGCGCCACTGCCGCGCCGCAACCGATCAGGACGCCGCGTAGGGTGCTGCGGCGTTCGGCCCGGCGCTGGTCGTCAGTAACCACTTTGCGAGCCATGAGGAAGTAAGAAACGGGAAGCAATGGCTGCGCTCCGCATCCATTGCTCGGCGCTGATCGCCTCAGTTATACCTGTTCATCGCCGCTTCGATGCCGTAGCTCAGGTAGAACTCCACGGCCTGCGCGGCGTTGTGGATCATCTCCTCAGCCTTCTCGCGCTCGTGCGGACGGAACTCAGCCAGGACATAATCCATCGCTTCTTGTCCTGGCGCGGGCCGCCCGACTCCCAGTCGCAAACGCGGCAACTCGTCGGTCCCGGCGTGTGCGACAATGGATCGCAAGCCCTTATGCCCGCCGTCGCTGCCCTTCGCGCGCAGCCTGATCTGACCGAGTTCGAGGTCCATGTCGTCGAGGATCACGAGCACTTGCTCGGCCGGGACTTTGTAAAACACCGCCACCCGCCGGACCGCGTCGCCGCTGTTGTTCATGAACGTTTGCGGCTTGACGAGCACGCATGTCTGGTTCGCGATCTCCCCGCGACCGAAGACGGCGCGGAATCGATTGCGCCCAAGCGTGACGGAATGGGCTCCCGCGATATAGTCAATAACGCGGAAGCCCACATTGTGACGCGTCTTCTCATACTCTTTGCCCGGATTGCCCAGGCCCACGAGGCAGTACATGATGCGTTCCCACGCCTGGCTCTCCCGGCAGAGCCGGGGGTGATGCGCCGTCCAGCGATAGAAGGTGCGGAGGCCGTCGCCGTTGCCCTGCTTGCTCCATGCAGAGGAGTCTGAACGCCGTTACTCCTCACCCTCAGCCGCTGCCACATCCTCGGGCAATTCGGCCTCGGCTTCTACGGCCTTCACCGGAGCGGCGACCATCACCACAACGGCGTCCGGGTCGGAAAGGACCTCGACCGTGGGAGGCATAGCGATGTCGCGCACGTGGACCACGCCATGGATTTGGAGCGGCGCGATGTCCACGGCGACCTCATCCGGCATGTTCATCGGCAAGCACTTCACGGAGAGAGTGTGCATGACGTGCTCGACGATGCCCCCCAACTCCTGGCCCACCGCTCGACCGATCAGATGGATCTGCACGTCGACAGTGACGAGTTCCTTGAGGCTGACCCAGAGCATGTCTATGCAAAGCGGTTCCCGTGTGATCGGCTGGCGCTCGATCTTCTTAATGATCGCAGCGGTGTCCTCGAGGGCGGCCTTGCCGTCGATCGTCAGATCGATCAGCATGTTCGCCCCGTGGGCCGCCTTCAGGGCGCGGTCGAGGTCGTGGCGCGCGACGCTCAAGTTGATGGTCTCTTGCCCGAGCCCATAGATTACGCCCGGAACGAGGCCATCGCGACGGCATTGCCGTGCCGGCCCCTTGCCCGCCCCTGTCCTTCGCACGGCATCAATTGGCACAGTTTCCATCGAGCAGTTCCTCCTCAGTCTCAGTACCCGTACCTGATAACGGCGCCACACGCGTTCGGGACGCCGCCCAAACTGTCGGCACGAAGCAGATCGTGGTCTGGCTGTCTTCGTTTCGATTGCCGCGACAGTCGCGCCGCAGCCTGTCCTTCAGAACATCCGCCGCTGGCCTCCGACTTTGGAGACCAGAACCGCACTTACCGAATCGTCACGGTGGATCCGGTCGATGGCATCCGCCAGGAGCGGCGCCACGCTGAGTATCCGCATCTTCTCAAGGCGCTTCTCCACCGGGACCGGAATTGTGTCGGTCACCACGACGCTCTTGACGCTCTCCGAACTCAGCCGCTCGATCGCATTCCCCGATAAGAGCGCGTGCGTCGCCGCACAGTGGACCTCCGCCGCCCCGCGCTCGAAGACCGCTTCCGCGCCGTTGGTAATCGAGCCCGCTGTGTCGATCATGTCGTCCACGAGGATCGCGCGACGGCCTTTGAAGTCGCCGATGATCTCCACAATCTCCGCCTTATTGGCCTGCACACGCCGCTTCGCGATGATCGCCAGGCCGCAGGACAGGTCGTCCGCGAGATGGCGCGCCTCGTCCACACCGCCGGCATCGGGCGACACGACCACCGTGTCGTCGCCGCCAAGGCCTTTTGTGAGGAAGTGTTCGGCGATGATCCTGCGTGCGAAGAGATGATCCAGTGGCAGGTCGAAGAAGCCTTGAATCTGCCCCGTGTGCAGATGAACCGTCAGCACGCGCTTGATCCCCGCCACCGTCAGCAGATTCGCGACGAGCTTCGCGGAGATAGGCTCCCGCCCGCGCGCTTTGCGGTCCTGGCGGGCATAGCCGTAATAGGGCAGCACCGCGACGACGCGACCGGCCGACCCGCGCACGAAGGCGTCGGTCATCACCAGCATCTCCATCAGGTTCGCGTCGACCGGCGGGCAAGTCGGCTGGATGAGGAACACATCATCGCCGCGCACACTCTCGTTGATCTTGACATGGACCTCGCCGTCGGCGAAGCGACCGACCTCCATGTCACCGAGTTCGACGCCCAATTCGTTGGCGATCTGGTTCGCCAGTGCCGGGTGTGCGCTTCCCGCGAAAAGCCTCATCTGGCCGTGATCCAACTTCGACACCCTTTGCTATGTGATCGGGCGATGATTGCTCTGGCTGGGGCGGGAGGGTTCGAACCTCCGAATACAGGATCCAAAGTCCCGCGCCTTACCACTTGGCCACGCCCCAGTAAGGCAGGTAACAGATGACAGGTTTTAGGTTACAGGAACGGCCGCTCCACAGTCGCCGCCGTTGCCGTTGCCCCCTCCCTACAGGGGAGAGGACGTGGCCGCCGCAGGCGGCCGAGGGGTAGGAAGGCCGTTGCCGTTTCCCCCTCTCCACCCCGTGGAGAGGGGGTAGGGGGGTGAGGTTGCCGTTGCCCCCTCCCTACGAGGGAGGGGGATGTGGCCGCCGCAGGCGGCCGAGGGGGTAGGAAGCCGTCCGCCCCAGATACCCTTCCACCGCGGCAAGGTCCTCCGGCTTGTCCACATCGAAACCGATCGCCGCACAGGGCGTCTCGATGGCCGCAACTTCACAGTTCAGAATGCTCTTCGCGCGCTCCACGACAGCCGCTACCGACGCAAGGCGCAGCATCAGCTTCAGCACCAACCCCCATCCCAGAAGGGCGCACAACTTGAGCGGGCTCTTGCGCAGCGCGAATACCTGCTCGAACCGAGCGCGTTCGCGCTCCAGGAATTCCGGCGATAGCGCCACGATGTTGCCGCCCGTGAACTCCCCCTCACGAAGCTTCACCGTCGTTCGCCGCCCGCCGGGGAACTGCTTGTTGCACGCCTCTGCGCGGATGATACTGTAACACAGATCTGCCGTCGGGTACAGGTCGCAACGACCGACGAAGTCGTCGATCCCCTCAGCGGTGACCAGCGGGATGTCTCCGGAGCACACCAACACGCGTCTGCGGTCCGCGAATCGCTCCATCCCGGCGCTCATACTGTCCAGGAACCCTGGCCCGCTTGGGAACGCCACGCTGACCCCTTCCCGGCCCGCCAAGTGCTCGACCAGGGGCGATCCCTCGTCCGCGACCACAACCACCTCCGACACCCTCTGCGCCGTGTGCAGCGCATCGAGCATCAGGTCGATCATGGGCCGCCCGCCTACCGGCAGAAGCGCCTTGTCAGCCACCGCCTGAGCCAGCGCGAGCTTATCCCTACCACCGCCGGCCGCCAACACGATCGCAGGCATGGGCTCAGCCATTCAATTGCTATCCCCTGTCCACGCTTCGACGATCTCGACCCCAAGCAGGGCCGGCTGGATGACGCGAGCCCAAAGCCCGTCGGTGCGGAAACTGCGGGCCGCCGTCCGCGCGTCTTGCTCCCCCTCGAAGATACCGTACACGCACGAGCCCGAGCCGCTCAATTCCGCGGTCAGGGCCCCGCACCGGCGCACATGCGCCCGCAACTGCCGCACCTCGTCGTGCTCCGCCTCGAGCGACCGCCGGAAGCAGTTGCACGTCAGCTTCGCCACAGTCTCCAGTCCGGCTTCCGAGTTCAGCGCCTCCCACATCGCCAGCGTCTGCGCGCCATCCGTGAAGTCGGTTGCCGGATCGAGCGCCTTGTACGCCGATCCGGTGGACACCTGAAAGCCCGGTTGCACAACTACCCCCCACCACTCCAGCCGCTGAGTGTAAAGCTCCGATAGCTTCTCGCCCCTCCCCGAAGCCAAGGCGGTTCCTGCCCCCAGGAAGAAGGGCACGTCCGAGCCAAGCCCGGCGGCCAGCTCGCGCAGATCGCCTTCACTGAGCAGGTCGCCCGCCAGGTAGTTCAATCCCCGCAGCACGGCAGCCGCGTCGCTGCTGCCGCCGCCAAGGCCGCCGCCGATCGGGATCGACTTGTGCAGGTCGATGTCCATCCCCGGCGGGAACCCTGTCGCTTCCAGGTAGACCTGGGCCGCGAGAATGCAGAGGTTCCCCGCATCTCGTGGCACCGGCCAGCCGGATGACGACAGCAGCGTCGCCGTATCGCGGACGGTGATGCTGATCTCGTCATAAAGCGATACGGCCTGAAAGACAGATCGCAGCTCATGGTACTCATCCGGGCGCTTGCGGAGGACCTCAAGCGTGAGGTTGATCTTCGCATGGGCCCGGAGGCGAACCCTGGGGCATACCTCTCTTTGACTCAATCCTGCCCCGCCTCCGTATATACCGAACCCGCAGACCCGACCTCTCCCTCGCGCGCCTCGGGTGAACTACTGAAGAGTATATGTCTAGCGATGATCTCCCTCGACTATGTGGCTGCGCGATTTATCGCGCTAAATGCGGGCAAGATCACTCTTCGTCCACTACGCCATCGACTGCGAGCAAGCACTTCCCCCGAAATGGAAGCGTTGATAGCTATATGATGTGATCCGCGCGATAAATCGCGCTGCCACATGGTCTGGGGGAGGTGTCGCTAGACACTCACATTGAAGAGGCCGGTCACCTCGCCGAAAGCGTTGCTCAAAGCCGCGAATTCGTCAAAGCTGAGGGTCTCGGCGCGGCGTTCCGGGTCGATGCTCGCCCTCGCCAGAGCGTCGCGAATAGCTGCCTCGACGCCCCCTCGAACCGACCGCGTGGGGCAGGTATCTCGTCGCCCGTCGCTGCCTTTCTCCCCTCTCCGCTTGCGGAGAGGGGCCGGGGGTGAGGTCGCCGTTTCCGTTCCCCCCTCCCTACCAGGGAGGGGCTGTGGTCGCCGCAGGCGACCGAGGGGGTAGGAAGCCGTGCTGCCTCGAACGTCGCCGTCCGCCGTTTCCGTTCCCCCCTCCCTACCAGGGAGGGGGGCAGGGGGGTAGGAATCCGTACTTCCCCGCAACCCGGTTCTCAGCGCGGTGCCCAGTGTCTTGCGCCGGTGCCCAAATGCCGCGCGGACGACTGTGAAGAAGACCTCGGCGTCTCGTATCTGCTCCGGTTGCCTCTCCCTCGGCACCATGAGCAGGGCGACGGAATCAACCTCGGGCCGCGGCAGAAAGGCTCCCGGCCCGATGCGGAACAGACGCTCAATTGTCTCACAATGGAACCGGCAGAAGATTGTCAGCGGCCCATACTGCTTGCTGCCCGGCCTGGCAAGTATCCGCTCGGCGACTTCAGCCTGCATGGTCGCAACGACGCGCTCGAAAGTGCGCGGTGTGGCCTTCTTCTCTCCCCCGTCCTCTGCCAACCCCGCGCGAGGGGCTGCGCCGAACAGCTTCTCCAACAACGGCGTCGTGATGTAGTAAGGCAGATTTCCGACGGCAGCCCACACCGGGGACAGCGACCGCTCGCCAGCCTCTCCCGCTCGAAGCTTCTCCAGGTCTGCCTTCAGGAAGTCCTCAGTCCTGACTTCCGCATTGTCAAGCCCCGCCAATAGCCACTGCAGCGCGGCCGAGAGCTTGCGGTCGATCTCGTAAGCCACAACCCGCCGCCCGGTTTCTGCCAGTGGCAGAGTTAGCGCTCCCAGCCCGGCTCCGACCTCAACGATGCGGTTCGCCTCGCCCGCACATACAGCCTCGGCGAGGCCCAGCGCAACGTGCTCTTCGATCAGGAAGTTCTGCCCGCGCGACTTCACCGCGCGCAGCCCAAACTGCCGCATGAGCGCGCGCGTGCGTGCCGCCAGGGGCCAGGAACGAACAGTCGCCGCGTCGCCTGCAACATCGGATACGCGGTCATCCTCACACGCCAACGCCACCGACTCCATCTCTCGCCTATGTCTCGCAGCCTATGCCCCATGCAGCGGACCCTGAGTGTACCGGAAACACGCAAAGAGTGTCAAGTTAGCGCGATCGTCGGGGTGCGTTCGCCAGTTGTAGGTAGAGACGAAAAGAGCTACCCTCCAGGTATC
>CAYWBK010000151.1:0-3896 GCA_964455745.1 uncultured Armatimonadia bacterium
TTCCTGCCGTTCCTGCCGTTCCTGCCGTTCCTGCCGTTCCTGCCGTTCCTGCCGTCCTTGCCGTCCCTGCCGTCCTTGCCGTTGATTCTGCGTTCTGCGTTCTGAGTTCAGCGTTTGCCTCTCCCGGGCGCTCTGTGCTATCATCCCATCCAGCCGGAAACCGCTCCGACAGGAGACGCCCATGAGCTACGCCTGGGGAGTCGCGCTGGCGGTGTTCGCGATTGCCATTGTCGTCGGGGCTTTCACGCAGGTATCCCTGTACCGGCGAGGCCTGCACATTATCACGCCCGCGCAACTTGTCTTGCGGCTCATCACCGCAGGTCTCTTGCTGCTGGTCATCGCGATGGCCTTCTGGGGTTCCATCCACCCGTGGTCCTCACCCGCGCAGGCACTGACGTATTGGTCCGGGCTGATCGTGGCCGCGGTCCTTGCCGCCGTGCTGGCCCTCGTGGACCTGCGCCAGGTGCGGTTCACGCGTGATGCCCAAGAGGCCCAACTATACGTCGAGTTGGCGAGAGACGCCGCCCGCCTACCGCACAAGAAGCCTAACAATGCCCCGCCCACCGGCCCCACTAATGACGACTGACGCACACGATCCACAGGCGACCGCCTATATGCGCCAAGCTCTCGAGCTGGCGGCGCGGGGGCTTGGCCGGACAGCCCCAAACCCGGCTGTGGGGGCCGTTGTCGTCAGTGAGGGGGTGATCGTGGGGGAGAGCTACCATCATCGTGCGGGAGAACCCCACGCCGAACCCTTGGCCCTGATTGCGGCGGGTGAGAAGGCTTGCGGGGCCGACCTGTATGTATCGCTTGAGCCGTGCTGTCACCAGGGCCGGACGCCCCCTTGCACCGAGGCGATCATCGCGGCGGGGATTGCGCGCGTCTTCTACGCCTGCGGCGATCCCGACGTGCGGGTTGCCGGCGAGGGGGCCGCGCGCCTCACTGCAGCGGGGATCGACACGCACCTGGGCCCCCTCACGCAAGAAGCCCTGGCGCTCAATGAGGCGTACTTCAAGCACAAGCAGACCGGCCTGCCCTTTGTCACGCTGAAGTTGGCGATGACCCTCGACGGCAAGATCGCGACGAATACCGGGGACTCTCGCTGGATCACGGGCGAGGCCTCGCGCCGGCGGGTTCACGAGCTGCGCAATCGCAATGACGCGGTGATGGTCGGCCTGGGCACGGTGCTCAAGGACGACCCCGAGCTGACCTGTCGCCTGGATGCCGAGGATGTGCGGGACCCGGTGCGCGTGGTCCTGGACTCAACCGCCCGCACACCGACGACCGCCAGGGTCGTAACAGGCAGTGCGGCCAAAGGCGCCGACACCAGAGGGGGCGGCATAGGTGGCCACGCCACAGGCGGGGACGCCCTGGGCGCCGACACCGGAGGGGGCGGCAGCAAGTGCATCATCGCCGCCTCGGAAAGCGCGCCCGTCGAGCGCGTCGAAAGGCTGGAAGCGGCGGGTGCGGAGGTCCTGCGGCTGCCCGGTGACCCGGGCACGGACGGTCACGGCGGTGGCGGGGGTGTCGATCTCCTCGCTCTCCTTCGGGCGCTGGGCGAGCGCGGCATGATGAGCGTCTTATGCGAGGGCGGCTCGGTGGTAGCGGCCCGATTATTGAAGGCCCGCGCAGTTGACAGGCTGCTGTGCTTCTACGCCCCAAAGATCGTAGGCGGTTCCGCCGCAGTCCCGGCAGTAGGCGAACTGGGCATCCACCAGATGTCCGAAGCCCTGGGCCTCTCCCTATCAAGCGTAGAGCGTATAGACGAAGATGTCCTAATGACCTTACACCCAAGCAAGTAGCCGTCTGTCGTCTGTCGTTGTCGTCTGTCGTTGTCGTCTGTCGTTGTCGTCTGTCGTTGTCGTCTGTCGTCTGTCGTTGTCGTCTGTCGTTGTCGTCTGCCGTTGTCGTTCACTGCCGTTAGCTGCCGTCAGCCGTTCGCTCATCATTCATCATTCAGCATTCAGCATTCATCGCTTCCCTCTCTCCCTCCATGTTTACCGGCCTGGTCGAGGAAATCGGTCGCATCGACAGTATCCGTCCCGCCGGGACGGGCCTGGCGTTGTGGGTGGCGACACAGCGCATCGCCGCAGAAAGCCAGATCGGCGATAGCATCGCCATTTCGGGCACGTGCCTGACAGTGGAGGAGTTGCGGGGCAACCTGTTCCGCTGCTATGCCGGGACAGAGACGGTGAAGCTGACGACGGTGGGCCGCATGGCCGCGGGGCAGTCGGTGAACCTCGAGCGCGCTCTGGCGGCGGAGTCGAGACTGGGCGGACACTTCGTACAGGGCCATGTGGACGGGGTGGGCAAGTGCGTGGCGCGCGTCCCCGAGGGTGAGACGACGCGGTTCTCGTTCGAGGTTCCGGCCGATCTGGTCACGTACATCGCGCCGAAGGGCAGCATTGCGATGGACGGCATCAGCCTGACGGTGACGGCCATCGACGGCGGGGTGTTCTCCGTGGCGATCATCCCCCAGACCATCGCCAACACGACGCTGCGAGACATGCGCCCCGGCGCTGAGGTGAACCTGGAGGTCGACATCATCGCCAAATACGTCGCGCGGATGCTTGTTGGCCGCGAAGAGGCGAAGTCGTCCCTCACGCGCGAGTTCCTCACAGAGCACGGGTTTTGACGCCGCCCTCTCACACCTCCCCCACATTGAACAGGCTGAACACCTGCGCCGGAGATTCATCCGCCACAAACTCCGCCGGGATTATCATCCCCTGCTCCACCAGCCACTCGCGGGTCCAGTCCAGATACCGCTCGTGCAGGGCGTAGCGAGTCCCGCGCGTGAGGATGAACGGCTCCTTACCGGCCTGTTGTTGGCGCTTCGAAAGCCCCGATCTCGCTCCCCCGACCGTCTTCGCGCTGCACACATACCCGACAGGCAGGCCGGGGGCGCGATCCGCCGCAACCTGCATCAGCTCGATCAGCCGCCCCAGGCCCGTCCACTGCTGCGGGCTGAAGGCCAGCGCCATGAGCAGCGCGTATTGCATCGGCTTGCATGAGTCGAGGAACGAGCACAGCTCCGTCTTCTGCCAGTGTGTGGGAACGGAGTCTATGAACAGGCTCTCGGCGCTTCTGGCTATCTTCTCCGGGGCGCCGTGCGACTGAGATATCTGGGTGATGATGTCGAGGAGGCTGCCCACGTTGACGCTCTCGAAGGGCATGAGGAGGTTCTGGATGAGATTGAGCGAGCTTGGTCCGGAAGTCCGCGCCATCTGGCGAGCGAGTTCCACCAGGCCGATGAGGTCGTCGAAGGAGATGAGCTTCTGGCGATTGCGGTAATCGCTGCCCTTGATCTGGTCAATGATCGGCTGGAAGTCGCCCGATCCGATGGCGAGCAGCCCCAGGACCTCGCTGGGGGCCCGGTGGCGGAGCTTGCACAGGGCGTCCATGTACCGGCCGAGCTGTGTGGCGGATCCGAACGGGCACAGAGCGGACTTCACCTCGATGAGAAGAATCTGCCCGCTGGCGAGAGTCCAGCATCCGTCGAAGGGTATCGGAGCAGTCGCGCCGCCATAAGACCCGTACTCCACCTCCATCCCCAGTTGGTGCCCAAGGGAGGTGACGATGTCTTGCAGCGCGTAGTAGAAATGAGGCTGGGATCGGCTGCCGTACTCCTGGCATTCCTCGATCCAGCCGCGCACGTCGGAGGGTTCCCACTTGCTTTGCATCAGGTACCTGCGGAACCGGTCCCTGCATTCTGGATACTGGTCGTCGAGGCCCTCATCCCCGAGGAGTAGCAGGATGTCCCCGATGGACGTCGTTGCCATCAGGCGGCCCCCTCTGTTCACTCAGGCCGGATCAGCCCGGCCTGAGCGGAATTCCCCCTATCGTTCAGCGACTCTTGCTCTCCAGAGAGCCGCTGACCGGGTCGGGGGTACTATTGG
>CAYWBK010000151.1:3996-13076 GCA_964455745.1 uncultured Armatimonadia bacterium
ATTGGATGCGGCGGCTACTGCGGCGTCGTGTCGCCCCGCCCCTGTTCTCCGGGGGACCCCTTCGTCGCATCTTCGCCGGCCTTGCCAGTTGCCCCTGGCGGCGGCGGACCGCTGCCAGGGGTCGCACTACCCGGCGTTCCCGATCCGCCGGGGCTTGCTTCAGTTGGGTGACGTTGCCCGCCTGCGGCACTGCCCGCAGATGTCCCCTCTTCGGGCAGCGGAGCTACCGTCACCGTTACGCGGGCCGAACTGGTGCCGATCACGGTGACGCCTTCAGGCACCTGCAGCGGCACGGAGAACGATTCTGTGCCCCGCAGTTCCGAGATGTCGATCTTCTGCGTATCGATCACGGAGCCCGACAGCTTGCCGGCGACCGTCACCGCCGCCGGCTCAACCGACACCTTCGCCACCATGTAGCCCGAGGCCGGCGTGCCGAGGCTGGGCCGAACGGACACGGCGCGCGTGGCAACCTGCCTGATCGGCACAGAGACCTCAACCTGCGCCGGCGTGAGGGTCAGCCCATTGACGCGGACGTTGCCCTGGTCGCGCGCTTCGACCGAAACGCTGGCCTGAACGGCCGAGCTTTGGTCGGAGATATCGACCACCGCGACAACTCGCGCGACCCGCTGCATCCAGGCCGCCGGCCCGCGCACATCCACGACGGTCGGTTTAACGGTCGGCTCGCCGTTTTCGAAACCCTCCGCCGGCACACCCCGCGTTTCGACGATGACCGGCCGTTCCTTGGCGACAACCGTGTCCAGCTTCACACGCACCATCGGCTCGGCGATGCTCTCGACCGTCACTCCCGCCGGAGTGCCGACGACTGCAACGGAGACATCGTGCTCGCCGAAGTCATTGCCGGCCAGATTCGCGGCGACGCGCGCCAACTCCATGTGGGCATCGTCAAGGACCGACTGCCGCCCGCGCAGCAAGACCTCCACCCGGTCAGGCGTTATCTCCATCACCTGCAGCCCCTGGGGCACCCCGACCGCCAGCACGGACAGGGTCACGCGTCGCGTGACGAGGGGGTTCTCGTGGTCGAGAACGTACACCCACAAGGCCACGGCGATGACCGCTGACAGTATCTTCAAACCGAGGTTGTCCAGTAGCAGCTTTCGCATAGGGGTATTCGTCGCCGCGACACAGATCGTGCCGATTTGGGCCTGTTCAGTCCGGTGAAGGCAATCGCAGAAGTCACTGATCTGTCTGTAGGAGCGGTCTCCAGACCGCGATTGCCGTTAATACGCCGCTATATAGACATATTTTCGTATTCATCGACACCATTTTAACACAATATGGGGTCCAGTCGCACTCTGGAGAGTGCTCCTACAGGTAGCCACCCCACCACCCAGTCAACGCGGCGGGGTGAGCGCTCGCCTTCATCGTCGCCAGAAGAAGAAACTCGTGTGCTCCTGCTCGGCCTCGAACAATCCCAGCAGCCTCTCGACGAGCTGGACTTTCTCCAGGCTGGGGCTGAGCACCCCTCCGACCGCCAGCGAGATCACCCCGGTCTCTTCGCTGACGACCACGCACACGCAGTCGCTGCGCTCGGTGATGCCGACTGCCGCCCGATGCCGCATTCCGACGGTGGCGGACAGGCCGGGGCTTTCAGAATGCGGCAGCACGCAGGCGGCGGCCAGAATCCGGTCGCCGCGGACGACAACGGCTCCGTCATGCAGCGGACTGCGGGGGAAGAAGATCGTCTGCAATAGGTCCATCGACACGACACCGTTGATCTGTTTCCCGGTGCGCACGATGTCCATCAGCGTGTTGTCGCGCTCGAGGACGATGAGGGCCCCGATGCCACGGTCCGAAAACTCCTCCGCGGTGTCGGCGACCTCGTTGATCACATGCTGCTGCAGCTCCACGCCGACATGCGCGATGTTCAGCCAGATGGGCGTCGACCGCCCAAGCCGCTCGACGGCAATGCGCAGTTCAGGCGCAAACACAACCACAAGAGCGATGATTCCGGGCACCATCGCCTGACGCAACAGCCAGTTGAAGGTCGGCAGGCCGGAACTCAGCCAAAGGAGGATGAGGATGAACAGGATACCCCGCAGCTTGTGCATCGCCCCGAGGCTGCGAAGCATGAGCAGCACGCGGTATACGATGTACGTGACGACGACCACGTCCACGATGTCTATCGGCTTCAGTTGATAGAAGGCATCGAGGATGAGGCCGACGAGTCGCATTTCCGCTCCGCGCAAGCTGACTGTTAAGGGTGGAGAGATTCTGTCACACTAACTTGAACAGGACTATAGCAGACGCCGTGTCTAGCGTCAACCGCGCGGGAAGGCTTCCTACCCCTGCCGGGCCGAGCCGCCTGCGGCGGCTACCGCCCGGCTGTCCCCTCCCTCGTAGGGAGGGGACACGGAAACGGCGCATCCCCCGGAGCTCTCGACCAGCCGCCGGATTCCGCGTGGGGCGGGCGTCTCGCACGCCAAAGCCGTTGCCGTTCCCCCCTCCCGGCTCCGACCGCAGTCGGCAGAGGGAGGGGGATAGGGGCCGTTGCCGTTCTCCCCCGCGAGCGGAGGAGGCCGGGGGTGAGGCACCGTTGACGCAGGTCCCGCCCACGCCCGTGTGGAAATGCGCCCTCAAGATGCCCCAGCGTCCCTCGTTCCAGTTTGCGTCCCTCGCCGTCGCTCTTATCTGCGTTACGACCGTCCTTGCCGACGATCAAAGGCCCCTCGTGGAGTGGTCGATGCGCTCGACTCCGGCCGGGTGGACCCCGCAGCCTGCGGGACCGGTCCCTTTGGCGCTCCCGGGCCCCGGCGGTGTGCGGTATCCCCCGTGGCCGGTCGCGTATGCTCTCATTTCGCCTGACTTCGCGCTGCCCGCCGATCCCTTCCAGGCCGTCAGCATTACGCTGAACTGCCCTGCCTCCGTTTCCCTCGGCGTCTCGTGGATCGGGCGCAGAGTCGCCGGGCGCGACGCTTCCGGGCCGTTCCTGCCGCTGCCAAATCCGGGTGACGAGAAATCGCACACGCTAGCGGTGCAGCCGTACTGGCAGGACTTCGCCGTCATCCGCAACCTGCAGATCATCGTGCCCCCGAACACGCCGTTCGCGCTCGACTGCGTATGGATATCGTCTCCCTTCCCGCGGGACACCGCCCCTTCGCGCGTGACGACGTGGGGCGACCCCGTGGCGCTGTCCGGGTGGCGGCCTGTGCGCGGCATCCGGCTGGCCCGCGCCGATGCCGACGGCTTGCAGATCGAACTCTCGGATGAAGTCGGCCTGCTGGCTTCTCCGCTCCTCGACGCTGCCGCATCGGACATCGCCTGGTACGGAGCCGCGCTCTCGGGCATCGGCCTGCGCGACGTCGCTCTGTGCTGGGCCTGCGACAATGCCGAAGGGCTGCAGGGGGAGGACTTCGGTGTTCCTGACGACGCCCGCCACATCTACAACAGCCGCCTCGCCGGGGCCACCGGCTGGCGAGGCAATCTCAAGGCGCTGGCGCTGCAATTTCGCGGACGCATCGGGACCCGCGTGACGCTGCGCGGCGTCGGCGCCGGCAGTCCGCCGTTTGGCGGCCCAGACCTGCGCACCCTCTTCTTCGGTGCCCTCGACCCGCTGCCTCGCGCGGGCAAGCCCCTTCAGCTCGTCTGGGTGGGGGAAAACGACGGCGGCGAGGCGATCCCCGAGCTGTCGCTCCAGCCCGAGGGTCCGGCCTCCCCACCCGCGCGCACCCTTCCGCGTCTCGATCACGGCGTCCCGCAGATTGTCACCTGGGACCTCGGCGCTTCGGGTCCCGGCAAGCTCGACTTCGGCCTGACGCTTCGTAGCCCGGCCGGTGCGACCGCGTGTATGACCGCCTCCGCCAGCATCACGTCTTCCGCCCCGCCTGCTGCCGCGATCTCGCTCATACCGACGAAGACGACTGTGGCTGTCACCTTCCGCACTCCCGCGCCGGAGTCCTGGATCGAGCCGGACTTCGACCGGCGTTACCGCAACCGCCCTGTGCTGGGCGACTACGCCGGCGACGACCTCGCGGTCTGGCCGTGGCAGATCCGGTGGGCCGCCGAGCACGGCATCTCAGTCTTCATCTTCGACGTGCGCGCCCGGCGCAACGCTCCCGACCCCGCCGACCTCGCCGCCCTGAAGGCGTTCCTCGCCGCCGACAAGCCGGCCCAGATGCGCTGGTGTGTGCGCCTCATCCTGTCGCGCGACACATCCGACACCGCAGCCGTCGGGCTTCTCAAGAGCCTCGGCGAGCGCCTGTCGCGCCCTGACTACCTGCGCCAGGACGGTCGCCCGGTGGTCTTCGTCTCCGGCGTCCGCAGCGCCGGGGCGCACACGAGCCCCCGCAACCTGTCCGGGGCGGCCGAGGTGGCGCGTTCTCTGGGCCTGCCGGGCCTGTATCTGGTCGCCTGTGCGCCGCTTCAGGACCTTTCCCCCGCCTCGCTGTCAGCCGCTGGCTTCTCGGCGGTGAGCGACCCCGACGATGAGGGCGTCCCTTCGCAGGCAGGCCCCGTGGAGCCTCTCGAGGCCTCCTGGCGCGCCGCTGCTTCGGTGGGCATCCCCGTCATCCCGAACCTGACCGCCGGGTTCGCGGCCCCCGATGTCTCGGCGAGTCCGCCATCCGATCTTGCCCGCCTCGGGTTCCTGTGCGCGCTGGCACTACAGCAAGTCTCCAGTGTCCCGCCCGGCAGCCCGCGCCTGATCGTCGTCGGATCGTGGAACGCCGATGGCACTCGTCTCCCCCTCGAGCCCCGGCGTGGGGCGCTCTTCGGCCCGCTCGACACCGTGCGCCGCGTTTTCGCAGACGAGGCCGCGCATGTCAATGCGGTGCCCGCCGACGTCGGCCTGGGCCCCTTCGACCGCAAACCCCTCTCCCCGCCGAGCGAGTGGACGTTCGACACGCCCGGCTTCGACGAATCGTGGAACATGGCGATGGGCTTCCGCACCGTCGATGTCGTGGACGGGGCGCTACGCGGAACGACCACGACCGACGAGTCGGCGTTGTTCGGCGGGCAGACTCGCCTGGACAGCCGCCTCTTCGATACAATAAGGATACGCCTCTGCCTTAATAGAGGAAAGCGCGCTCGGCTGGGGTGGGAGACGAACCTGCAACCGCTCTGTAGCGAAAACAGCATCGCTTTCGCGGTCCAGGCGGATGGCCGGACGCACGAGTATGTCCTCCGTCCGGGCCTCATGCCCGGCTGGCGAGGGCTGATTACCGGATTCCGCCTCGATCCGACCGATGTCGCCGACGCCACCGTCGCGCTCGAAAGCCTGAAGGTAACCCATGAACTCAACTGACCCCTTATCCCCAGTAGCCCCACCCTTCTCAGTGGCCCCGGCAACCTTGCCGGGAGGTGTGGCCCCGACAATCCTGTCGGGGAACGCCGTCCTCCCCTCCTCAGTGGCCCCGGCAATCCTGTCGGGAGGTGTGGCCCCGGCAATCCTGTCGGGGAACGCCGTCCTCCCCTCCTCAGTGGCCCCGGCAATCCTGCCGGGGAACGCCGTCTCCTCCAACCCCGACCTCGACCTCCTCGTCATCGGCACCGCCCTCGTGGAGATCACCCCGGACGTGCCCGGCATTCCGCTGACCCAGGCGCGCAGCCTCATCCCCTTCCCCTCCGGCGCGGCGGCGAACTTCGCGCTGGCCCTTGCCCGCCTGGGCCGCAAGGTCGGCTTCCTCTCGCGGGTGGGCGACGACGAGCTGGGCGAATGGCTGCGCGAGCGCCTCGCCGAGCACGGCGTCGACGTGTCTCAGGTCACGCCGGTACCGGGCCAGCTCACGACCGTCTCGTTCTGCTGGATGGACGGCGCAGGCGCGAAGACCTTCTACTTCTACCGTTTCGCGGGCAAATCCGACCCGATGGCCGTGGTTACCGAAGCGGACATTAAGCAGGAGAACATCGCTCGATCCCGAATCTTTGATTTCACCGAGGCGACAATCCGCAAGGAGCCGCTTCGCAGCGCCGCGATGAAGGCTGCTCGCCTGGCGCGGGAAGCCGGGCGGGAGGTCTGCTACGCGGTCAACTACCGCCCCGCGTCGTGGTCCGACGGTCAGGCCGCGATGATCGAGGCGCAACGCCGGGCGATTGCCGCGGCGGACATCGTGGTGATGAATGAGGACGAGGCGCGGCTGCTGACGGGCAATGCCGACCTGCCCGCTGCAATCGCGAGTGTCGCCGGCCTCGGGCCGCGCGTGATCGCGGTAACATGCGGCGAGCGCGGCGCGCTGCTGCGGGTCGGCGAGCAGGAGCAGTGGGTGCCGGGCCGGAAAGTGGTCGTGCGCTACGACATCGGCGCGGGCGACACCTTCCACGCGGGCCTCTGCGCCGGCCATCTCATGAGCCTGCCGCCCGACAGGCTCGGTCGCTTCGCCTCCGACGCGGCGGCGCTGAAGATCAGCCGCGACGGCTCGCCCGAGTCGTTCCCGACCTGCGACGAAGTCCTGGCGTGCATGGAGATACCAATATAGCGCTACGTTGGCCATGAACATCTGGGTGAGGCTGGGAAAACCATGAACGGCAACGGCCTTTACGTCCTGGGGGACTGCGTCCCCCAGACCCCCGCATACCTAAAGGCCGTTGACTATGCTGAAAAACACTAGCGCTTCTGCCAAAGGCAGATAAGGGTGTGAGACATGCTCAATCTCGCCACACGGTCTATTGTTGTGCTGTCCCTGCTTTTCGCATTGCTCTTCGCCATCGGGACTGCGGCCATGTACGCGCTCCACGCGCCGATGTGGTTTGCCGTCCTCTTCGCCTGCGGGTTCATGGGCGTGCAATTCCTCATCAGCCCGTGGATCATCCAGCTTGTCCTGAAGATCAACTGGGTCCCCGTGGACTCCGTCGATCCCTCGATCGCCTCCCTCATCCGCGACATCTGCCACAAGAGGGGCATCCGCGAGCCGCGCTTCGGGCTGATCGAAGATGGCAACCCCAATGCCTTCACCTTCGGACACTACCCGGGCGATGCGCGCGTGGTGATCTCGCGGGGCATCCTCGACCTGTGCGATGAGCGCGAGCGCCGCGCGGTAATCGCGCACGAGATGGGCCACATCGTCCACTGGGACTTCGTGGTGATGACCGTCGCTGCGACGATCCCGCTGATCCTCTACTACGTGTACCGGTTCGGTTTTGCCTCCGGGCGCGGCTCGAGGCGCGGCGGCGGAATGGCTGCCGTCGGTCTCGCAGCGTTCATCGCCTACATCATCAGCCAGTACATCGTGTTGTTCCTGTCGCGCGTGCGCGAGTATTACGCCGACCACTTCTCGGCGGAAAGCACCCGCGACCCCAACGCCCTCGCCACGGCGCTGGTGAAGATCGCCTACGGCCTCGCGGGGGCACCGAAGCCGGTGGCGGACAAGAAGCTCGCCGCCGAGATGGGTGCGCCGGCCACGGCGAATGCGGGCATCACCGCGGGCGGCATCAAGACGATGGGCATCTTCGACGCCAGGTTCGGGGCCTCGATGGCTCTGGCCGCCGCGGGCAGCTTCAACGCCGCCACGCACACGTATGATACCGAGACGACCGTGAAGGCGATGCGCTGGGACATCTTCAACCCCTGGGCGTTCATCTGCGAGCTGTCCTCCACGCACCCGCTCCCGGCCAAGCGCATCAAGGCCCTCGACCGCTTCGCCCCGCTGGTCGAACAACAGCCGGTCTACAATATCCCCAGCAAGGCCGACGAAAGCTACATGGACGAGTTCGCGACCGACCTGTTCATGAACTACCTGCCTGCCCTCGGCGTGCTTGTCGGACTGGGGCTGGCCTTCGGCCTGGGGATGCACAAGGTATCGGCCGGCTCTGTCGGCGCGGTGGTGTTGTGTGTGGGGATTGCGTCGCTTCTGCGGACGCGCTACATGTATCCGATGGCCCAGTTCGCGGACAAGCAGGTCCACGATCTGCTGCCCGAGATCAAGGTCTCCAGGATCCGCTGCATCCCGGCGATACTGCGAGGCAAGATCATCGGCCGGGGGATCCCCGGGCTGTACTGGAGCCAAGACCTGGTCGTGCAAGACGAGACCGGGTTTATGGTCCTGCAGTACCACCAGCCGCTGCGCGTCCTCCAGTTCCTGTTCGGCCTGTTCAAGGCGGGCGAGTTCGTGGGTGAGGATGTCGTGGCCGAGGGCTGGTATCGCCGCTTCCCGATGCCGTATCTGGAGCTATGGCAAGTCCGCCGTCCGAACGGCGAGGTCCACACCTCGCACAACCGAGGCTTCGCATACTACGGCTCGTGGGCGTTGGCCGCCCTCGGCCTCGCGGCGCTGCTGATCGGGCTGATGGGGCAAGTGTAGAGGGCAACGCACAGCCACAAGAGGCGATAGCCCAGAAACAGGGGGCTCTTGGATGACAGACTTGGATCGAGAAGCTCGTAGACGGGCGCTTTGGTATACCGTGTATGTGCCGCTGGGCTTTACGGCGGTCGTGGACGGGTGTATCGGATGGGGGCTGATGACGTCGCGGACGGCCAACAACCCGAAACCCGTCTCAGATTTGGTGGCCATGGCTGTGGTCGGAGCGCTGTTGGGGGTTCCGTACTGGCTGATCGCGAGGCGGTCCTACCGGCGTCATCATGCTGAGTGGGTCGAGTGGCTCCTCATGGGGATAGTGAAACGCGCCACCTCGCCCCTGCATTACAGGCTCATGTGGCCGTCCCTGCTCATGATGGTCGGGCTGCTGGTCGCCGGCCAGATCACCTCGTCCATGTTCTCCGGACGCCCAGACGCCGGTATGCTCCTGCTCAACGCCCTGCTGGCCGCACCTCTCGCATATCGCGAGTATCTATCTGTCAGGACCGAGGCGCTGGCGAGAGAGCGCGAGCCGATGGCCCTGAACGCGGGATGAGGGTGATGCAGCCGCTTCGCCAGGCAAGGGAGGGCTGACGGCCAGCGGGCGAGACGCCCGCTCCACGCGGGGTTCATGGGGCCATGCTCCCGGCGTAATCCGCCGGCTTTGCTGGTGGCCTGCCATGACGGAACGCCTGCCCTCCAGCGCGGTCTCGGGGCGACGGCTGCTTCCGACCCCGCAAGCGGACCGCTCCATAGTCCACGGGCCGCCGTATCCAGTATCCAGTATCCAGAGGCGATTGCAAAAGTCTGTAGGAGCACTCTCCAGAGTGCGAA
>CAYWBK010000152.1:0-13040 GCA_964455745.1 uncultured Armatimonadia bacterium
ACGCCCGCCCCACGCGCGACAAGATTGTCGCGCCCACTCCATTTTCGAGGCAGAGGCGGGCCCCTGCGCGCCCCGTCATTTCAGCACCCCGCACTCGAATACCCCGCCGGCGAGGTTGCCCGGCTTGGGCTTGAAACGCACGGTGATCTTGCTCTTGCCCTGCGTCAGCTCGGGCGGGATGGGGTACTCGACATCGAAGAACTCGCCGGGCTTGTTGTTGTTGAGGGACTGGGTGGCGATGGTCTGGCCTTCCACGATGACGTCGAACGTGCGCGGCGGCACGTCGCTGCCCCAGTAGGTGCAGACGAGGGTCAGCGGCTTGTCGGGGAGGGCCTTGAGGTCCCAGCCGAACCACCCGTCGGACGTGGCGTGCCGCCAGCCTCTCCCGCCATACGGCCCGGAGCCGGTGTTCAGGCCCTGCAGGTTGTGCGCCCCCTCGGATGTCGCATCATTGGCGACCACTCGGTCGATGAACCGCGCCTCGCGCTCCTTTGCGGCCTGCAGGTCGGCGAGGTGCTTCTTGTGGCGCGGGCTGCCCTCCGGGGTGACGACCCAATACACGCCGTAGCGCTCGCGCACGATGCGGTTGAGCGGGATGAACGTGAGGTCCGTCTCCTGCCCGACGGTGCGGAAAGTCAGCGGTTTGCCCTCGACCGGCTTGAGCCAGGTGTCCGGCTTGCTCGCGTCCCCAATGAGAAGCTGCGAATGATCCGTCAGCCCCGCGAGCACCACGGGGCCGTACATCAGCGCCATCATCTCGGGATCGTCCGGCATCGGCGCGGTATGAAGGCTCATCGGCAGGCGGATCGCGACGCGGTCGCCGTCGCTCCAGGTGCGGTGAAGGGGTAGGTACGAGGTCGGCGCGGCCTTCGCCTCGACCGGCTTGCCGTTGATCTTCACCTGCGCACCCTGCGTCGCCCAGTACGGCATGTGCAATCGCAGCGTCATCTCGATGGGGGCCTTCGCGTGAAAGACGAACGTGCTGCCCTCCTCGCGCGGGAAGCGGGTGCGCTGCACGAGGCGCAGGCCTTTCTCGGGCCAGATGACCTCGGAGGCGACATACAGGTTCACATACAGGTCGTTGGCGTCGTGGAGGTAGATCGTGTCACCGAGCTTTGAGAAGTTCTCGATCCCGGTTCCGTAGCAGCACCAGAAAGCGTCATACGGGGTGCCGAAGCTCTTCACGTTTCCCGTCGCCAGCGGCAGGTAGTAGATGAGCATCCCGTTCGAGGGGTCCTGGGTGCCGAGGATTCCATTGAAGTACGCGCGCTCGTAGAAGTCGGCGTACTTCGGGTCGGGGTTCCACTGCATGAGGTGGCGCGTCACCTTGAGCATGTTGTAGGTGGTGCACGTCTCTTCATTGTTGGCCGCCAGGGTGTTCGCCAGCTTGTCCGGCTCGCCCCAGCCCTCGCCGACGTTGCTGCCCCCGGTCGCGTAGGAGCGGTGGTTGACCACGCAGTCCCAGAAGAAGCTGGTGATGGTGCGGTAGCGCTCCTCGCCGGTCACCTCGTAGCGCCGCGCGGCCCCGATGACTTGCGGGATGTGCGTATTCGCATGGATGCCCGCGAGATCGTCGTGTTTCAAGGCGAGGGGATCGAGGAAGGCTTTCTTCTCGAAAGCATGGCCAAGGGCGATGTGCGCGGGGTCGTGGGTGATGCCGTAGAGGCTGTGCAGAACCTCCGCCATGCCGCCGAACTCGACGGTGAGGATACGCTGAACCTGCTCGGGGCTGAGCTTGTCCATCCGGCCCTTGAAATAACCGGCCATGCCCTTGAGAACATCGAGCGCCTGCTGGTTGCCGCAGATCGTGTAGACATCGAACAGGCCGGCCATGATCTTGTGGATCGTGTAGTACGGGGCCCAGGGCGGGTTCTCCATCTTCTCGAGGCGGTCCCAGAAGGTTGCCGGGAATGCCGACAGGTATCCGCCACCGAGGGCCTGCTGGCACTTCGCCATCTCGGCGACCATGTAGGCGGCCTTGTCCTTGAGCGCCTCGTCGCCGGTCGAGGCGTACATCAGCGCGAGGGCCGACAGGTAGTGGCCGACGAAGTGCCCGCGCACCTCGCAATCCGGGGCCTCCCAGCCGCCGACCGGCTGCGCCTTCGTGGGCAGCCCCGCGTTCTTGTCGAAGACGTATAGCAGGCGGTCGGCGTCAAGTTCATGCAGGTATTTGCGGTTGGCCTCCTGGCCGTCCAGACACGGCCCCGGCAGCAGGCGGACCTGCTTGAGGTCAAAGGTCTGCACCGCAGCGTGCGGCGGCGATGAGGCGAGCAGTAGCGACATCAGGGCGAAAGCGTGCGGGGTCATTGCGAGGCCTCCAGGAGGTACGAGCCGTCAGCCGTTGCCGTCCCCAGTATCCTGCATCCAGTATCCAGTGACCTACGTCCAGTGCTCCGTCCGGCCGATAATCATGTCCTGCCAGTCTCGGTCGAGTGTCACAAATCGTGCCGACCAGCCGGAGATGCGGACTGCCAGCGCGCGGTGCAGCTCGGGGCGCGCCTGGGCGTCGAGCAGTGTCTCGCGGCTGACCATGTCGATGTTGAGATAGCAGCCGCCCAATGTCACGAAGGCGCGCAGGAGGCTGACGATGGCCTCGGTGTCGGCGTCGCTGTCCACGAGAGAGGGGGAGAGCTTCAACTCTAGAGTGCCGATGTTCGGCAGCCGGGTGAAATCCATATTGCAGTACGAGCGAAGCGCCGCCGTCGGGCCGTTGCGCTCGGCGCCGGGCGAGGGGGAGAAGTTGGTGGCGAGGAATTCGCCCTCGCGATGCCCGTCTGCGGAGGCCTTGCGGTGCTCGCGCCAGATGATCTCGCGTCCGAAGGTACTCAGGCCCGCCGGGCGGAGGACGCCGCTGCGCTCCTTCACCCCGGCGACCATCTCGGTGTAGTCGTCGAAGATACGGCGCACCATCGCGTCGGCTTCCGCGTCGTCGTTGCCGTAGAAATCGAAGCGGCGCAGGACCCGCTGCCGGAGGTCCTCGCGGCCTTCCCAGTTCCCGCGCAGAATGCCGACCAGGTCGGGCAGCGTCAGCAGGTTGTCCTCATACACGAGCTTGCGGATGGCCAGCAGGCTGTCGGCGGCATTCGCGAGACCTCCCGCATGAGGAGCCTGAACGACGTAGCGCGGCCCGCGGTCGTAGTACCCGCGCCCGCGCTCGATGCAATCGTCGATCATCAGCGACACAATCGGCGGCGCGGTCCCGCCGTCGGCGAAGCCGTCGGCTCCGCGCTGAACAGCATCCACGGCAGCCGCCAACTCGCGCCGGAAAGCGCCGTAGAGGTCATCGAAGGTGGCATACAGCGGCTCGTGGCCGTTGTCGTGGCCGTCTGTAGGAGCGCTCTCCAGAGCGCGAACGCCGTCGCCTTCCGGCGGCGCGGGGTTCATCCCAAGCGCGCTTTGCAGGCACAGGAGCGTGTCGAACGGCACGTAAGAGAAGCACGTTTCGCCGGGGATCAGCGTCTCCCAGCAGCCGTCGTTCGTGTATCGTCGCGCGATCTTTGGCGGGTAGCCGAACTTGCACAGCGCTGCGATGACCACGTCCTCGTTGTAGACCGAGACGATCCCCCCGCCGCGCCGCTGGACCTCGGCGATCCGCCGCAGCAGGCGTTCCGGTGAACGGGCGTTGAGACGAACCGCCACCGGGTAGTCGCTGATGCCTAGTTCCTCGATGATGTCGAGCACCAGGTAGGTGACCTCATTGGTCACTTCGTTCCCTTCGGCATCTACCCCGCCGAGGACCACGTTCTGGTAGTGCTGGGCATCGCCGCCGTAGTAGGCCTCCAGGCCGCCGATCCACTCCGTGCCCTTGATCCAGAAATGCGCGAGGTCCTCGCGGGCCTCGTCGAGGGTCGTCGCGCCGGAGGCCAGGTCGGCTTTCAGATATGGCCCGAGCATCTCATCGAGGCGTCCGAGGCCCGACCAGTTCCCGCATAGCCGCTGGAAGGCATACATGAACCACAGCGACTGCACCGCCTCGGCGAAGCTGGCCGGCGGGTTCTCGGGAACGTTGCGCAGGTTCGCGAGGACGCGCTCGTAGCCCGTTCGCGGTGGCCCCGACAATCCTGTTGGAGACCCTCCGCCGGACGAGTCCGCGACTAACTCCTCCAGCGCCTCGATATGCCTTCGGTGCCACATCGCCGCGGCATCGAGGCACAGGAGCATCGCCTGCAGCAGGTCGACGCCCTTCTCGTCGAGACCGCCACGTTTCAGGCGCTCGTCGATTTGTGCGCGCAGGCCCTTATAGCCGAGGCGCAGGGCTTTGCCGAAGCCGAGGGTCGTGTGGCTGACGCTCGCCTTGCCCCAGATGGGCACCTGGTGGCAGATGGCCTCGCGGAAGGTGGCGGAGCCGACGATGCGTTCGCCGGGGAGGATGCGTAAGGGGGCGGACTGGGCGATGAAACGGATCGCGTGGGCGCAGGCCATCTCCTCGGAGAGGCCTGAGGTATCCATGAGTTCGTCAATGGTCACGCCCGCGGGCACCGTGGCGCGCCCGAACTCCCCGTCAAGCCCGCGTTGGGCGAGCGAGTGGGTGATGTCTGACAGTCGGGAGACCTGCATGGTGTTACTCCGCGAAACGGGCGCTCTATGCCGCTACTTCATCGCGCACGGGTCGTCTCGTAGGTTGACCTGCGGCACGAAGCCGCATTCTCGCGCGATGCACGTCGCTCGGAACAGGCTCTCCGGGGTCCCTGCGTCGGACCATTCATACGGGAGGATGTCGCAGGTGAGTAGCCCGCGTTCCAGGTAGGTGTTGTTCACGTCCGTGATCTCGTACTGGCCGCGGGCGGAGGGTTCGAGGGTGGGGATGATGTCCCATACCGCCGCATCGTACATGTACACCCCGATGACGGCGTATTTCGAGGGCGGGTTGGCGGGTTTCTCGATCAGGCGCGCGATCTTGCCGTCGGGGCCGAATTCGGGAACGCCGAAGCGCTCGGGATCGGGGACCTCGACGAGCAGTATCTTCGCCCCGGCCTCCTGGGCGGCAAAGCTCTCCACGTAGGGCTTGATGCTTCCGCCGACGATATTGTCGCCGAGCACCACGATGCAGCGGTCGTCGCCGACGAAGTGGCTGGCGCGCCGCAGCGCGTCGGCGATCCCCTGGGGGGCCGCCTGGTAGCTGAAATACAGGTGCTCCAGGCCGAAATCGCTGCCGTCATGGAGGAGTTCGAGGAAGCCGCCGGGGCTGTTCCCGCCGGTGACGATCATGATGTCGCGCACGCCGGCATCGACCAGCGTGTTCAACGGGTAATACACCATCGGGTACGGCCCGACCGGGAGGAGGTGCTTGTTGGTGACATAGGTCATGGGGGCGAGACGCGTCCCCATGCCGCCGACGAGAATGATGCCTTTCATCGCACTACCTCCAGAGGTACGCTCACTTGCAGTGAAGACCAATATCGCCCGGCGTAGCCAAAGCCAAGAGGGGGTGACCACGAAGACACGAGGACACTAAACGGCTAAGAGCTTCTATTGAGATCAGCTTCGTCATCTCGTGTCTTCGAGTCTTTGTGGTCAAAACCATTGACTTGCCCACAATCCTGCGCATATCGAGCGCCGATTAGCCCTCAGCTTGCGATGTCACGTTCAACCATGTTCAGGAAGTACTGTTGCACGCGGCGATCTTCGGTCAGTTCCGGGTGGAACGCCGATGCGAGCAGGTTCCCCTGCCGGGCCATGATAACCTTGCCGTCGAACACGGCGAGAACCTCCGTGTCTCCCCAAACCTGCGTGACATAGGGCGCGCGGATGAAGACCGCCTGCGTGTCGCCTCCTGCAATGCCCTCGACCGGCACGTAGGCCTCGAAGCTATCCACCTGCCGCCCGAAAGCGTTGCGCGCGACAGCGATGTCCATGATTCCCAGCCGCCACTGATCGCTGTTCTCGATTTCCTTGGCCAGCAGGATCATCCCCGCGCACGTGCCCCAGATCGGCTTGCCGGCCTGGTGCAGGCGCAGGATAGCGTCGCCGACGCCGAAACGCTCGCAGAGCTTGCCGATGGTCGTGCTTTCGCCACCGGGGATGACGAGGGCATCGCACGCCTCGACGGCCGCCGGCGTTTTGACCGGCTTCACGCAGCAATCCAGGGCCTCGAATGCCGCGATGTGTTCGGCGAAATCCCCCTGCAAAGACAATACACCTACGCAAATGCTCATAAAGACAGGGTCACCTCAGGTTCGCCCGCGACTCTCAACGTGCGCCGCAGCCATAACACGGCTGCGGCTATCGCACCCAGCAACAAGCCACCTGTGCCGATACACAGCGCCGGCGGCGCCCCGCTGAATGCGGCCATCACCCACCAGATGTACGGAAGCCGGAAGTACAGCGAATTCGCGGCAAGCTCGCGGTCGTCCCGCGTCACCGGCCTGGCCGTCAGGCCGCGCAACTCGTCCGGATGCCACAGGGCCGCCGTTGCCGCCGGCACGTAAGCCCACCCATGCACCAGCGGGCTCCAGCGCACGCGCTGAGGCCACGTTTGGACTTCGCCGGCAGCGTCCGCGATGCGCAGATCGGTGAAGTAGCGTCCGGGGTGGATGTACATCGCCGGGAATTGCACGATTGCGGACAAGACCAGCAGCGCCACCGCCCAGGGGCGCGCCCTTACCGACAGGTTCTGCCAGGCTGCCCCCACGAACACGCACAGGAGCGGCAGGAGCGGCACCATGAAGCGTCCGCCCCAGCTTTGCCCCCCGAACACGTCCTCGAACGTGGCGTACAGCAGAAGGTGGGGGACGAAGAACGCCGCCACTGCGACGGTGAACGCCCGCGCGCCGTCTCTCAGCGCCAGGACGCCGAGGGGCACGAGCAGAAGCGCCGGCGAGTACCACAGGATGCCTCGTTCGGGGCTCGCGAGATCGACGCTGAGGCCTCTGAGCAGGGGCGTCAGGAAGGGCTTCGACCAATACCCGGTCTCAGTCCAGATGCCGAACCGAACCACGTTGTACGCCGCGAATATGGCGATGCCGGGCAGACATGCCGCAGCCATGCCGGCTGCTCCTGCCAGCCGCTGCGGCCGCGGCAGACGCATCACAACCAGCAGCATCAACGCCGGGAACGCCGCCATTGACGCCGCTCGTGTCAGAAATGCGGCCCCCCACCAAAGCCCGCAGAACGCAGCCGCCGCCGGACCGCGCTCCTTCGCCCGCCATGCTTCCCGGAAAGCCATCGCGAGACAGAGAGCGGTGAGCGGCTCGGAGAAGAGGTCCTTGACATGCGGCGTCAAGTTTGTCGCGAAGCCGCATACCAGCGCGGCCACGACGGCCCCGCTAAGCGACACGCCGATCTGCCGGGCCAGACCGAACACCGCGGCGACCAGCAGCGCCCCGATCAGCGGGTTGAGCCACGAGAGAGCGAAGCCCGTCGCGACATCCAGGGGAATCCGCCCGCCGCCCGCCGCGTAAAACGCCTTCCCGGCAAGATACAGCGGCACCGTCGCCAGCGAGGTTCCCAGGCCGTATTGCGAGTAATGCCGGCCGTCGAGCCCGTCGCCCCCCGGAAGCGTGGGCGCAACTGCGAGATCGCGATGATCCACCATCGCCGCAGTGACTTGCGCCATCGTCGCGCCGTCGGTGTTGCGGATGCAGCCCTGACCGAAGAAGGCGTATACCGTCAACGCCAGGGCGAACAACGCCCGCGCCACGCGGCGGTCATGGCGGGTTTCGGTGCGAAACGACGACCTCACCCTGACCCGCCTACGGCGGGTAAGCCCCTCTCCACGTTGCCCGCCTGCGGCGGGCCCGGAGAGGGGAGAACGACAACGTCGTCGTGCCATCATCCCCCGCTCCACATTGCCCGCCTGCGGCGTCCGAGGGAGAGGAACGGCTAACGACAACGGCATCGGCGGGCGAGACGCCCGCCCCACGCGCGACAGGATTGTCGCGCCCACTCCGTTCCCGATGCAGTCGCGTGACATGCGTTCAGGCTACCAGCCTCGCGTCGCCATCCGCTCCTCGTCCTTGAGGGTGCGCACGTCAATGCCCCTCATGGCCGCGCCCTGGAGGCCCTTGCAGGCTTTCATAACCTCGACCGGGTCCTCGAAATAGGTCGCCGCATGGACGATGGCCGAAGCGCGCGCGGCCGGGTCCTCGGACTTGAAGATGCCCGAGCCGACGAAGATCGACTCTGCGCCAAGCTGCATCATCAGGGCCGCGTCCGCCGGAGTGGCGATACCGCCGGCGGAGAAGTTCGGCACCGGGAGCTTGCCCGATTTGGAGACTTCGCGGACCAGCTCGAACGGCGCGCCCATGTTCTTCGCCTCGGTCATCAGCTCGTCATCGCGCAGGCCCTTGACCCGCTCGATGCCCTGGATGACCGCGCGCATGTGCCGCGTCGCCTCGACGATGTTGCCCGAGCCCGCTTCACCCTTGGTGCGGATCATCGCCGCGCCCTCGCCGATCCGGCGCAGGGCCTCGGAGAGATCGGTGCAGCCGCACACGAAGGGGACCTTGAAGTCGTGCTTCCAGACGTGATAGGCCTCATCGGCGGGGGTGAGCACTTCGCTCTCGTCGATGAAATCGACACCCATCGCCTCGAGCACCTGCGCCTCGGCGAAGTGCCCGATGCGGCACTTGGCCATGACCGGGATCGTGACGCACTCCATGATCTTCTCGATCACCGAGAGGTCCGCCATGCGAGCGACGCCGCCCTCAGCGCGAATGTCCGACGGCACGCGCTCGAGCGCCATGACCGAGACCGCGCCGGCTTCCTCGGCGATCTTGGCCTGGTCGGGATTGGTGACGTCCATGATGACGCCGCCCCGCAGCATCTCAGCAAGGCCGACTTTCTCGCGCCACGTGGACTTTGCGACTTCCGACATCAGAATCAGCTCCTCCACCCAAAGGGCAAGACAGTGGAGGCAATTGCAGAAGTCTGTAGGAGCACTCTCCAGAGTGCGACTAAGCGTCAACGGCAATCGCGGTCTGGAGACCGCTCCTACAGGCGCCCCCGCAGCTTCTGCAACGGCCTCAGTAGACGAAACAATACGGCAGCCGTACCCCGGCAGGCCGCCCGACGGGCACTAGTCTACACCAAAAGAAGCGCAGAGGCAACGGCAAGGGAAACGCAGAACCCAGAACGCAAAACGCTGAACGCAGAATCGACGGCAAAGACGACGAAAACGGCAGGAACGGCGGAGATGGCAGCCTTCTTGCCGTTCTTGCCGTCGATTCTGCGTTCTGCGTTTTGCGTTCTGCGTTTCCGCAAATCGTCTTTTTCTTGCCGGGATCGCGTCGGTATGATATAGTCATTTCTCCTGGCGGCCAGGGCGTCCCCGGTGCGGGGTGCCGCGACGGGCCGTAGATGGTTGCCTGCCTTAATGTTCGGCAATCCCACCGGGGCATTGTGGAGAGCTAGAATGAAGCGAACGTATCAACCGAAAACACGAGCGCGCAAGCGCAAGCACGGATTCCGCGCACGCATGCAGGACAAGCCGGGGCGTCGCGTCATCGCCCGCCGCCGGGCGAAGGGACGCGCCAGGCTTTCCGTGTAGTGCGATAATTGAAGCGATGCTACCACGCAGCGGGGCCGCGTAGCGCGGCCAAGAGGCGCGTACTTGGGCAAGTTCGAGAGCCTTAAGCGTAAACGCGAATTCGACGCCGTGTTCCAAAGAGGGCGGCGGAGCGGCGGTCGCGCGCTGGGGGTATTGACCCTTGCGGGCGAGCCGGGCGCAGGCGTCCGTTACGGGTTGATCGTCAGCCGGCGCAATGCCGGCAACGCGGTCAGACGCAACCTGATCCGACGGCGTTTACGCGAGGCCTTGCGAACGCTGGTCAAGGATTGCGCCATTGATCTCGACGTCGTATTCGTGGCGCGGCCGGGGGTGCGCGAGTTGTCCTATCAGGACATGGCCGCCACCATTGCCCGCGCCTTGCCGCGCCAACTGCGAACCCTCGCGTCGCCGGCCGAGCGCGGCGGGGATGCGCACGGGGCGAAAGAAGGCAGCATGGCGTGAGACGCGTTTTGGTGTGGCTGATCCGGGTATATCAGCGCACCTTGTCGCGCGTTCTCCCGCCGATGTGCCGGTATCGTCCGTCATGCTCGGAGTATGCCCGGCAGGCCATCGAGTTGCACGGGGCATTGCGGGGCTCGTGGCTGGGCTTCCGGCGGCTCCTGCGCTGTCACCCGTTCGCCGCAGGGGGCTACGACCCCGTTCCGGGAGCCCCTATACTGGAGTGCGTCGCCGCCGAGCGATGCGATCAATGTGGTCGGTCTGATGAGGAATGAGCTGATAACCCAATGAGAGATACATGCAGAACGCTCGGGCTCGCCCTGAGTCTGCTCTGTATTGTGGCAGTTGCTGCCTGTCTCCCTGTGCGGGCTGACGAGCCGTCGTCGCAAGATGGGCTCCCGCCCGAGCTTCGGATTGCTGACACGCCGCCGCTTGCCGATCAACTTCAACAGCTTCTCCTGTTGCGGAGCCAGGTGCAGACGCAGCAGGGAAGCCAGAAGGGCGGATTCCTTTCCGGGATCTTCGGCGGCGGAGAGAAGAAGCCTTTGTCTGTCGCCCAACTCGTCGAAGGCGCCGCCTCCCTGAAGGGAGCTTTGGTGGCCGTAGACGGGGTTTATACGGCGTCGTCGGAGAAGGATACGGGCGTGTTCAAGAGTGAGGGGGGCGAGTGCAAGATCGCGCTCGGCGGCGGAACGGTGCCGACCGGCTTCCCCGAGGCAGGGCCGAATGGATTGCCGGCGCACGCCGAGGGTCTCGTCGAGGTGGACGCTTCGGGCAAGCCGATCGTGCGCGCTTCAAAGCTCGAGCCGTCCCTTCCGCTGACGCTCATCCGCATGGCGCGGGTCGACGAGCTTCAGGGCAAGTGGATGGAGGCTGCGGCAGCGTACAAAGAGGTTGCAGCCGCGGGGCAGCGGTCAGGCTTCTGGCTGGCTCCGCAGGCGCGCTTCTGGGCAGGCGTCCTCGAGATGGACATGCTCCGCGAGCGCAAGGCCGCACAGGGCGACCTTTGGATGGCGTGGCAGACGTACTCGATAGCGGACCCCTCGGGCAAGCCTCGCTTCTATGTCTGGCGTCCCACCGCTGACGGCAAGGCGTGGGAGAAAGTGTCCGTGCGAGAGGCCCTGCACGAGCCCCTGGACGCCATCGCCAGGAATAACTTCTGGTATAAGTTCGTAGACTTCTTCGTCGGGGTATGCGGCGGGAATGCCGGCCTGGGCATTCTGCTGATCGCTTTGGTGGTGCGCGTCGGCATCTACCCGCTGACGATCAAGCAGATGCAGTCGGGCAAGGCGATGCAGAAGCTGCAGCCACAGATCAAGGCCCTGCAGCAAGAGTACAAGGACGATAAGCAGAAGTTCCAGGAGGAGTTCTGGAAACTCTGCAAGGCCAACCATGTGAATCCGTTCGGCGGGTGTCTTCCGCTGGTCGTCCAGATGCCGATTCTGATCTGCATCTACCAGGGGATACGGTCCTACATCATCCAGTTCGACGGGCACTCGTTCCTGTGGGTCCACAACCTGTCTCAGCCCGACATGGTGTTGCTGGTCATGTATACCCTTAGCATGATCGCCTTCCAGAAGATGACCAGCAAGATGCAGCCGACGATGGACCCGCAGCAGGCACAACAGCAGCAGATGATGACGTACATGATGCCGCTGATGTTCTTCATGTTCTTCAAGACCATGTCATCGGCGTTCATCCTGTACTGGTTGGGCACGAACGTCATCTACTTCGCGCAGCAGTGGCTGTACATGCGGGATGCCCATGCTCCAGCCGGCGGCGCAGGCACGGATGGTGCCCTGATCCCATCCGAGCCGGCCCCAAAGCCTAAGTCCACCGGATTCGCCGCGATCATGGACGCCCTTGCAGGGAAGAAGCCCGCAGCCCCGGAAGAACCCGCCAAGCCGCAAAGCTATGAGCAGAAGGTCAAGTCAGGGCAGGGCAAGAAGTCGAATCGCGCTGAGGCCGAGAGCAGGGACACCAAGCGACGCAAACGGTGATGCGACCGCGCCTCCAGGCCCCGCAGGTCACGGGCGGAGGTCGAGGCGCTGCGCGCCAGTTAAGGAGACGAGCACGATGAGGTCCGTAGAGGTATCGGCCAAGACATTGGAGGAGGCCAAACTGGAGGCCGCACGCCAGCTCGGTGTCAGCGTTGACGCTCTATCCGTGGAGGTCATCGAGGAACCGCGCCGCATCCTGGGCCTCATTGGGGGCGGCGAGTACCGGATCAAGGCCACGGCGGAGGATAGTGCCGAGATCGCGCCGCACGTCGTTGCCGACGACATCTACGCCGCCGCTCCCGAAGCGGCGGAGCCTGCGCCCTCGGCTGAACCGGCAGTTCCGGCGGCTGCCCCGGTATCCGTGGCGGCCTCGGAGGCCAGGCCCGCGGGCGGCGACGACCTGACTGCGGTGGCCGAGAAGGCCCGCGAAATCCTTCAGGACATCGTCGACCTCATGGGTCTGCCGGGCGCGGCAGAGATCGTCGGCGCCGAGGGACGCGACGTTTTCCTGCAGGTCAACGGCGACGACCTGGGCGCGTTGATCGGTCGCCACGGCGCAACGCTCGACGCTCTGCAGCTTCTCGTTTCCGTGGCCGCGAATAATGTCTACAACGTGGGGGCGCGGATCATCGTCGACGCCGAGGAGTACCGCGAGCGGCGTCGGCAGATGCTCGAGAAGATGGCGCTCGCCGAGGCGGACAAGGTCAAGCGTACCCAGAGGGAACTTGTGATCCCCGATCTCAAGCCCTACGAGCGGCGCATCGTCCACATGGTGCTCAAAGACGACCCCGACGTGGAGACCTACTCGGAGGGAGAGGGCGAGCAGAGACAGCTCGTCATCACGCCGAGGGGGTAACGGCAGGAGCCAGGAGAGGGAAGTTAGAAGACAGTCGTCATGCCGGGTTCCGGCACTCTGAAACGATGAAAACGGCCCTACCCCGTCCCGCCTGCGGCGGGCCACCCCTCCCGTGCCGGGAGGGGAGAGGCAAACGGCGATTCCCACGCAGCAGCAAACCGCTGCCGTCTTCCCCTCTCCACGCGTGGCTATGTTTTACCCACATCTTGCGTGCGAATCACGGGCCGTTGCCCCAAAA
>CAYWBK010000153.1:0-12963 GCA_964455745.1 uncultured Armatimonadia bacterium
CCGAGCCTTGGGCTGAGGGTGCCCCTGCGATCCATCGCGCTGCGAAGCAAGGGGACGTCCGGGGCGTCAGAGCTATCCTGGACGCGGGTGTCAGTCCGAATCTGAAGAACGCCAGCGGGTGGACGCCCTTGCATGTCGCGGCCCTGTACGACCGCGTTGCGGTGGCAAAGCTGCTCCTTGACTGCGACGCTGACATCGACGCAAAGGGCAAAGCGGGAGGAACCCCGCTCCTGTTGGCGCTGGAATACTGGAAGCCGAATGTGGCAAAGCTCCTCGTTGCCCGTGGGGCCGACGTACAGGCACCGCGTGTTGACCACAACACCCCGCTGTCCTGGGCGGTCCAGAAGGGCGACGCTGGGCTGGTTGGGCTGATTCTGGATCGTGGTGTGGACCCCAACTCGCGTGACGCCATCGGGTACGACGGATGGCTGCCTCTGGTCGTCGCTGCAGGGCAGGGGCGCACCGACGTGGTCAAGGTTCTGCTGGCGCACGGGGCACAGGTCAATGCGTACATGGCGATCGGCTGGACGCCGATCTCAGCCGCCGCCCAGTTCGATCACCCGGGTATCGTCAAGCTGTTGCTGGCACAGGGGGCCAACGTGGACGGCGAGGCAAGCCCAGGCTCGTGGACGCCGCTTCACTGGGCGGCTTACACCGGCAACGTCGAGATGGCGCGGACGTTGATCGAACATGGGGCCGACGTGAATGCTCGCGGGGGCAAAGAGAGGACGCCACTACAGATGGCGGTGGAGATGCAACATCCTGGCGTGGCCCAACTACTACGCGCACATGGCGCGCGCGAGTGAGGCTATCGTGGCAACTGCAACGCCACGAGCCACCTCTCGCCCTGCCGATAGGTTCGCCTAGAGGCGGGGGCCTTTACCCGGTTTCCCGAAACCAGTGCCGGGTATAGTAACCGTGGAATACACCCACTGGGAGGTGGTTAGCATGTCTGTTGAACGGAAACTCATACTGGTAACGGGCGCTACCGGCCGGCAGGGCGGCGCGGTCGCGCGATGCCTTCTTGACAGTGGCTTCAATGTGCGATTCCTCACCCGTGAGCTATCCAAGCCTGCAGCACAAAGCCTGATCGGCGCCGGAGCGACCGGCGTGCTGGGCGATCTGGACAATGAGAGCAGCCTGCGTCCGGCTATCGAGGGCGTGTACGGCGTGTTCAGCGTGCAGGATTCTCACGAGCACGGTCCTCTGGTAGAGATCGAACAGGGCAAGCGCCTCGCCGATCTGGCCCGGGAGTACGGTGCGCAGCACTTCGTCTACACGTCCGTCGGCGCGGCGGACCGCAACACCGGCATCCCCTTCTTCGACAGTAAATGGGAGATCGAGAGCCATATCCGATCTCTGGGGCTTCGATACACGATCCTGCGCCCGGTGTTCTTCATGGAAAACCTGCTGGGACCACAGATGTGGTCGCAGATCGAGAGCGGGAAGCTGATGCTGGGGCTGCATCCGAACGTCCCGCTGCAATTCATCGCCGTGCGCGACATCGGGGCTTTCGCCTGCCTGGCGTTCAGCAAGCCCGGCGAGTGGGTCGGCAAGGAGATCGAGATCGCCGGCGACGAGTTGACGCCGACACAGTGTGTGGAGCATTTCAGCCGCGCCCTCGGGCGCACGATCACCTACTCCGAGATCCCCATCGAGCAGCTTCGCAGCATGGACCCAGGGTACGCCACCATGTTCGACTGGTTCAACCGGCACGGCTACCGCGCCGACATCGAGGCGCTGCGGCAATTGCATCCGGACCTGCTGGACTTCGATCAGTGGCTGAAGACGGCCATCAAGAGAGCGGAGCCGCTCCCTCTGCGGAAAGCAGCTTAGGGCAGCAGCGATGAGAGGGAGGAGATGGCCGGCAAAGGTCCTCCTCCCTCTTTTCGCGAATCCCCTCTCGCATCCACCCGCCCAAATCCAGATGTCACTTCATGCGCATTGCAGTCGGGCTGGCGCTTGTCGTTGCCCTCCGTGAAGTGGAGGGAGAACGGCCCTACCCCGCTTCGCCTGCGGCGTGACGCCCCTCCCGTGGACCCGCCGAGGCGGGTATGGGAGGGGGATGGCTGACGGCCACGGCACTGGCGGGCGAGACGCCCGCCCCACGCGACGCTTTTGCTCCCTCCCCCCTTGCGAGGAGGGTCGGGGTGGGGCCGCCGTTCCCTACGGTAAGTTGCGGCTGCTCGCCGTGCGCGACAGGATTGTCGCGCCCACTCTAACCTCAGACGAACGGCTGACGGCCACGGCACTGGCGGGCGAGACGCCCGCCCCACGCGATATCATTGAGGCCTCGAATGAGTAGATCGGCGGACAGGGGCACATCGCCCACCGTTGTCGTCATCGGCGGCGGAGCCGGAGGCCTCATGGCCGCGGGCGCTGCTGCCGAAGCGGGTGCGCGGGTGGTGCTCTTCGAGAAGACTGCGCGGCTGGGGAACAAGATCCTCATCAGCGGTAAGACACGCTGCAATCTCACCAACACCGCGCCGTTGGAGGAGTTCATCGGCGCTTATGGCCCGAACGGACGCTTCCTGCACGGGCCTTTCCGGCGCTTCTTCCGCGATGAGCTGCTGGCGCTTCTCGGCCGATATGGCCTGCAGACCAAATCCGAGCGCGGGGGGCGGGTGTTCCCGGTCTCGGATGACGCCGCTGATGTGGTCGCTGCCTTACAGCGTTACATGGCTGAGCAGGGGGCCGATGTCCGCATGGGCGCGCCGGTCAGCGGAATCGAGACGCAGGCGCTCGACGTGGCGATCTCGTCGGATCATCCCCGGCGTTTCGTTGCCGCCGTCCGCACCGCTCGCGGCATCATCCCCGCCGATGCGGTGATCCTCGCCACCGGCGGAAGCTCCTACCCCAAGACCGGCTCCAGCGGCGACGGCTACCGGATCGCCGCCGAACTCGGCCACACGATCGTCCCCCTGCGCCCCGCGCTCGTGCCCCTGATCGTCGAAGAGACCGACCTCGCCAAGTCGATGCAGGGCGTGAGCCTGCGCAACGTTCGGCTGACTGCCTTCGCCTGCCGGGCAGCGGACATTGACTCTGCGCTGACGCCGGGCGAGGACCGTCTCGCGCGCCAGGTCGGGCCGGGCGCCGGTAAGCGGCCCCGCAAGCCGGTCATCGAGAGCCGCTTCGGCGAGATGATGATGACGCATTTCGGCATCGGCGGGCCGATCACGCTGCTGATGAGCCTGGGAGTTGTGGATGCTCTCGCCGAGGGGCCGGTCAGCGTGTCGATCGACCTCAAGCCCGCCCTGTCCGAGGCGCAACTGCGCGAGCGGCTGCAGCGCGACTTCGAAACCCACGGCAAGCGCGGCTTCCGGCGACTGCTGGAGGGCCTCCTGCCGCAGAAGCTAATCGAGCCTTTCCTCGGCCTGACGGGCATCCCCGCCGACAAGCCCGGCCACCAGATCACCGCTGAGGAGCGGGAGCGGCTGCTGGGGATGCTCAAGTCGCTGCGGTTCAACGTCAAGGGGCCGCTGCCGATGGCCTCGGCAATCGTGACGGCGGGCGGGGTGTCGTTGAAGGAGATCGACCCGAGGACGATGGAATCGCGTCTGATCGAGGGGCTATACTTTTGCGGTGAGGTGATGGACCTGGACGCCGACACGGGAGGCTACAACCTACAGGCTGCCTTCACGACGGGTTACATCGCGGGTCAGTCCGCGGCGGAGAGAGTCCTGGGGCTAGGGTAATGCCGTTGGCTGCTTTCCCCCCTGCACCCTGCACTCAACTCGTCGTCTGATGCGCGTTCATCGTGAAGTGGAACGACTTGTAACTCTCCTCGAACATCCGGATGCGCTTCCACAGCAGCGCCGCGAGCCACACCTTCTGCGGCGAAGTCTCGCCGAGGAGCGATCTTAGCCACTCGGCAAAGCGCGCATCCCGAGGCAAGCTTTGCGGCATCACGTCCGTGGGGAAGGCGTCGCTCACGAAGGCTGCGAGAGCGTGTAGAGCCGCTCGATAGAGCCTCCGCGAGGCGTCCGAACTGAGATAGGTGCTTTCGGCCCGGAAGCTGGGCGTCCGGACAGGAGTCTCGCCCGGTTCCGGCGGCGCGGCATCCGGGCCGGCCGCATTTCCGATGGCCCCGATGAGGCGCTCAATGTACCGGAAGACCTTCGGCGCGCAGGGCCAGGTGCAGTTGATGAGCTCCAGCCAGCGGTCGGCGGCAGGCATGAGGCCCCGGATGCGCTGCTCCAGGTCGGCTATCTCCGGGTCGTGGTTCTCAAAGCTGAAGTAGTCCCAGCCGCCATACCGGCCCATCGCGTGAGTATACAGATACCCCAGGCGCGGGTTGTCGTCGGCCTTCAGGGAGCCGTACGGGGCGCGCAACCAAAACCGCAGGCGGGCGAGCAGTCGGCGCACGAGCAATGCCCGCTCCTTGGTGCGCTCCCCGAGCGTCTCCAAGATGCCGGAGGAGATCGCGTGCCAGTCGCGACCATCGGTGGATCGCTCCTGCAACGCCGCGCCGACTTCGTCTGCGGCCACACCTTTCAGCCACCCGTCGAGACACACGGAATACGCGGCCATCAACCCCAGGCGCGCCCCTCCCACCTCGTAGCAGCCGCTCGGATTGGCGGCCTTCGGGTCGCCGGTGCCGATGTTGCGGCACACCGCCTCGATGAACTGCGGGAACGCCCATCCACATGGGGGCAACGCCTCGATCTGGCGCGCGATCTGCGTAGCCCGCACCCTGACCGGCTGAATTGCGACCTCCAGTTCGAGGAGTCGCCGCATCTGCAGGTCGGCCTGCAGGATCGCGCCGTCGATGTCCCACTGCGGCGCGCCGTCCCAGCCGGTGTCATACGGGGTCGATGAAAAACACGTACTGGTAATACTGGCGGCGTAAGTGTCGCGATTCCATATAGGGTCGTCGCGTTCAGAGGCCATGATACACCCTCCCGATTTGCACTCTATATATGTGCCTTACTCGGCGTACACATATCTGAATCGCCCGTCCGGGGCGGTGCCGCCCGATGAGGCGAGCCAATCGGTAATCCGGCGGACACCGTCATCCCTTCGCCCCGAACTCAGCACGCACCGCACGCCCAAAAGCCTCCGCCGCCTCGTCCATCTGCCGGATGATCTCCTCGCGGCTCAGTCCGATCGCCCCGCGCGCCGCCGGGATGACGGTGTTGCATTCGTTGGCATCCATGAACCGAGCGGCGTGCAGCAGGCGCTCTTCGTCCTCAGGCGGGATGGCCAGAAACCCGTGCTTGTCGGCGTGTATGAGCTGCCCCGGCGCGATGCGCGTGCCGAACACCTCGACTTCGTGCCCCCACGAGACCGGCCAGTTGTAGGCGTGCCCGACGCACATCCTCCGGGCTACGGCCTTGAACCCGGCGTTGCACATCTCGTCCAGGTCTCGCACGGCTCCGTCGGTGATCGTGCCGACACAGCCGAGCGCGCGGTGCGTATTGCTGTTGACCTCGCCCCAGAACGACCCGATGACGCGCGGCTTGTCGAGGTCTTGCACCACCACGATCTTCGGCCCCGGCGCGCTTGCCATGTAGTCGCGATACTCCTGCCACGCGTGCGGATTGGCGGCTCGGTGGGCGATGTTGCTCGGCTCGATGACCACCGTGACCGCATACCCGACCATCGGCCCCATCTGCGGCATGAAGTCGCGGGTCTCCTCGATATTGATGCCCTCTTTGGCGGGGTCGTGCGAGGTGATCTGCTCCCAGCCGTTGTAAACCGTGGGCGTGTTCCAGCGCTTAAGTTGGAGCAAGTCGGCGTGAGTGAGTGTCGGCACTGAGGGTTCCTCCATTGCGTGTTCGCGGTCATCTCGCCCGCATCCACATGCCTGGATCATCGGACCCGCCTGGCACACTCACCGGGTGGGTCGGGCATCATAGGTCGCCCACATCTGGGACCAGTCGTACGAAGGGCAGATCACGTCCGGCTTGAACCCGGCTTCCTCAAACTGATCTAGCAGGTCGCGATACCGAAGCCTATACATCTGCCATGTGGCAAGGTGTTTGGCCCGAACGTGCGGGTTCTCGTGCTTTGTCATGTTGCGGTAGGTGTCCCGGAGGTGGGCCAACTCGACCCGAATCAGCCACAGGTCGTCCGTCTCCTCGAGCACGAACGGGTCTAACGGCAGCACACCGCCGGTGTAGCGCTGTAGGGCCTCCAGGCACTGGTTCAGGTACACGAAGCGGAACTCCTCGGTATCGACCGTGGAGTAGTATTCCGTCGGAAACACGTTCTCGCAGACGTCGCACGGCTTTGAGATTAGCAACCCCGTGAAGGGCAACCTATCGATACTCTTGTACGCCTCGATCAGTGCGGGACCGTAGAAACACTGGATGTGGTTGAGGTAATAGTGCTCGAACCCGCCATGCACGATCACACCCCGAAAATGAGTGCGCTCCCCTACAAGTCGGAGTTGTAGGTCCTGTGCAAATTCGCACAGGTACATCGCGATGTACTTACGGTCGTCGTCTGAGTGCGGGGGTTCAGGGTTGTACACAAGAACGGTGTCAGAGAATACTATTGTCTCGAAGAAGTCGTGCCGGTGCACGTTGAGGTTGTCGATGGCTCTGAAGATCTCCGAGACCCTCGCGGGATCATCCGTCACTAGGCGACTGAAATCGAGGATATCGATATACAGTAAGTAGCGTTCGATCATTGCATGTCTCCTCTGCATCGGCCACTCTGTGGCAACCGAGAGATAAGGAACTCTGGCACTGTTGCAACCGCATGAGCGTGATGTAGGCATCCGGGTCAGCACCCCGGCCCCCCCTACCCGCGCTTGTACCCGCTGCGCCACGCCCCAAGCGCGGGCGCGACATTCGCCCACGCGCACGAACTCAGTCCGCGCGGTGGAAACTGTAGACAATTGGAGGCCTCCGCCGGATAGGCAACGAACTATTCGTCTCCCTGAGCCGCGCACCTTGTCAAGGCGGCTATCGGGGAACAGGGGGGACGACCAAAGGGAGCCACTCATGCGCCATATCGCCATCATCGCCCTGTCATTCGCCATCGCCGTGCCGTCGTTCGCTCAGAAGCTTCTGCCGTGGCAGGAGACCGTCGAAGTGCCGGTTCCCGGACAGACGCAAAGCCTGGAGACCCTCTTCGACCAGCCGTGGCAGGCGAACGGCGACGCAGGCACCGACCTCACCGTCGCCAAGGACCCCGGTCCCTGGGGCGGCAAGTGCTTCGCCTTCGACGTGAAGATCAGCCATCATCGCCCCGGACAGTACCCGATGGCCTGGCCGTCCTTCGAGACGCGCCAGACCCCCCAAACCCCCTGGACCGGCTATGACGCGGTCCGCTACTGGATCCGCTGCGATACCCAGGTGACCGGCAGCCTGCCCATCCGCTTCATCCTGTGGACCGAGGGGCAGGGCCGCATCAACGAGCTTCTGCCGTCCTTCAAGGCCGGCCAGTGGGTCCAGGTGACGCACCGCATCAAGGACTTCCCCGCGCTGGACAAGATCGACCGCATTCACTTTTTCCTCTGCGACGCCGACTACAAGGACGGCGACGAACTGCACTTCAAGATCGGCGGCTTCGAGCTTTGCAATCTCCGCCGCGAGGTCGCGCCGTTCCCCGCCGACAACGTCGCGATGGGCCTTTGGGTGGGCGAGCGCGCCGATACCAACGACGATGCTGTCATCCTCAACCAGGGCGCGAAGAGCCTTCCCGGCCTCCTGGTTACTCAGACCGGCGATAACGTCAGCCTTCGCGCGACAGACGACCTCAAGGTCCGCTTCCACGAGGTCTTCAGCGGCAAGGACACCGTCCGCGCCGGTAAGCTGGGGCAGGATGTCCCCGCCGGGAAGATCGCGCGCATCTCGTCGCAACTTGATGTCAGCGGCCTCGCGCCGGGGTATTATCTGGTCGTGGCAGACGTGCTTCGCGACGGCAAGTCGCTGCTCGGCGGGCGAGTCGGCTCGGACGATCTCTACATCCGCAAGCCCGGCGAGAGCATGACCTACACCGTGCTCTCGATCCGCACCGGCATGGTCATGTTCGTCCGCGACCTGCTGTACGGCGACATCATGGGCGCGACGAAGATCGCGCTGCCGCACGTCTACGATCCGCTCGACAAGACGACCTACGGCGACTTCGTGCGCCTCTTCTCCGGCTGGTCGGGCAAACATACCGAGGGCAACGAAGCCGGCGACACCGGCCTGGCGCTCGCCGCCGAGGCCTTCCGCAAGTCGGGCGACACCGTCCGCTGCAAGTTCACCGAGTGGTTGATGGAAGACAGCTTCAACCACATGATCGCCAAGATGCAGGCCCCCAGCGGAGCCACGAACACCTGGAGCAACGAGCTGGCCGATAACGGCATGGGCGCAGGCGGGCGGTCCGAGGGCTTCGGCTCCTACGACCCGAACCAGATCGGCGAGTGGATGCGGGCGATCACTTACGGGATCATCTACTACAGCAATATCCCCGAGAAGCGCGCGTATGCGAGGAAGCTCAGCGCCGCCGTGCGCAAAGCAGGCGACTACATCGTGGCGCACGCGCTGGTGCCCGAGGGCGACACGCCGAACCTTCTCCGCCACGTGATGATCGCCGAGCAGCCGGACGGCAAGGTCCTCCAGACGCTGTACCACCAGGAGGGCCGTCAGTGTGACGTGTATCTTGGCCGGGCGCTGGCCGGGTTGTCATACTACGCCTACGCCGCGCAGCTTCTCGGCGAGAAGATCCCCGACAAGTGGTTCGCCGTGATGGACGACACGGTGAAGTGGTCCATCGCCAAGATGAAGCCCAACGGGTGGTTCGACTGGCAATGCGGGGACACCGTGGAGGGCGGCTGCCACACGTTCCTGGGCAACATCTACATCGGCGAGGGGATGTTCGGCTGCTACATGGCCGACAAGCTGGCGGGCCGCACCGAGGCCGCGAAGATCGCCGCCGAGGGCACCCTCAAAGCCTACCGCTACGTCACCGACGACTGCTGGATCAAGGGCAAGCAGTACACCGCGCTCAGCGCCACCGAATTCTGGGTCGGGCCTTATGTTTACTGGCTGTTCACCGAATACCAGGACGCTATCGGACACGATCAGGCCATCGACGGCTGGCTGAAGGCCCTCGACGGCTTCTGGCGCGTGGACCGTAAGTGGCGCGACTTCGTGGGCCGTCCCTGCGCCGACCCCTGCGGTCGCTCCGACGGCAACGGGATGCTCGTCGTGGCGATTGAAGGATATCTTGGCGTTCGCCAGATGGAGGAGATCAACAAGCCGCTGCACTGGCGGGTGGGGCAGGCTTCGAGATAAGCCGCGTGGGGTGGAAAACGTCGCGTGGGGTGGAAAACGTCGCGTGGGGCGGGCGTCTCGCCCGCCGGCCGTATCGGCGGGGGGAAACCTGAAGGGCTATCCCGCGGCGTCCAGAAGCTCGAACAGCTTCGCCTCAACGCGCTCTCGCTGTTCGGGGCTGAGGGGGGAGAGCTGCATGAGTTCGAGCATCCAGAGGCCGTCGGCTGCCAGCGCGGCGACGGCACAAAGAGGGAACGCCTCGTCGGGCTCGGCAAACTCGGCGAACCTGGCTTGATAGTACTCCTTGATCGGTTGCAGGAGCTCGATGCCGTTCGCCGCTGCCGCGAGGAACGCGGCGCGGGGGCGCTCGGCATCGGTGCCGCTGTCAAACGCGCCCTGCACGAAGGCCCTCGCCTCCCGCAACGATCCCTCGTCGGTAGCCTCAAGCAGCCGCAAGCGCTTCTCGTTGAAGCGATCCATGAATCGCTTCACCAGGGCTAGCAGTAAAGCCTCTTTGGTCGGGAAGTGGTACAGCAGTCCTCCCTTGCTGACACCGGCCTTCTCAGCCACGGCTTCGAGCGTCATGTGGACAGCGCCACACTCCACCGTTACGGCTTCAGCCGCATCCAGGATTGCTTCTCGCGAACTCGGCTTCATACGTGTACCGTGCTTTCTCCGTCCTGTCGCCGTAGGCCCGCGGTCAGTGCGGCGCCGTAGTGAATGGGCTTCACAGTCCCTCCCTGCCGGCGTTCCGCTTTGCACTGGTCCATTTGCCGTGTGGCTACGATAGCTCATCGAACGCCCTGGACGCAAGTGCCTCGGCGATCCTTCTAGCGTCCTCCAGCCAGTCCGGCCGGATGAATGCAAGCCCCAGGTGCCTCGGCCCAACTACGAAGACAAGCAGCTTTTCGCCCGGCGATATGCCGCACAGCTCTCGTGCCTTGATGGGGATGACCACTTGGCCGTGCTTTCCTACTGTTACCGCCCCGAGGAACTCAGTCGTGAAGCCCTGCGATTCCGACATGGCTTGCCTCCGTGACTGCAACTGAGAGGGTATACGAGAAATCGTGGCATAGCTTCCGGTCGGCATTCATTCGAAGCGGTGGGGTGTCAGCGGGCCCTGCGCAGCAGGGCACGGCTGACGGGGGCCCCACCGTCCCCCGGGCGTGGCTCGGGGTCCCCGTCGGTCGAGATTCCTGAGGCGATGCGAGCCTCGCTTCAGGAATCTCGACCGACACCCCGAGCCTTGACGAAAACGCCCCTACTATCGACATTTTTCGCACACGCTCTAAACACGTCCGGGCTGAACCAGTTTGCTCGGGCGTCGGCTCGCGGACACTGTTACGAGCCGACGCCCGGATGCCTCCGCTGCCGGTGCCTCCCGTCGTGGCGCTATTCCTCGTCGGGATCGAGGTCAGCCATCGCCAGCATCGTTAGCATCTGCTCGATCGAGTCGCGCAGCGACACCAGGGCGTAGTCAATCTGCGCCTCGGTGATGACGGCCGGCGGCTCCAAGCGCAGGACGCTGGGGTTATTGAGCGTGAAAGCGGTGATGATATTGCGCTGCGCGAGCCCGGCGATCGTCAATTCCCCGACCTCCGCATTCTTGAAATCGACACCGACCAGCAGGCCGCGTCCCCTAACGTCCGTAATCGCGTCGGCGAACTCCTTGGCGATTGCCTTGACACCCTTCAGGATTCTCTCGCCCTTCACCCGGCATTGATCGACGATGCCATCCTCCACGATGACGTCCAGCGCCGCCAGCGCGACGGCGCAAGCCAAGGGGCTGCCGCCAAAGGTGGAGGTGTGGATATAGGGATTCTCGTCGAAGACGGTCCAAACGTCGGCGGTCGCGGTGAAGGCGGCGACGGGCATGACGCCGCCGCCGAGGGCCTTCCCGAGAGTCATAATGTCCGGCACGACGCCCTCCCAGTCACAGGCGAACAGCTTGCCGGTGCGCCCGAGGCCGGTCTGGATCTCGTCGAGAATAAGCAGAGCGCCATGCTTGTCGCAAGCCTCGCGGGCGGCCTTGAGGTAGCCGTCAGGGGGGATGCGGATACCGGCCTCGCACTGAATCGGCTCGAGGATCACGGCGGCGGTGTCGGAGTTGACGGCGGCGGCCAGCGCTTCGGCATCGCCGAACGGGACGTGGCTGAAGTTATCCATCAGCGGACGGAAGGGGTCCTTATAAAGATCGCGGCCGGAGGCGCTCAATGCGCCGAACGTCTTGCCGTGGAACGCGCCCTCGGCGGCAACGAAGCCCTTGCGCCCGGTGCGGGCCCGCGCCATTTTGAGGGCACCCTCGACGGCCTCTGCGCCGCTGTTGCACAGAAATGAATACTGCAGGTCACCGGGGGTGATCTGCGCCAGGCGCTCGCAGAGGTCCGCCAGCAACCCGCTGAGCAAGAGATGGCTGCCGAGCGCCATTTTGTCGAGCTGGGCGTGGGCCGCGGCGATGATCTTGGGGTGCGAGTGCCCCATCGTGAACACTCCCGGCCCGCCCAGCAGGTCGAGGTATGTCTTACCGTCGGAGGTGAGAATCGCGACGCCGCGCGCGCGGTCCTCCAAAGACTCGAAGCCCATGAACTTGACGACCGTCGCCATGCCGGGGCTGACGTAGCGGAGGTATTTCTCGAATGTCACATCGAATGCGCTGGGAGTATCGGGACTCATGCTGTGGTCTCCTGTCAGAGATACGCCGCCCTATAAGCGGCGACTGTCCGCCGCCGTGCTGCACCGACGCTTGTAAGTACCGGCACTGTGGCGCTGTGTTAGTTGTTTCCGTAGGCCATCAATCGGCCCGTAAGGCCACGCATTCTCGACGGCCTTTGACGTTGAAAACTGCGGGGTTTGGGGTTGGGATCGTGTAGCGATCCCCCCGCAGCCCCCCAAGGTGTTAAGGCCGTTCAGCGATCACATCTACGCCATTTCGGACTTCGTCTCAATCGCCGCAATCATCGCGTCAATGTTCGTCTGCATCTTCTTCCTCAGTAGACCCTTAATCAGGTTCCCGATTAGAGGGACGTTGTAGTCATATTCAAGCGTAAGAATGGCGTGGGTCGTGCTGTCTCCTTGAGCGTGAAACTCCCATTTCCCCCGGTACAACGAGAAGTCGCCCTCCGTCTGCGCGAAAGTACAGTTTCGCTCCGCCTCGTTCCAGAAGTCCTCTTCCGTCCATTTGATGTCGCGCTTGAACTCCTTGACGTGGCTGACCCATGTGCTGACCTGTCGTTCGGGCGTCTGTTCGAGGATCTTCACGGAAGTGACGTCTTCCATGAACTGCGGATAGCGCTCGATGTCGCGTGCGACGTTGTACACCGTCTCGACCGGGGCATGAATGATTGTCTCTGTCGTCACAGTCGGCATGATCGATACTCCCTTTCTGCGCGGCCAACAGGGCCGCATCTATCCGGCTCGTGCGCATCAGAGCGCACGGTCGCCATTTTATTGATATACCGTCCAGACGGTATAGTAGCCCGAGCACCGACCGCTGTCAAGCGCTGCTTTGGCGGATGCAGGAGCATCGTTCCTACATGTGGCAACTGCAGCGGTCAAGGTGCGGGGTGTCGCGGTTTCGTTCCGGCCCGCGAAGCGGGATGGAACGAGGCCGCGACGGGGACCCCGCGCCGTCCTGGCAGCCACCCGTCTGGGCTCCCCGTCTGTAGCCGCGCTCTGTGCGGCTCGCGACACCCCAGACCTTGGCTTGCTGCGCAAAGACGATGCTCCTGTCGGTGGATGGCGGCGGCTCGGC
>CAYWBK010000154.1:0-12895 GCA_964455745.1 uncultured Armatimonadia bacterium
ATACCTGGAGGGTAGCTCTTTTCGTCTCTACCTACAACTGGCGAACGCACCCGGCTTCTCGGTTTCCTTGACACGCGCGCATTAGTGCCTATATAATCCACAAGTCGAGACGGCCTCACGCCGGCCTCGATTTCGCCTTCTCGTAAAGCACATAATCAGCGCTGTACCTAAGTGAGGATGACGCTCGTTGACGGTTGAGATAGGGTCTATTCTTGACGGAACTGTCGTTAAGCTGCTCCAATACGGCGTGATCGTCCGTCTGCCAGACGGAAAATCAGGGCTGGTCCACATTTCCGAGATCGCTGATGGGTACGTCCGCGATGTGAACGACTACTTTCGCGAGGGCGACGCGGTCAAGGTCAAGCTCGTCGGCCAGAAGGACGACGGTCGCTTGGAATTGTCCGCGAAACAAGCCGAACCGCGCCAGCCGATCGAGGGGCGTGTGGTCGACACGACGCCTCCCCCAAGGGGACGGGTTTCGGAGTCCTTTGAGGAGCGCCTGACTGACTTCATTAAAGACAGCAACCGGGTGCTCAACGAACTCAAGCGCAGCCGAGACGCGCGCCGCAAGGGTGGTCGGAGGTAGTCGGGGGGGTGTGGTATCGGCGCCGGAAACAGCCGGCTCGTGCCGGTTCGAACGTTCCCCCCTTATTGACGTGGACCCTCGTGCGCCGACGGCAACACGCGGCGTAGCACCTCGCGCGTTGTTTCCACCTGCGTGAGGCGTGTAAGCGCAGTGCCGTGCTCCTCTGACACGGGGCGCGCCTCGCTATGCGAGAAGGAGTCTCAGACATGCCTGACGACGTCGCGCCGGAGGAGCCAAGCTCACTTCGCAAGGAGCTTGACCGGTACCGGCTGGTTGTAACTGAGTTACAGGGCAAGATCCGCGACCTCGAGGAAGAGTTGAACGCCGCCGCGACGATGGCTGAAGTCCCGGCCATCGTGGTGACCAAGCCCGAACTCAGACAAACGCTCTCGCGCCTGATGAACAAGGTCGCGATGATCGTTCAGGCTGAGAAGGTCGTCATCTTCATCCATCAGGCCGAATTAGGCGAACTGTCTGTGCTCCCGCCTGCGCTGGGGATCACGGAAGAGCAAGCTGCCGAACTGAGACTTCAGGCCGAATCCGGCGTCAGCGGGCATGTTTTTCGTTCCGGCCAGTCCGTCATCTTCAACGACGCGGTCAGCGATCCCCGAACCCTCAAAGACAAAGTCGCACTCCTCCGTGTCCGCAACGGCATCTGCGTTCCCCTCAAGATCAAGCAGCGCGACGAGGAAGAGCGCGTCGTCGATGAGCGCATCATCGGCGTCATGCACGTCTTCAACAAGCGCTACGAGCAAGACTTTAACGATGACGACATGCGCCTGCTCGAGATGCTTGCCGACCAGGCCGCGGCTGTCATCGCCAACGCTCAGGTCTTCATCGAGCTGGCTGAGGAGAAGGAACGCCTCGCCGACACTTTCGAGAGCATTCACGCCGGTGTGATCGTCGTCAGCGCTGCCGGGCGCCTGCGGCTGGTGAACAAGGCCGCTTGTGACATGCTGCACCTGACGCCCGGCGACTACGTCGGCAAGCCGGTCGAGGACATCATCGGCGACCAGGAGATCATCACACTCTTCCGGGAGACCCTCAAGCAGCACACGGAGATGACGAAAGAGATCGGCGTCGAAGCCGACCACCGCATCTTCAAGGCCGAGACGACGGTCATGGCCGACGATGGCGGCGAGGTGCAAAACGCGGTTGCGATCTTCAACGACATCACCGAGATCCGCCAGGTCGAGCGGATGAAGACAGCCTTCGTCTCGACCGTGTCGCACGAGTTGCGCACTCCTTTGACCTCCATCAAGGGCTTCATCGCCACGTTGATGGACGACACCGAGGGCATGTACGACGACGAGACGCGACATGAATTCTATGACATCATCAACCAGGAGTGCGATCGCCTCACTCGCCTGATCAACGACCTGCTCAACGTCTCGCGGATTGAGTCGGGCCGCGCCATCGACATGAACCTGTCGGACGTGGTCGTTCAAGACGTCGTCAGTCGAGTGCTCACGGCGCAGCAGACCTACACCGACCGCCACCGCCTGGTGAATGCCATCCCGGACGATTTCCCGACCTTTTCCGCAGACGAGGACAAGCTCCAGCAGATCATCGACAACCTCGTCGGCAACGCGATCAAATACTCTCCCAACGGCGGAGATGTTACGGTGTCCATCGCGGATGAGGGGCCGACGGTTCGCATCGACATCGAGGACCAGGGCCTGGGCGTCCCTGAGCGCCACCGGGACAAGATCTTCCAGCGCTTCCACATGGTCGATGACGACGTGAACCATAAGGCCGTCAAGGGGACCGGCATCGGCCTCTTCCTCGTCAAGCACCTCGCCCAGGCGCACCACGGTGATGTCTGGCTGTCGTGGAGCGAGGTCGGCAAGGGCTCGCGGTTCAGCGTGCGCCTCCCGAAGGTCCAAGAGAAGCCGGAGTAGGCTCTGAACGCAGGAGGCGACCCACAACACTCCAGGCCCACCTGTGCTCAGGGGGCCTTTTGTGTGTGCCGCAAAGCCCAGCGACCCGCGGACAGGCTGGAGACAGACAGCAACATGGCGACCGAGGGACCGAGGACCGACGTCCTGACCAAAACCGAGCGGCCAGCGTGGGACGATTACTTCATGCAGATTGCGAAGGTCGTCGCCAGCCGCTCGACGTGCCTTTCCCGGCAGGTCGGCGTGCTGCTCGTGCAGGACCGGCGCATTCTCGCCACCGGCTACAACGGCCCGCCGAAGGGCCTGAGGCACTGCGAGGAACTGGGCGGATGCTACCGCGCCATTCAGGGCATCCCCAGGGGCGAGCGCCAGGAGCTTTGCCGCGCCCTCCACGCCGAGCAGAACGCCATCATCCAGGCCGCCGTGCACGGTGTCAAGCTGGAGAACGTGACCTGCTACAGTCTCGTGCGCCCCTGTGTCACCTGCGCAAAGATGCTCGTCAACGCCAACGTCACGCGCGTGGTCTATGCCGGCGAGTATCCCGACCAGATGTCCGTCGACGTGCTTACCGAGGCCGGGATCGAGCTGGTGCAGTGGGCATTCAAGGACGAGTAACTCCGACGGCCGCTCTCGGAAGGTGCATGGAAGGCCCCGACGAACACTCTCCCGGGCGGGCCAGGGTCTTCGAGCCGCCAGAGTGATCGTCCGCGGTTGCTGGCTCGCATCTGAAGGCGTCGCGCAAGAGTGTCACGGTCTGGAGGCCGCTCCTAACAGACGGCGTAAGTGGGCTTTCATACACGTTCTGAGAGGGTGACCTGCAGTAAACGCCAGCTATGCGGCTGCCGCACTCGCGATGGTGGTGTCGCTGATCCTAACACCCCTCATCGAGAAGGCAGTCGCTCCACGTCTCGGTGCCATTGACAAACCGCGTGGGCGACACGCTCACACGCGACCGACTCCGACCATCGGCGGCCTCGCGATCTTCATCGCGTTCTGGGTGTCCTTGCTGGTCTGGATGCGGCCTCTATCCGGCGCGAGGCTCGGAATGCTGCTGGGGTCGGTGCTGCTTTTGCCGATCTGTCTGATCGACGACATTCGCGGGCTGCGTCCGCTGCCTCGTCTGATCGGTCAGATTGTGGTCGCGATCATCGCCGTCCGGTGCGGTGTGCGGATCGAGGGCGTGACCAACCCGATTCCCGGCCTTCCACAGGCCTGGCTCGGACTTGACGGCCTCGCCGGTCCGTTGACCGTTTTCTGGATTGTGCTCATTGTCAACGCAATTAACTGGCTGGACGGTCTGGACGGACTTGCCGCCGGGGTCGCCGCCATCGCCGCTCTGACCCTATCCATCATGGCGGTATCAATGGGCCAGTCCGTCGCCGTCGCCGCCGCCGCTCTTTTCGGCGCGTGCGTAGGCTTCCTGCGCTACAATTTCAGTCCGGCGCGTATCTACATGGGCGACACCGGCGCGATGTTCATCGGCTTCATCATCGCCTGTGTCTCAGTGACCGGCACCTTCAAGAGCGCCACTGCAGTGGCCGTTTTCGCGCCGCTGCTCGTGCTTGGCGTGCCGCTTTACGATGTTATCTCGACAGTCTGGGTGCGAGTGCGCGAAGGGAAGTCGCCGATGGCCGCGGACCGGGCCCACCTGCACTATCGTCTCATAGACCGTGGCCTCTCCAGCAAACAGGCCGTATTGCTCATGTACGCAATGACCAGCATTCTTTGTACGATCGCGCTGGGGCTTTGGTGGATACGATGAACCGCACCCGTGTGGCCCTGGTCCTCGGGACCCGCCCCGAAGCCGTCAAGCTTGCCCCGGTGCACGCCGCCCTGATGCGGCGGGGAGATCGGTTCGAGACCCGTGTCATCGTGACCGGCCAGCACCGCGAGATGCTGCAGCAGATGCTGGACGCCTTCGGCATCGTGCCGAACGTGAACCTTGCCATCATGCAGGAGGGGCAGACCCTCGCCGAGGTTACCTGCCGGGCCCTTTCCGGCCTGCAGTCGGTGTTCCACGAGGAGCGCCCCGACGTCGTCTTAGTTCAGGGCGATACCACTACCGTCTTTGCCGGAGCTCTGGCAGCTTTCTACGAGCGCGTTGCCGTCGGCCATATCGAGGCCGGGCTGCGTACCGCCAACAAGCTCTCGCCATTTCCGGAAGAGATGAACCGCCGTCTGACGGGCCCGCTTGCCGACATTCACTTTGCCGCGACGCGCCGGGCTCGCCGCAATCTCCTGGCCGAGAACATCGGACGGGAGAGCATCTTCGTCACCGGCAACACAGTGGTGGATGCTCTGCGGATGGTCCTCGACAGCGGGCGCAACCTGAAGGGCACTGATTTTGAGTGGGTTGACGGCCTCGAGGGGCGGCTCGTGCTCGTGACGGCGCACCGGCGCGAGAACCTGGGGGTGCCGCTGGCGAGGGTTTGTGAAGCCGTGCAGCGCATTGTGGAACGCTTCGAGGACGTGACAGTCCTCTGGCCGCTGCACTTCAACCCGCTGGTGCGCAAGACCGCTCACGAGCTTCTGGACACTGTGCCTCGGGTAGTTTTGGCGGAGCCGCCGGATTACCTCGACTTCGTCCCTCTTATGCAGAGGGCTGACCTGATCATCACCGACTCCGGGGGCGTCCAGGAGGAGGCCCCGGCTCTTGGAGTTCCGGTGCTGGTCGTACGCGACACCACCGAGCGTCCCGAGGGCGTTGAAGCCGGGGTGGCACGCTTGGTGGGCACCGACGCAGACGCCATCTTCAGTGCCGCGGCGGTGCTGTTCGAGAATCCTTCCGAATACCGGCGGATGGCCGAGGGCGGCTGTCCGTACGGCGATGGCAAGTCCGCCGAGCGCATCTGCGATGCCCTCGAGTACTGGTTCGACATGCGTGAGGATCGCCCCACCGATTTCGAGTGGTCCGGCAACTGAGGCAACAACCGTTCGTGCGCTCGCGATGAGCGCCCGGGCGTGATCTTGATACCATCATTGTGCCACAGGCAGGGAGGCGTTAGATCAGTGAGCCCGTCGACTATGACCTTCACACCATTTGAGTTTGATGCGCTGATCGCCACGATCGTGATCGCGGCTTTCGGCGTGCTCTACGCTCTGTCGTTGCGTAGCTACATCCTCAAGCAGGATGCGGGCACGGACAAGATGCAGTCTATCGGAGCCCAGATTCGTGAGGGCGCGAACGCCTATCTCACCAGGCAGTTCAAGACGATCATCATCCTGGTGATCGTACTCTTCTTCGCCTTGATCTTCAGCGCTGGCGCTGGCAACTGGTACATCGGCTTCTGGCGCGCAGTTGCGTTCCTCATGGGATGCTGCGCCTCAGGCATCACCGGCGCGATGGGCATGAAGCTAGCGGTCCAGGGTAACGTCCGCTGCGCTCACGCCGCCCGCACCAGCCTCGCGAACGCCGTGCAGATCGCCTTCAAGTCCGGCGGCGTCACCGGCATGTTCACCGTCACGATGGGCCTGCTCGGCGCGACCCTGATCCTCATGTTTTTCAAAGAGCGCGCCACTGAGATCCTGCTTGGCTTCGGCTTCGGCGGCTGTTTGCTCGCCCTGTTCATGCGTGTTGGCGGCGGCATCTTCACCAAGGCCGCGGACGTGGGCGCCGACCTCGTCGGCAAGGTCGAAGCGGGCATCCCCGAGGACGACCCCCGCAACGCTGCGGTTATCGCTGACAACGTCGGCGACAACGTCGGTGACTGCGCCGGAATGGCCGCTGATATCTTCGAGTCCTACGAAGTTACTCTGGTCGCCAGCATGATCCTCGCTCTGGCCCACCTGGATGGCACCGAGAAGGGCATGAGGACCGCGACCGTGTGGATCATGTACCCGATCATCGTCCGGGCCATCGGCGTCCTCACATCCATCGCCGGCATCACGCTGGTGAAGTCGAAGACCGACGACGAGTTCCCGATGAAGCCCATCACGCGCGGCTTCGTTCTTTCCGCCATGCTGTCGGCCGTCGCCTTCGCCATTGTGGCTCACTTGTACGCAGAGGACTGGCGGCTCTTCTGGGCCACATTCTCCGGCTTGGTCCTCGCGATCGGCATGTACAAGCTGACCGAGTTCTACACCTCCAAGGAATTCTCCCCTGTCCAGTCGATCGCCCGCGCGTCCCAGACGGGTTCGGCGACGAACATCCTCACCGGCTTCAGCGAAGGCCTCGAAGGATCGGTCTTTTCCCTGTTCCTGATCGTGGCGTGTATCTTCTTCTCGATGCTCGTGTTCGGCAAGTCGGCCAGCCCGGTGGAGATCCTGTACGGTGTCTCGCTGTGCGGTTTGGGGATGCTGACCACCACCGGCGTCATCATCTCGATGGACACCTACGGGCCGATTGCAGACAACGCCCAGGGCATCTCCGAGATGGCCGGCATCGAGGACAACAAAGAGAACGTTGAGATTCTCGACTCGGTTGGTAACACCACCAAGGCGGCGACGAAGGGTATTGCGGTCGCTTCGGCCGTCATCGCCGCGGTCTCGATGTTCGGGTCCTTCATCTCCAAAGTGCACGAGGGCATCGCTGCCGGCGCCGGCGGTGCTGGCGGCGAGTCCATCAATGCCGCGGCACTCGGCCAGTACACCATGTCGGTCAACTCCCCGACGGTTTTCATCGGCCTGCTCATCGGCGGCGCCATGCCGCTGCTCTTCTCGTCGATGACCATCCGCGCGGTCTCCCGCGCCGCCTTCTACATCATCAACGAGGTCCGGCGGCAGTTCAAGGAGATCCCCGGCCTGCTCGAGGGCAAGGAGGGCGTCCTGCCGGAATCCGGCAAGGTCGTTGATATCTGCACCGCCTCCGCGCTCAAGGAACTCGTCGGCCCTGGTATCCTCGCCATCGCCGCCCCGTGCATCGTGGGCTGCTGGTTCGGATGGCCCGGACTGGGCGGGTACTTGGCCGGCATCATCGTCGTCGGCCAGCTCCTTGCGGTCCTGATGTGCGATGCCGGTGGCGCTTGGGACAACGGTAAGAAGGCCATCGAGGACGGCTTATACGGCGGCAAGCGCTCCGAGGCCCACAAGGCCGCTGTTGTCGGCGACACCGTCGGCGACCCCTTCAAGGACACTGCCGGTCCGGCCCTCAACCCGCTGATCAAGGTCATGAACCTGATCGCTCTGCTGATCGTTCCCGTGATCGTCCGCATGTCCGGCGGCTTCCAGAACTCCGAACCCGGCATGACCCTTGGTATCGTCGGCGTCGTGCTGGCGGTCATCGTGGCTATCTCGTTGATCCTGTCGAAGCGCGAGACCCAGGACATCAAGGAAGTCCAGCAGGCGGTCGAAACGGCAGGCTCGGGCGAATAGAGCCCCGATGCTTTGCGGCCCCACTGCGGGGGCCACGACCAGTGACATGAAACGAGGGCCGGGAATCCATGCGCAGGATGCGCGGGTTCCCGGCCCTTTTCGCGATTCGTGATGGTCCGCGCGGGGCGGATGCCTGCCCTGTCAATGCCCGTCAGCGGAACAACCCAGACGGCGGGGACGTTGACCCCTTCAGGCTCGTGGTGTATGCTGCGGGTGCCGTGCATACACACTTGGGCCATAGGCCAGCCGATATGGAGAACAATGAATGGCAACAATCGCACTAGTGGAGCCGCGCGCTCCACAGTTTAACGTCTACAGCTTCGCTTCACTACCGCGTTTGGGCCTCCCCTCGATCGGCACCGTCCTGCGCGACCTCGGCCACCAGGTAACGGTATACTGCCAGGGACTGAGGAAGCTGCCCATGGCGAAGATACTCAAGGCCGACCTCGTCGGTATTTCCACCACGACCAGCACCGCGCCCGAGGCGTACCGCCTGGCCGACCTGTGCCGTTCCCGCGGTATTCCCGTGCTTATCGGGGGAGTGCACGCTACGTTCTGTTCGGAGGAGGCATCGCAGCACGCGGATTACTGTCTGAGAGGGGAAGCGGAGGAGACCATCGGCGACGTCGTCGCGCAAATGCTGGCCGCGCCGCGACCGTATCCGCCGGAGGGCCTGACGCTGCGTCTTCCGGAGAAGGCGGACCCGGCCAGCGGCGTCTGCCGGGTGGCGGACCTCGACCGTCTCCCGATCCCCGACCTGTCTCTTATTCAGGGCTGGAGCGCCGAAAGGCTGACCCCGATGATGACCTCTCGGGGCTGCCCTTTCGACTGCAACTTTTGCTCGGTGACGCCCATGTTTGGGAAGGCCTACCGGTTCCGCAGCACCGAGTTGGTGCTCGAGGAACTGGCCGCGAGACAGCCGCGCTCCGTCTTCTTCTATGACGACAATTTCGCGGCGAACCCGAAGCGGACAAGGGAGCTTTTGGAGGGGATGATTCGCCTGCCGCACCCGCCCCACTGGGTTGCGCAGGTCAGGGCGGACGTCGCCCAGGATCGCGAACTGGTGGCCCTCATGCAGGCGTCAGGTTGCGTGCGGGTGTTCATCGGATATGAGTCGGTGTCCCCCGCCACCCTGGCCGGCTACGGCAAGCGCCTGTCGATCGAGCAGAGCATCGAAAGCGCCCGCATCTTACGCGAACATAACATCAGGATACACGGCATGTTCGTGCTCGGCTCCGACGAGGACGAGGTGCCCACGATCCGCGACACCGCCCGGTTCGCGCTTCGCAATGCGCTGGATACGGTGCAGTTCGCGATTCTTACGCCCCTGCCCGGTACGAAGCAGTTCCAGATCCTCGACCGGGCGAAGCGTATCTTCACGCGCGATTGGTCGCTCTACGACGGCCACCATACGGTTTTTGAGCCTCTCCAGATGACCGCAGCCGCTTTGCAGCGCGAGGTCGGCAAGGCGCATCGGCGCTTCTACTCGTCGTGGCGCGGCGCCAAGGCTTTTGCAGGCTTTCGTTTCCGCGACGGCCTGGTGAACGTCTACGCGCAGGCAGTGCTTCGGCTGGCGGAGGCCCGCGACGCTCGCTTCCGCAAGGCGCTGGCCGCCCGCGAATCGCTCGCCCGGTAGTGCTCGGTCCTGGCCCCTGTCATGTATCCCACGAAAACAAAGAGGCGAGGGCGCCGAAATGCCCTCGCCTCTGTCGTTGCTGTTGTCGTCTCCCCGTCCCTGTCAGGGACGAGCAGGCGTCTCTCGCCCTACGCCAGCACTTCCGCCAGCGTCACCTCGCGCCCCTCGGCCAGAGACCGCTCGCCGGCCTCGAGAGCCGCGATGACTTCCACCGACTCCTCGATCGGCAGGACTTCCTTGCCGGTCTTGACCACGCTGATGAACTGCTCCATCAAATAGACGTACAGGTCGGCCAGGTCCGGCACCACCGAGCGCCAGCCACCCTTGGCATAGACATTGATCTGGTAACCGGCCGCCATATACTCGCCCTCGCCGACCATCAGCACGAGATCGAGGCCCTTCTCGAACCGCACTCGCACGATATTGCGCCCGTCCCGGCCCACGTTCATGCACGACACTGCGCCTCCGCCGAGCACCTCATACGCGGTCTCGAGGGCGTGGATTCCGTAGTAGACCAGCCCGTTGCCGCAGATCGACTGCGCCATGTGGACTTCGCCCAGCGATGGCATTTCGTCCCGCAGCTTCACGATGTCCGGCACGTACCGCAGGGAGCTGGCGGACATGAGGATCGCGTTGTGCTCGCGGGCGAAGTCGGCCACGGCCTTGGCCTTCTTCGCAGTCATCGCGAGCGGCTTATCGCAGAAGGTCGGGATGCCCTTGCTGAGCGGAGTGTAGGCGTAGTCCGACTGTGAACCCGAGCCGTCGTCGACGATGATCGCGCAATCCACGTCTTCGGCGCACTCGTCGGGCGAGGAGACGACCTCGGGGATGTTGCAGACATCGGCGAGCCGCTTGGCCCACTCGACGTCCGGGTCCCAGACTTTGACGACCTTGCAGTCGGGGATCTGCGTGTCCGACGCGGCGAACGTCCATTGGTACTGCTTGGCTTTCTCGGGGTCGTAGCCGTTGAACGTGCTGGAGAAGGCCGTCCCGTGGAACGACCCCGGCGTGCGCGGAGCGTCCATGTAACCGTATGTGGCGGCGGAGATGAGGCCGATTCTGATCATTGGAACATAGTCCCTTCCCGAATTGGCTGGCGATGGCGTCGGCGACGCCTGGGCGCCAAGTTGCGGCTGACCGCACTCGGCGAACCGGACGGGTATTCGTCAATCGAAGCGGCGAATCCTGCGCGCTTCTACTTGGAACCCCTGGGCGCTGTAGTCGACGCCTGCGGCGTCCACCACGCCCGCTCCGGGCTTCGATCGAATGCCTTGACGTGCCCGTCGGCAAAGGCGAAGTTGTTGCCGTTCGGGTGTCGCGACGGGTGGGCAAGAGACGCGCCGACATCGCCTTTGAGGTCGAAGGCGTTGTAGATGTGCAGACCGGACTCGAAGTTCATCACGGTTTCGGCAGGCCGGGTGATGTCCAGCATCGCCAGGCTTCCCAGGTTCCGGTTCATCGCGTAGCTGCTCTGCACGAACTTGCTGTCAGACAAGCACTGGAAGACCCCTTCGTTTCTCACGTACGGGTTGGTCCCCGAGTGCCACTTGGACGGCGGCGGGAACCTCTCGTCGTAGTCCTGTGCATACATGAGCATCCCGAGCGCGATCTGCTTCAGGTTTGACGAACAGGACTCCTGCTGCGCATGGGATCGGGCCTCGTTGAAGGCCGTGGGCGCGGCTTGTGCCTGTGGGGCAGGCGTTGGGGCCGTGTCGGGCACAGGAGGCGGGCCAGGCAGGCTCGGCTGCACCGGCGCAGTCATGTCGCTCGGCGCGCCCGTCGGCTGGGATGCGCTCGAATCCACCTTTTGGCGCACCGGACAGCCGGACAGCAAGGTGAGTGCAACAGCCGCCACAGACAGGCAGCGTAGCCCCGCTCGGCTTGTGCAGACAACTCGTCGCATGGTCGTTCCCTCCGTCGAGGCGCTTCCGCCGAGTTCAGTCCTCTCTGTCATCCGCAGGCGGGCGGCCCTCGTCTGTCGTCACCGACTTCGTGCCCGGCCGAAGCCAGGGGAAGTCCGGCTCATTCGTCTTGGCGATCCGGTACTTGTCCGGGTAGGGCGGCTTACCGGCAGCCCTCCACCAGCCGTTGGATGGCCCGGTCGTTCCCGGAGGCTTCCCGTTGAAAAGCCACTTCACGTGCCCGTCGGCGAAGGCGTAGTTGCTGCCTCGCTGATGGCGTCCCGGCACGGCCAGCGACCGGCCGGGGAAGCCGCTCTTGTCGTAGGCGTTCGGCACGTGCAGGTCGGACTCAAAGAGGGTGAAGGTGTCTGCGGGGTGAGGAATGCTGGGCATAGCGACTGCACTCAGCTTGTAGTTAAAGGCGTAACTGGTGTTCCTCGCTTCACTGTCCGTGGGGCATACGAAGGGCTGCTCGCCTCTGACTCGCTGCCTCACCGCGGATTGCCACGTCGCCGCCGGCGGGAAGCGCCCCTCGTGCTCCTGCGCGTAGATGGACAGGGCCTGCGAGATCTGCTCCAGATTCTCCTGGCACTTGCGATTGCGCGGGTCATTCGTCACGTGCCCGATGGCGATCTCCTCGTCCAGGTACTGGGCGATGGATTTGCCGGCGGGGAAGGGCTCGATGCCCCGGCACCATGCGACGCTCCAGCCCTCATCGCCGTTCGCCAATGGCACCGCCAGGTCGAGGACGGCCGTGCCCTTGAAGGCCACCGTGCCCCTGTCGCCCGATATTCCGTGGGAGGTCGCCGTATACGTGGCCTCAGGCATCATTGCGGCGGCGAAGCCGAGGCTGGAGGGTGCGTCCTCCAGTTCCGACATCATCATCATCTGGTATATGTCGCCGCCGCGCCCCTTCGCGTTGATCGCGGCGAGCTGCTCCGCCGCGTTGCTGAACGCTTCGGCGTCGTCGGTGGCTGCAAGGTCCACTGCCCACCCGCCGCTCTTGGCCTTCCTCAGGGCGAGTCGCGCCGGCAGTTCCAGTGTTACCCCCACCCGCGCCATGCCGGACATCCCTCGCGTGATAAGCTCCTTGATTTGCGCCTTCTTGCCCATCAGCAGGAGAACCGTCTCCATGCCGCTATGCGATCCCTCCTCGCCGGCCGACGGCTCCATCGACTTGCGCAGGCTCTGCCATGTCTCGAAGGTCCACGTCCCGCGCGCATCGGGGTGGACCAGTTCCCACGCGCTCTTATAGTCTCTGCGCTGCACAGCCTTGATGTATGCGAGCGCAGCCGCATCCATCGCCGCGGCATCGGTTTCGCTGGCCTGGGCTCCCTGAACGGCGGCGAGCCCGGCATCCGCACGCGGCGCCGATGCGAGAACCGCCAGCAATGCCTCCCGCGCGGCGCCGGCGTCGAGCTTCGCGTAGGCCTGGTTGCGAACCGCAAGCCCAATCGCCACCACGAACGGTAGAGCCATCAGCAACGCCAGCCGAACCCGTCCGTCAAGCTTTCCCACGGCATTCTCCCCTTCCCCTGACCAGCGAGCATCCCTGCCTGACTTG
>CAYWBK010000155.1:0-12891 GCA_964455745.1 uncultured Armatimonadia bacterium
GGCCGGTAGTGGGGTCGTTTCCGTCCGCCAGGACGGGTGGCGGCGCAGCCGCCCAGGTCGTCGATGACGCGGGCCATAGGGCCTTCGGCCACCCGTCCTGCGGACGGGAGGGTTTTGGTGCGGCGCGGTGTCCCGGACGCTGAAGCATCCGGCTGAGGGTCCCCGCCTGCGGCGGGGCCGGGCGTCCTGCGGACGCAACGGCACGGCCAACGACCGCGTGCCCGAGACGGGGCCGGCGAACGGGTCACGGCCCGATGTGCCGGACAGTCCATTCAGCCCATGTCAAGCCACCCACACACATTGAGGAAGAGCCAGATACGGAAGGTATTATCGCGATGGGCGCGGAATACATCGAGAGCCAGTTGCAGCGCGCGCAGCCACCGCGTATAATGGAGATAGTAACCTAGTTACGCAATTGGTCCGGCATCGCGTGGCCATAGTAGGGCCACAGCCAGTGAAGCACGTTCGCATCTGCCGATCGGCGGGAGCCGGCAGGAGGTTTTGGGTCATGTATAGCGAGAAGGTCATGGAGCATTTTCAGAACCCGCGCAACATGGGTGAGATCGAAGACCCCGATGGGGTCGGCGATGTGGGGAACCCCAAGTGCGGGGACATGATGCGCATTACGATCAGGGTAGACCCGGAGACCGAGCGGATCTCCGACATTAAGTTCAAGACCTTCGGCTGCGGGGCGGCGATCGCCACGAGTTCGATGGTCACCGAACTTGTGAAGGGCAAGACCCTCGAAGAGGCCCTTCATGTCAGCAATAAGAACGTGGTGGAGTCGTTGGGCGGCTTGCCGCCGGTGAAGATGCACTGCTCGGTGCTCGCCGAACAGGGCATCGCCGCGGCGATGATCGACTACTACCAGAAACATCCGGAGAAAGTGGCCCCGGCGGGATTACAGGAGAAGGCCGAGCGCCTGGCGAACCTCGACCCCCACGGCTGGCCGGAGAAGGAATAGCCTGGACGGGCGCCGTTACGCAGGGCCTGGTAACTCCCTGATTTTGTTTGAGGTGTATGTGAATGACTGCAACAGAGCAGAAGGCGTTTGAAGAGATCATCAAGATGCTTGAGGGTGAGGAGAAAGTATTCCTCGTGGGCTGTGGCGACTGCGCCACACTCTGTCAGACCGGCGGCGAGGCGGAGGTCGCCGAGATGACCCAGAAGCTTCAGGAGGCCGGCAAGACCGTGACCGGCTCGGTCATCCCCGACTCCACCTGCCAGGTTCTCGATAGCGCCCGCATGATGCGCAAGCACAAGGCGGAGCTGGAAGCCGCTGACAGCGTGCTGGTGTTATGCTGCGGCGCGGGTGCGCAGGCGGTCGCCGAGAACAGCGGCAAGCGCACGCACCCAGGCTGCAACAGCCTGTTCCTTGCCGACACGGTGCGCCTCGGCAACCTGTTCGAGTGGTGCTCGTGCTGCTCGGACTGCGTCATTGACGACTACGGCGGGGTCTGTCCGATCACCCGCTGCCCGAAGGGCCAGGTGAACGGCCCATGCGGCGGCTCGGATGAGGGCAAGTGCGAGGTCGACTCCGAGCAAGAGTGCGTTTGGTCGGTCATCGTGGCCCGCTTCGACAAGGTGGGGGACAAGGTCGGGATCGGGGAGAAGATGGCCCCGCTGAAGAACTATCAGGTCAACAAGCATCCCGGCAAGAGAGTGTTTGAGCCGAGGAGAGGGTAGGGGGAAATCCTCCCCGGCTCCCTTTACACGGAGTGCAGAGGGTGCCGGGGCTTTACGAACTCGACGGGCCGAGGAGGTTCCGACCGGCTCGTAGTGCCTGTTCAGCGCCCACCCATGTGCCGGGGCGATCTCGAGTGTTCGCAAGCGTGAGATCGTTCCGGCCCAGGCGGGCGGAGTAAGCCCGTCCCGTATCCCCTGCACCAGATTCCCACTCCGCACCACATTACAAGAAGATGGTCCGATTTCCCCACCAAGTTCGCACGGGAGTGCCAGATACCCACGCGCACAGCGGGTAGACTGTGTGCAACAAAGGCTCCGCAGGTTCATCGCGGCGCACAGGGAGCACTCTCATGGAACGACGTTTCTACCTCGATCTCGCGAACTCCGGTCTGGCAATGCCCATCGGTACAGATGTCATCTTGCACGAACATAGTGACCCGGCGGCCGTCCTCAACGACGGCATTGCGCTCGGGAAAGTGTTCGAGGAAGCGGCCTCGCGCTACAGAACCCCGCTCGCTCTGCCGACGATGGACTTGGAGCTTGAGAAGCACTGGCTGCTGGAGTTGCTGGGCGTCCCCCGCGACCAGGCGCCGGCCTACCACTTCGCCGGGCCCCCGGGCGAGCAAGCCCTGGCGACGGTGCGGGAGCGCATCAATGAGCCGCTGAACCGGCGGATGGCGGCGATGACGCGAGCCGTCGCCTATGTGGCTCACGAGACCGATCTCGTGCCTGTGGGCATGTGCATCGGTCCGTTCTCGTTGATGACCAAGCTCCTCAGTGACCCGATCGTGCCGATCGCGCTGGCGGGCGCGGGCGTCAGCGCCGACATGGACGATGAGGTGAAGGCCGTCGAGCAGGTGCTGGACATGGCGATCCGCGTGATCCTGCGGTACGTCGATGCCCAGATCAAAGCCGGGGCGAGGATGATCTTCGTGGCCGAACCGGCGGCGAACGCGGTCTATCTCTCCCCACGGCAGATCGACGCCGGATCGGACATCTTCGAGCGCTACGTGATGAAGTACAACCTGCGCCTGCGCGCGCTTCTCGCCGCCTGGGATGTGGACCTGGCTTTCCATTGCTGCGGCGAGTTGAACGACTACATGGTATCGAAGTTCGTCGAATTAGAGCCGGTTATTCTCAGCCTTGGAAGCTCCCGGAAGCTTTGGGAGGATGCACGGTTGGCGCCGGATGACATCGTGATGTTCGGGAACCTGCCCTCGAAGCGGTTCTTCTCCGACGCCGACATCACCGTCGAGCAGGTTCAGGAAAGCGCGGCGGAACTGGTAAGGAAAATGGATGAGGCGGGCCAGCCGTTCATCCTGGGAACCGAGTGCGATGTGTTGAGCGTTCCCGGTCACGAGGGGACAATCAAGGCCAAAATCAACGCGATGATGCAGGGCGTCCGTACTGAGGCGGCTGTCGTGTAACCCTCCCCCTGACGCCGCCGGAGCCCCATCATCCGTTTCCACGGGAGAGCCGTTCGCGCCAGTCATGGGCGGCGGCTCTCCCGCTTGATTCCGGGTGGTGGGTCTACGGCATTCAACCGCAGAGACACAGAGAGCACAGAGAGCACAGAGAACGACAAGATGAATTGACCACAAAGACGAGGGCACTAAACGGCCAAACCGCTTGCTTGGTATCTTCATTGTCGTTTCGTGTCTTCGCGTCTTCGTGGTCAGAATCGCCAATATCCTTCTGTAATTCGGTGCATATTGAACGCCAATCGAATTCTAAGATTCTACACGCCTACCCCTCCAGCGCCGCTTCGATCATCGCCAGGTAGTTTTCCAGCGGCACGTAGTAAGTCACCGAGTTCGAGGAACCAACGCAGTACCCCCCGTCGTTTCCTAGTTCAGACACGTTGCGTCTGACCATCTCCCTTATTTCCTCCGGCGTGCCCCGCGACAGGCGGTCCAGTTCGATGTTGCCGGTCAGGCAGAGACGATCCCCGTATCTGGCCTTCACCTCACGGCTGTCCATCGCCTTCGGCTCGATGGGGTGAATGGCGTTGAAGCCGCAGGCGAGGATGTCGTCCATGACCGGCCACAGGTCGCCGTCCGAGTGGAAGATGAAGGGGATGCCCGCCGCGTTCAGCTCCGCGCCGAGCCTGGCGTACCAGGGGAACAGGTGCTCGCGCAGGAGTTTGGGTGACACCATCATCCCCTGACCGTAGGCGATGTCATCCGACATCCACAGGGCGGCGACGCCGGGCGTCTCGAGGCAGCGTTGGCAGACGCGGTACTGTATTTCGCCGATGCGCCGGAACACCGCGGCAACGAGGTCCGGCTGGTAGGCACACGCATAGCCGAAGCCCTCGAAGCCCATCAGCATCCACGTCGCGGTGAAAATCTTGCCGACGATTGCGATGATGCGCATGTTCTCGGGGAGGAGCCGGGCTACGGCGTGCAGGTGAGAGAGGTCGATGTCGTCGGGATCGGGCCAGGGGAAGGCCTCGAATTGTTCCCATGAGGTCAGTACGCCCTCGCCCTCGGCGGCCCACTTCACCTCGCGCTCGGCCGAGTAGACGGAGTAGCTGTCTCGGCTCAGCCGCGCAGCCTCACCGGAAAGCACCTCTGCGACGTGCAATAGGCCGACGGAAAGCGGCACGTAGTCATACCCGGCCTGCACCCAGAAGGCGACTTCATCGGCGATCCCGCCGGCTTCGTCGGCGGGGACGGCGATCTCCCTGCCCAGGAAGGCCTGCTTCACCTCGCGATCTATTTCCAGTTCCCAAAGGGGCACCCGGTCGGGTTTGCCCTGGAGAAGGAGAGATTGGCGGACGCGGGAGAAGTCGTTGCGTGCGGGCATCGAGTCGTCACCTCTTGGGGGGGCGTCAAGCTTCCGGCAGGGGTATTCGCCTCCGTTGCCGCCTGATTCCTCCGGTGAGCGCGCGGTATGGAACTTGCGGGGGGCGGGAAATGTCAACATAATAAGAGGTAACTGCAAAAGTCTAGGAGCACTCTCCGCGCCGGGCTGTGCCCGGCAATGCGACCGGACCCCATAGTGTGCTAAAATAGCGTCTATGGAGACGAAAACATGTCGCTATCGCGGCGTATTAACGGCAATCGCGGTCTGGAGACCGCTCCTACAGACGACGCAGCGACTTTTGCAATTACCTCATAGGGCACCAAACTTGCAGGATACGTTCAGCGTCTATGCGAATAAGTAGATCATCACATGGTCACCGGCAGTGCGCCCAGGAGGACGCCTCTATGAGCAGAACCCGCCGCGGCTTTACTTTGATCGAGTTGCTGGTTGTCATCGCCATCATCTCGATTCTGGCCTCCATTCTCTTCCCCGTGTTCGCCCGGGCGCGCGAAAAGGGGCGGTCAACCGCCTGCCTCTCCAACGTGCGGCAGATATGCATGGCCATCTCCATGTATTCCCAGGACTACGACGAAATTGTTATTTGGGGTCAGACGGCAAGTTTGATGTGGTATGACGCCATCTTCCCCTACACCCACAACGATCAGATCATGTTCTGCCCGGATCGCAAGGACCTCGGGCCGGGATATGGCCTCAACTGGCTGGCGTCGGGGCAGGCGGAGAGTGCTTTCTTCGACGCGTCCTCCAAGATTCTGGTCGCGGACGTCAACCCTGAATTCCTCGGCATGACCGCTCCGGGGCAGAAGCCGACCTACTGGCATATCAATGACCCGAAGAACACGATCTGTGGGAACACACAGTACAGCGCAAGCGCTCCGCCCAGAGACAATAGCTGGATCGGCAACAACTTCCCCCAGAGGCACAACGACGGCATCAACTTCGGCTTTTTGGATGGGCACTGCAAGTGGTCGCATGAAGAGCAGATGGCCCAGCCGGTCTACTGGGTGCCGTCGGTGAGCACGAGGTCGTGACGGCGGAGGCCGAGGGCCGGGAGACGACCGACGGCGGCGACAAATGACCATCGGGAAGGGAGCGCAGGCGATGCGCTCCCTGCTCCGCTTTAGGCAGGGGGCCTGCGGCTGATGATGTAGGGGCCGCCGGCTGGCGGGGAGGCATGGCGGCTACGGTTTGTTACCCCCTGCCTCGTCCATCGGAGGGAGGGCCGGCGGCAGCGGCGAACGACTTCCCTGAGTGCAAGCATCGGCAGCGATCTTTGCCGGTCCACTTGTCGCTCTGCAACACTCTGGAACGGCGGAAGCAGGGCATTGGCAGGCGAGACGCCTGCCCCACGCGATATTCCGTAGGCAGCACAGGTGTTTTGCCATCATGGTATATGATTTCCATACTCATACGTTCCTCAGCGACGGGGTGTTGTCCCCGATCGAGCTGATCCGCCGCAGCATCATCAATGAGTATTCGGCTCTGGGCATCTCCGACCACGTCGGAGTGGGGACGATGAAGCGCGTCATCGAAGAGGTCGGCCTGGACTGCGCCCTCGCCCGAGAGCGATGGCAGTTTGAAGCTTTTCCCGGTGTCGAGCTGACCCACGTGCCGGCGTCGTCCATCCCCGATCTCGCGCGGCAGGCCAGGGACCTCGGGGCGGCCTTCGTGGTCGTGCACGGGGAGACGCCGGTGGAACCCGTGGAACCGGGCACGAATCTCGCCGCGGTGAGCTGCCCGTATGTGGACATCCTCGGCCACCCGGGCCTGCTGACCACGGAAGAGGCCGAGTTGGCCGCCGAGAACGGGGTGTTCATCGAGATCACCGCGAAAGACGGGCATAGCCTGGGGAACGGGCGCGTGGTGCGGATATGTCAGGAGGCGGGAGTGAAGATGGTCCTCGACAGCGACGCCCACGTCCCGAACCAGCTTCTCACCGAGGAATTCGCCCGGCGGGTGGCCCGTTGCGCGGGCCTGCCGGAGCGTCTGCTGGCCGAGGTGCTTTTCGACAATCCCGCGGAGGTCGCAAGGCGCGCGGCCGCGCGGCTGGAGGGCGGCGAATGAGCACATACCGTCTGTGGCTTGTGACAGGGGCAATCGTGGCCGTGTTCGTCGCGGGCTGTGCGCGTGGCGGCGGGGTAGGGGGGCCGTCGGCGGTCATGGATGTCAGCGCGACCTTCAACGGCCCGGTGGAGGATAACCTGTACTACTTCTTCGCCTTCAACTCCAATGGGGATGACGGCCTGACCGGCCCTCTGCCGGTGGCGGCGGGGCCCTACTGGGGCAATGGCTGGGGCACGGGGACGATCAGCTACTACGTCCAATACACCGCCGGCGACTACACCGTCTGGAAGGTGAACCTCGTCCCGACACTGACCACATCCGGAGACGGAATCACCGCTGTCAGCGGGTCGCCAACCTCGGCGGAGGCAGGCTCGCATACGCTTACGGTGACGAACGTCGCCCTCGGCACGCCTACGGTGTCCGGCGCCGGGATGATTCAGTCCGTCACGAACGATTCGGACCAGAACGCCGGCACTCTCTCCATTCAGACGTCTGCCGCCGGGCAAACTGTCGCGGGTGGCGTCACCTTCACGCCTGCCGCAAATGGCGGCCACGCGCTGACCGGCGCCGCGCTGGCGGCGATCAACGCCCTGAACGCCGGCGGCGTTGCGCTCACCACGTCGTCGCTGAACGATCTGGGGCTGACGCTCGACCTCTCGGCTGCCGTGGCCGGAACGCAGACCGTCGTCATTCCGCCCGCGGTGGGAACCGTAAGCGACGTCTTCAACAGCTCGAGCCGCGGCACGCAGCCTGCGGTGACGCGCACGCTCACGGCTAACTCCTCAACCCCGACCGCCACCCCGCCGATCCCCGGCGTGACGATCACGACGTCCGACCTGAACACCTCCGGCCCGGCGGCAGTCATTACTCTGACCGTCGGCGGGAGCGACACGCTGCTCGGGAGGCCGTACGACCGCACTTTGCCCGCGGGCGGGAATCAACTGCGTTTCACGCTCGACATGGCGACATTCGGCGGGGCCTCGAACTTGAGTTTTAACATCATCACCACCACGCGACTGATCACCGATCCGACCATCACCGATCCGCGCCAGCACTGCTACGATGGCATGGGCTTGTACGGGAACAACTACATCACCTTCGTCACCAACAACTACACCACGTACCGCAACTCGAGCGCGCTGTATCCAGTGGTGCCCAATGCCCCGACGTTGCTGGCGCCATTGTCCGGCGCGACTGACGCGCAGCGCAACGCGATCGACATCATAGACTGGACGGTCACGCTGCGCAGGTTGTAGCGCGGAACGGCGACCTCACCCCCGGCCTTCATAGGCGCTAACCTATGGTGAGATGCCGTTTAAGGAGGGGCCGGACTACGAGAGCGCCAGCCGTTAGGCGCTCGAAGTATCCGGCCCCAGCCGTCCGCGCAGGGGTGAACGGCCGGGCCGGATACTTGTACCGCTGGCGAGCCAGCGGTCCCGTAGTCCGGCCCCTCCACACGGCCCGCGCCGCCTAATTAGCGGCACCATGCCGCCCCTCCCTCTCTTCGGCCTCTTACGCGAAATGGCGGGCGACGGCGTCCAGGTTTGCGTTGACCTTGCGCACCGCCCCGATGAGCTGGCCGATGTACGCATCGTCTCCGAGCAGGTGCGTGTGCGACAGCACGGCCCCTGTCTGCGTCACGGCTCGCTCGGTGTTCGGAAGCTGCAGCCGGGCGTAGTCCTGGACAAGCGCCGGGTCGCGGAAGGGGATCGGGCTGGTGGTGTCGTAGAGGTTGAGCAGAGGGCTTCGGTACACCGGAGGGTACGTCTCCCCGATGGGCACGCCCTCGGCGCCCAGCGCCGCGAAATACTGCGCTCGCGAGACGCCTTGCGCCCGGTCCGGATCGAAATGCAAGGTCATCGTGTAATACGCCTGCCGCGTGATGCGCGGGTCACGCCTCGCCGCCCGCAGCGGGCCGCCCATCTCAGCCAGCGCCCCTGCGATCTTCTGCGCGTTCGCATCCCGGCGGAGGGTCTGCTCGGCGAGGCGCAATAGGCCGCCTCGCAGCAGCACACACTGCATCTCGGTGATGCGGTAGTTGTGCCCATAGTGCTTCCCCGGCTGCAGGTCCGGCGTCCAGCCGACCTGTTTGAGGCAGAACGCGACCCGGTACACTTCCTCGTCATTGCACGTGATCGCTCCGCCCTCCCCGCTGGTGAGCACCTTGCTGAGTTGGAAGGAGAAGCTGCCCGCGTCTCCGATGGCCCCCGCGCCCTGGTCGCGCCAGCGGCTGCCGTGCTGGTGGGCCACGTCCTCGACGACTTTCAGGCCATGTCGGCGGGCGATGTCCATGATCGCGTCCATGTCGCACATGCAGCCGTACAGATGCACCGGGACGATCGCCCGCGTGCGCGGCGTGATCGCGGCCTCGACCGCCTCCGGGCTGATGCACAGAGTTTCGGGGTCGATGTCCACCAGCACGACGTTCGCGCCGATGTCGATGGCTGCCTGCGCGGTCGCGACCCAGGTGAGGCCGGGCACGATGACCTCATCGCCGGGCACTACACCGACAGCCTGCAGGGCGCACTGGAGGGTCACGGTGCCGTTGGCGAGGCACAGGCAATGCTTCGTTCCGATGAACCCGGCGAACTCCTCGCAGAAGGCGCGCTCGTGCTCTCCGAGCCAGCTCCACTGTCCGCTGCGGACGACCTGCTCCATCCAGCGGACCTCTTCCTCACCCGCGATGGGCCATTGCGGGGCCGGCCCGGTCACCGCCGGGGCCCCGCCGGTCAGGGCCAGTTGGTTTGACAATCCGGTCGTGGCTGTCATCGCAATCACTCCTGGAATGGCGGGATGTACCATAGTTGCTTGGATGCCTGTCACTATGGCGCATGATACCGCGAACGCGCGATAGGTCCAATAGACCGTTATTGCTATGTATGAACCATTATTGCTATGATCTGTGTCGCCAATGGAGAACCGACTCTTCTCTGAAGACATGCTGGAGACGCTGCTGTCCGCCGACACCTGGACGGTCGTCTCGTCGGCCTTCCCGTCTGAGTGTCCGCCGACGCCGGATGCGCGGCACCAGGCTTGGATGGCGGATAACACGCACTCGCATCCACACCGCGAGATACTGCTCGCCTTCGACGGCGGAAGCGCGCAGGGCTTCGCGGGGCGCGTGTTCGCCCGCCGGCGGGGCAGCATCTTCCTCCTCGATTCGGGCGAGGACCACGATGCCTTCTATCCCCCGTGGATGCCCCCGGCGCGGCATCTTTGGCTGACGCTGATGCCTCAGCATTTCGTCGCGCGTCTGATCCGCGTCGGCGGCACTGGCGGCGATGCCATTGGCGAGTGGAGCGCGCTGATCCCTCGTGAGGCGGCGGGGGAAGGGAGTGCGTTATTCCCTACGGGTGCGCGGGAGAGCCAGAGGCCGGAACTCGTCCGGGCCAGGACCCGGGGCGCGCTGGCGCTGCTCTTTTGCGGCCTGGCCGAGGAGGGGTATGCCAGCCCTACGCGGGAGGAGACGGCGGACTTCCAGAGAAGCATCATCTACACCATCCGCGATCATATCCGCGAGACCGCCGGCAGGGGCGCGAGCCTCGACAACCTGGCGTGCATTTCCGGGTACAGCAAGTATCATCTGCTCCGGCTCTTCCGGCACTACACCGGCCAGTCCGTGCATGAATACGTGGACCAGTGCCGGATGACGCGCGTCGAGGAAATGCGGGCGCAGGGGCGGCAGATGAAGGAGATCGCAAGTGCCCTGGGATTCTCGTGCCCCTCGGCGTTCTCGCGGTGGTGTAGGCAGAGAAGCGCTGCCGGCTGAGCCTGTCACCCCCTTGTATCCTGTGGATGCGCCATTCATGGCGCAAATTGCGCGGTGAACCGCGCACCCACAGGAAAGATGAGATGGGACGAGACGCTCTGGGATTCTCGTGCGTCTCGGCGTTCTCGCGGTGGTGTAGGCAGAGAAGCGCTGCCGGCTGAGCCTGTCACCCCCTTGTATCCTGTGGATGCGCCATTCATGGCGCAAATTGCGCGGTGAACCGCGCACCCACAGGAAAGATGATGGAGAGGGACGCCGCCTCACGCGCGACAAGATTGTCGCGCCCACCTCGCTTCTAAGAACAGAGGGAACACGGCTTTGCGAGTCATCATCCAGCGGGTTGAGACGGCGGAGGTCAGCGTCGGGGGCGAGTCTCTCGGCCATATTGGCCGTGGGTTGATGGTCCTCGCGGGCTTCACGCACGGTGACGGCGCTGAGGATATCTCTCAGATTGCCGATAAAATCGTCAACCTGCGCGTGTTCCCGGACGAGACGGGTAAGATGAACCTGTCGGTGATCGACATCGGGGGCGGCGTGCTCTTGGCGCCGAACTTCACATTGTACGGCGATTGCCGTCGCGGACGCCGTCCGAGTTTCACCGCTGCGGGGGCGCCGGAAGTGTCCTCCGAACTCTTCGACGATCTGGTTGCGGCGATTCGCGCCCGTGGAGTAGAATGTGCGACGGGGCAGTTCGGAGCACACATGCACGTGTCACTGGTCAACGACGGCCCGGTCACGCTCATGCTCGACAGCAAGGGAGCATTCTGAGAAGCCGACTTCGCGCATGCGCGAGGGTATGCGAAGGTCCGCAAGTCGGCTGCGGGGCTGTGAGGATAGAGGAGATGCCACGAAGACGTCGCGCGGCGAACGATGAGCCGCAGCTCCTGAGACGCAAAGCTGACATCCGGTTGCGCATCGCGCAGGAATTGGCCGAGAACGATCTTCTCGAAGAGGCGATTCGGCAGTACGAAGTCGCGGTCGAACTCGACGCCAACAACCCGGATGCGCGCACTGGTTTGGGCGACGCTTATGCCGCCGCCGAGAAGCCTGTCGAGGCCTATCGCGCCTTCACCAAGGCGCTCGCCCTGCAGCCGCGTCATGCCGAAGCGCATTTCAGCCTGGGCGAGTTCTTCATCGGCCTCGGGCGGATGCGGGCTGCCGTGCGGGCGATCCAGCGCGCAGTCGATTGCCGCCCGGATCGCCACTACTTCGTCTACCGCCTCGGGGAAGTCCAGGCTCGCCTCGGGGACCTCGCCTCAGCCTGCGCCAATATCTCCCGCGCCGTGAACATGCAGCCGGAGGACGGCTTCTACCACTTCAAGCTGGGCGACGTGTACTTCCGGCTGGGCCGCCTCGAGGAAGCCGTCCAGGAATACCAGGCGGCGATCTCCTGCGCCCCGCTCGACGAGTTCTACCATTTGCGCCTTGCCGCAGCCTACATGCGCCAGGAGCAGCCTGAAGCGGCTTTGGCGATGTTTGAGCGCGCCGCGCTCCTGTGCCCGGAAAACTACGCTTACCAGTTCCTGCTGGCCGAGTGCCACGCCGCGCTGGGGCATGAAGAGCGCGCCGAGGTCTGCTTCACACAGGCCGGCGAGCTATCCGACTACGACCGCGACTACGTCCGCCGCGTGCGCGCCCGCTGCGCCGGCTCGATTGATGAGGCGGACGACTTCGAAGCACACGGCGCGGCCGAAGTATGCCCTCAGGGCCTGGCCGAAGAACGCTGAGGGCCCCACCGCCGACACTGCCTGCGCTATGCAGGGGGAGGAACCGATCCTTGAACGTCATCACTTTGCCTGTCGGGATTATCGAGGCGAACTGCTATATCGTCAGCGCCGATGCAAGCGATGAGGCGGTCGTCATCGACCCCGGCGGCGACGCCGACACCATCCTGCAGGCGGTCGGGTCGCAAGGCCTGCGCGTCGCGCTGATCCTCGACACCCACGGCCACCCCGATCACACCGCGGCGAACCGTGCGGTAAAGGAAGCCACGGGGGCGAGGCTGCTCGTCCATGAAGCGGACCAGGAGTTGATCGAGGGGGACGGTCGGCAGTGGGCGCTGACGGGCCTGGAGCACGTGCCCTCGCAGGCTGACGGCACATTCAGCGACGGCGACGAACTGCGCGTCGGGGACCTGACGCTGCGCATCTACAACACTCCAGGCCATACGCCCGGAAGCTGCTGCATTGCGGCTAACGGCGTCGTGTTCACCGGGGACACGCTGTTCGCGGGCAGCATCGGCCGCACGGACTTCCCCGGCGGCGATCCACCCGCGATGAAGCTATCGCTGGCGCGCATCATCGAGCTGTTCCCGGACGAGACGGTCCTGTACCCCGGTCACGGCGAGGCGACGACATTGGGCGAAGAGAAACAGACGAACCCGTGGCTGGGGTAGACGGCAGAGGACGGCCGATAACAGACGACAGAAGACAGAAGACAGAAGAACGGCCCGGATGCTCACGGGCCGTTCTTTGCATCTCACTGCATCGGAGTCGCGCGTGGGGCGGGCGTCTTGTTACTTACCGTAGGCGTGTAACTGCTATGTC
>CAYWBK010000156.1:0-12821 GCA_964455745.1 uncultured Armatimonadia bacterium
TCGATGGGCGGGCTGTTCGTCTCGAAGGCGGGCGGGCCGGAGCGGCAGCGCGCCTATGACGCCGTCCATCGCGCCCTAGAATTGGGCGTCAACTACGTCGATACCGCCCCTTCGTATCTCGACAGCGAGGAGGTCCTCGGCGAGGCCCTCGATGGCGTGCCCCAGCCCTACATCATCTCCACCAAGCTGGGCGGACGCCCCGAGCCGTTCAATGCCCAGGACAAGGACCAACTCAAGTTTTCGTTCGCCGAAAGTCTGCGGCTCCTCAAGCGCGACGCGGTGGACATCCTGATGATCCACGAGCCGGATCGCCCCGGCCAGTGGGACTGGTGGAGCGACTGGGACCGCTTCTATGGGCCGGTCTCGGACTTCTTGCAGGAGTTGAAGGACGAGGGTCTCATCCGCTTCACCGGCCTCGGCGGCACAACGGCTTACGAGATGCCGCGCATCATGGCCACCGGCGCGTATGATGTGGTCCTGACCGCCTTCAACTACAGCCTCCTGTGGCGCGAGGCGGCCATCGCCGTCCTGCCCGAGGCCAAACGGCAGAACATGGGCGTCATCTGCGGCTCGCCGCTGCAGCAGGGCGCCTTGTCGCGCCGGTTCGATGACGAGGTGAACCACGGCGCGCCGTGGCTCAGCCCGCCCCGGCGCGAGCAGTACAAGGCGTTGTACGCCTATCTCGACGAGATCGACCTGCCCCTCGCCGAGGTCTGCCTGCGCTGGGTGATCTCGAATCCCGATGTCTCGACGATGCTGATGGGCGCGCGCTCGGTCGAAGAGGTGGAGCTGAACGTGGCTGCGATAGAGAAGGGCCCACTCCCGCCCGAGATGCTCCAGCGCCTGCAGGAGATCGCCGACATGGTGCCCTTCCGCCCGTACAGCGAGCCCTTCGGCCTCCCCTGGCACGGCGGCTACAGGGGTCCCGGACACGCCTGAGTCAGTTGTGCAAAGCCTCCCACCGGAATGGTGCCTAACATGAGACTGAAACTCGCCATAATAGGACTCGTCGCTGTAATAGGAGCGCCCGCCATGTCACAGGACAGCTTCAAGCCGCAGCTCGTACGCATCGAACTCGGCTCGCGGCAAGTTGCGCCGGGCCAATCGCTCGGCGTGGTGTATTGGTGGAACAACGCCGGCACAGCCGCTGCAGATGACCTGTACATGGTGTTCGTGCACCCGAGGCTGCCCGGCGCGCCGGAGGACAATGTGGCGTACCCGATGTTCGGCGGCGACTTCGCGCCGGCGCCGGACACCATGCACTGGATGCCGGGGGAAGTCCACCGCTCGCGCGGGGTCATCCACATCCCCGACAACGCCAAGCCCGGCGTCTACGACCTTCTCCTCGGCCTGTACGCGAAGGAAACCGGTCAGAGGCTGGCGCTGGCGAACCCGGACATCGTCACCGCCGACGGCCGCTGCCGGGCGGCCAGTTTCGAGGTTGTCGCCGCCGGACAAGCGCCCGCACTGGCTCCCTTGGTGGTCGACCTTGCGCCCATGCCGCCACAGCCGCCAACGGCGAAACTCCTGCGGGACCCGGCCCGCACCGTCGTCATCCAATCGGGGGCTCTGCGGGTCGTGCTGGATGCAACGCGGGCGACGATATGCCGGTATGAGTCCGGCGACAAGGCGCTGCGTGCGGAGTTCAGTGACAGTGAACCGTCTTTCCTTATTGGCAAGCCGTCAGAGAAGGCGTACAAGGTGACCGGCCAAAAAGGTGTCAAGGTCGTCTACGACGCGCCGAAGAAAGCCTCCGAGAGCGAGGCGAGCTACCGCGCCCACATCACCGACGGGGCCGCGCCGGCCGCCGACTGCACCCTCCGCTTCGCCGTGACCGGCCGAACGCTGGCGGTGTCGCTGCAGGATGTAACCGAGCATCCCGGCTACCAGTTCATGTCCGTCACGCTGCCGAGGCTCGCGACGACGCTCAAGGCGGACCGGGGGAACATGGTGCTGCCGAGCTTCGCTGGGCGGCTGGTCTCGCCGGCCACCGCGCTGCCCGAGGCCCAGGAGCATTACGCGAACTGGTTCACAATCCGCACTTGCGGGGCCATCGTGAACCCGGACATGCTGGCCACGGTCGATGTGCCGAGCCAGGAGGACGTGCTGCTCTCGTCCGTGGCCGATGTCGGCGCCGACGAGACCGCGGCTTCGCTGTCGGCGCGGCTCACCTATCGCGTCCGGGCGGCGAAGCCGGAACTGCAGTTCATCGCCCACCGGCAGACCGCCGTGCGGCTGGACTTCGCCACCGCAGCGCCGGACGGGACGCTTTCGTGGACCGATGCGGCGAAGGTTCTGCGCTCGCGGATCACCTTCACGCCGCCGTCCATCTACCGCGGCGCTGTGCTATACAAGATCTTCTGTGATACGCCGGGCGCCAAGACCTATACAACCTTCGATCAGGCTTCCGATCTGGTGCGCAAGTTACACAACCTGACCGACGGGATGCCGCAGATTGCCTACCTCGTCGGCTGGCAGCACAGGGGCCACGACACCGGCTACCCGGACGTGTTCACCGTAAATGAGCGCCTGGGAGGATACGCGAAGCTGTGCCAGGTGATGAAGGAAGCCGAGAAGTACAACGCGGTCATCAGCTTCCATGACAATTACGACGACGCGTATAAGGATTCGCCGGCCTGGAGCGATGACATCATGGCCCGCGATGATAACGGAGAGATTATGAAGGGGGGCGTCTGGGCAGGCGGGCAGTCGTACATCATCAGCTATGCCGCCTTCCTGAACCACGGGGGGCTGGAGCGGGTGCGCCGGACGCTGCGCATGTTCCCGATCCGCAAGTCCTACCACATCGACGTGCTGTCGGCGGCGCCCGAGCGCAGGGACTGGAATCCCGCGCATCCGGTATCCGCCGACGAGATGGCCGAGGCGCGCCGGGCGATCATCCACGAGTTCAACAAGGCGGGGGTCGATGTCACCTCGGAGGGCTTCACCGGGCCGATGCTGGGCACGATCGGGCACGCGTGGCATATATGGCGCAGGCGGGATACGGTGTACTCCGGCGACACGCCGATTCCGTTCATCCCCTTCATCTACCACGGGCACGCCACAAGCGGCGGCGGAGTGGACGTCAACTCCCCGGCGGACTATATGGATGTACTACTATATGGCAACACATTCAGTAACGACTATACGAGAGAGACGCCACTATCATACATCACCGACCAAGTCTTTCTTGTGAGCGCGCCGTTCCAAGCGCTGCGCGAGAGGGAGATGCAGCGCTACGAGGCCAAGGGCACGCGGCGCACCATCTGGTATGGCGATGACACCTACGTGCGAGTCGACGAGGCCGCCGGCCCGCACGGCAGCTTCGACGTAGTCGTCGACGGCGACGTGATCGCCCGCGACTACAACATCCTGGTCCCGGCGACGAGAGCGGGAGCGTACCTGTGCTACTCGAAGGCCGGGGGTGAGGTGCGAATGCCGCTGCCGAAGGCTCTACGGGGCGCGACGACGCTGACGGCGACAATGCTGACAGCGGAGGGACGCGGCGCGCCGGTTCCGTGCCAGGTGGAAGGCACAAACCTGATCCTTACATTGCCGGCGCAGCAACCGGCGGAGATTCACCGGTAAGATTTTGTGTCCAACAGAACTTTTCGGGTACTCCTAGCGTTAATAGTAGTGATGTGTGGAGTAAACCCGAGAGCGGGGGCCGCGACTCTCGCGGGAGAGCCGTTTGGGGGTTCACTCCTACTTTGGAGGGAGTGACATGCATAGATCTCGACCGATCATCTTCATCACCACTATTGCAGTTGTCGTCTCGCTTTTCCCCGTGCTTTCCGCGCAGGCCCAGCAGGCTGCGCCACGTCTAAGTCTCGACTTCTCCGACGCGTCACTCAAGGACGTCCTTCAGGCGGTCTGCAAGGCCGGGAACCTTCCCGCGTTGCAGCTTCCTGAGGGGGCGGGCGACAAGCGCATCACCGTGTCGCTCGTCGACAACACTCCGACCGAGGCGCTCACCGTCATACTGGACCGCGCGAACTTGACGCTTGTCAACGACGGCGGCACAACCACTATCAAGGAGAAGGCCACGACCGTTGCGGCCGGCGCTCGCCCTAACCAGTCCACTATTGCACAGGCCACCTCGGACATCTTGCGTCAGCCGCCGACGGCTGTACGCATCGACAACACGCCATTGGATGTCGGCAGGGGGACGAGCACGACGATGCCAGGTATGCCGGGCACGACAGCGTTGGGCACGGCAGCCGGCCAGGCGAAGACGGCGGCGAATGCGGATAAGGTCTATCGCATCATCGCCACTAACTTCATGAACGTGGAGATGCTCTCGGACATGCTCGGCGGTTCGTACGTTTCTGAAGACAACTACCGCAACAGCATCAACGGCGGCGGTCTCAACGGAAACAACAACAACAACAACGGCAACAACAACAACGGGTTCGGAAACAACAACGGCAACACCAACAACACCACCAACCGCAACACGACCAGCACCAATCGCAGCACCGGATTCTGACGCGCCGGGGTAACCGGCCAAGAGGTATGAGGAGCGTACGGTACGCCGTGCGCTCCTCTGATTCCGGTGGACCGGATAGCGGCGCACGCCGCCATGGAGGGAACTCAGCGGGACATCGCGCGTCTATGTAGCCGTACGCGTGACGACCGCGATCGGCGCGGCGGATGCCGATCCGGTTATGTTCCGCACCGGAGGGGTTAGGATGCGTGTCCACCAGCCCAGAGTTTTCATTATTGCCATCGTAGTCGCCCTACCGCTTGTGACCGCCCCTGCTGCGCAGGCACAGCAACCAACCCCACAGCCTGTGCAGCGTCTATCGCTGGACTTCCGCGATGTGCCGTTGAAGAATGTCCTTCAGGCGTTGGAGAAAGCCGGGAGCCTCCCCCACGTCGCCGTTCCCGATGGCGTAGGCGACATGCGCGTCACGGTCTCCCTGGTGGATGTCACCCCCGCCGATGCACTGACCACGATCCTGGGCCAGGCCGGCGTGGTGGCGATCGGCGGGGGCTATGCGGAGACCGCCAGAGACGACACGCGCAACTGGGCGGAGTGGGCACGTTGGCGCAGTCAGATAGCACAGGCGCTCCTGGTCCCCGCCCCCGTCGCGCCGACAGCCAAAAACCCACCCGCGACAACCGTCAGGACCTACCGCATAATCGCGACGAACTTCCGCGATATCCTCCCCGACTACTTGGGAGGCAGCAACTTGGAGACTAACTTCCCAGATTACGCATCCGAGGATGCGTTCCGCGCACAGTTCAAAAGAGGGAATACCGGAAGTTCGGGGAATCGCTCCATCCTGGGGTTCGCTGAGCTCGGCAACACTATATCGGTCAGCGCGAACCGTACCAGGTGATGCTGTGGCCCCGGGTCAAGCCATACCATGCGTTCAGAGCCCCGTATCCAGCATCCAGCATCCAGCATCCAACCTCTCTCCCCTTGAAGGCCTCTCCCCACCCCATGTCGAACCACGCTCCTGCAAGCATCACCCTCACCCAGCGAAGGAAGGTAATCCCATGCTGTACAGACGTTTCGGACGGACCGATCTGCAGGTCTCGGAGTTGAGCTTCGGCGCTGCCCGGGGCGCCGCCGAGGACCCGCAGCAGTTCATCACCACTGTCAAGGCGTGCATCGACGCCGGGATCAACATCATCGACACTGCCACGGGCTATGACGACGGCATCAGCGAGGAAGTCCTCGGCGAGGCCCTCGTCGGCCACGACGACATCATCGTCGAAACGAAGTATCGCCCCTACGACGCCTGGGGCCCGTCTGCGAACTACACCGGCACGCCTGAGGAACTCGTGGCCTCTGCGGAGCTGAGCCTGCGCCGCTTGCGCCGCGACCGGCTCGACGTCTTCCTCGGCCACGGCCTGCGCACTCTCGAGTCGCTCGATCGTTTCATGTCCGATGGCTGCTACGATGCGATGGTGAAGCTGCGCGATGAGGGCAAGGTGCGGTTCATCGGCATCAGCGAGCTTTCCGAGGGCGATGGGACGCACGAGATTCTCAAGCATGCCGTGCCCACCGGAGCGTTCGACGCGGTGATGCTGACGATCAACCTCTTCCTGCAGACCGCGGCGGAGAGCGCCATCCCCCTGTGTCGCCAGCATGATGTGGGCACGATTGTGATGATGCCCCTCAACCAGGCGTCGAAGGAGTCCGGTCTCGTGAGCCTTCCCGCCGCGCTGGAGCTCGCGCGCCGCTACGTCGCCGCCGGACAACTCCCCGCCGAGCCGCCCTACACCGAGGCAACGCTGCTCGACTTCCTACAGCCCTACGGCATTCCAGAGGCGGCGATCCGGTACGTCCTGTCACAGGACGTCAGCACCTGCTGCGTCGGCTGCCGCACACCGCAGCGCCTGCAAGAGAACCTGCGCTGCATCGACCCGCCGTATCTCGACGACGCGCGCCTGACCCGCCTGCACGAGTTGTTCAGCCGCATCAACTGGCAGTCGTTCTGAGCTGAGAGATGTCATAAAGCATCCCGGAGACGGCAACCTCACCCCCGGCCCCTCTCCAGGAGTACCTGTTTAGCGACTGCCTTCTTCGACCATGTGGCAGCGCGATTCATCGCGCTAAATGCAGGCCCAAACTGCTCTCCGCCTATTGCACCGCCGGCACGAGCAAGCATCCACTTGAAAGCGAAGATGCTGGTAGTTACGCGACGTAATCCGCGCGATAAGTCGCGCTGCCGCATGGTCTGAGAGAGGTGTCGCTAAACACATACCCACAGAGTGGAGAGGGGAGAACGGCAACGGCATCCTGTCGGCGTCGTTCTCCCCCTCCCCACGAGGAAGGGGAGTGGTCCCGCGAAGCGGGACCGAGGGGGTAGGAAGCCGTTGCCGTCTATCACGGAGGTATAGACCATGAAAATCCTGCAAGTCACAGCCCCAAAGGAGTTCGTTATCCTGGACATCCCCACGCCCACACCGGGCGAGGGCGAGGTTCTGATGCGCATTGTCGCGGTCACGACCTGCCCACAGTGGGACCTGCACCTGCGCCACAATGAGCCGATGTTCGTCGGCCACCAGTTCGTCTACCCGTATACTGCCGGTCAGCCCGGCCATGAGGCGACCGGCTACATCGAGGCCGTCGGCCCCGGCGTCACCGGCCTCAAGCCGGGCGACCGCGTCTGCGCCTGGCGCGATGCCGGCCACGACCGCCTCGGCTGCTATGCGCAGTATGTCGTCCACGAGGCCAACAACGTCATCCTCGCCCCCGAGGGCCCGCCGCCGGAGGGTCTGGCTTCACTCGAACTGGCGATGTGCCTTGGCGCACCGTTCCGCGACATGCGCCAGATGAACGTGATCGCCGGCCGCAGCTTCGGCGTGTTCGGCCTCGGCCCCGCCGGGCTGGTCGCGCTGCAGATGGCGAAGGCCGAGGGCGCGCGCGAGGTCATCGGCTTCGACCCCGTGCCAGCACGGCGCGAATTAGCCCTGAAGGTGGGCGCTGATGCCTGCTTCGACCCGACCGGCGACATGTCTGCCGACGTTCCGGCCCGCTGGGCCGGCGTGCGTTTGCAGACCAGCATCGACTGCGTGGGCGCGAGGGGTTCCGTCCAGTGCGCGTTGGACCACACGGGGGACAGCGTCGCCTTCTTCGGCGTGCAGCGTGAAGACTACACCTACGCGCTACAACACGGCGGCCTGACGCTGTTTGGGTACAAGGGGCATTTCCGGGAATCGGCGCAGTACGCCGTGGACCTGATCGCGGCCGGGAAGCTCGACCTCAGCCCCCTGGTGACGCACAAGCTGCCACTGGAGCGCTACGGCGAGGGCATCGACCTGCTGGAGAAGCGCGAGGCGGTCAAGATCTGCTTTATGCCGTGGGAGTGATCGGCGAGGTGATTGCAGAAGTCTGTAGGAGCACTCTCCAGAGTGCGAGCAAGCCGTTATTATCCGACAGAATGAAATAGATAATGACTAATGTATGTCATTATAGCGGCATATCAACGGCAATCGCGGTCTGGAGACCGCTCCTACAGACGATGCAGCAACCCTTGCAGGTCGCTCATTCCATCATGCAACACGGCGCGGCATCTCGTCTTTTCCGCGGCGTTATTGTTTTTCGCCGAACATCAGGGCCCTGAACCACGGCTCGGTTCGTTTCAGCCCCTCGCGCAAGTCGATGCTGGGCTCCCAGCCGAGCTTCTTTTGGACGAGAGAGATGTCCGGCTTGCGCCGGCGCGGATCATCGGCGTGCAGGAGGGGCACGAACTGCGTGCCTGCAGTGCTCCCGGTCAGTTCGATGACCAGATCGGCGACCTGCCGAATGTTGACTTCAGCGGGATTGCCAATATTGAACGGCCCTGTGTGGTCGCTGACCAACAGCCGGAAGAGACCGTCGACCTCATCCGTGACATAGCAGAAACTGCGCGTCTGTTCCCCCGCGCCATAGAGCGTCAGCGGCTCGTTTTTCAGCGCCTGCATGAAAAAGTTCGACACAACGCGCCCGTCGTCGAGTCTCATTCGTGGCCCGTAGGTGTTGAAAATGCGCGCGACACCGATAGACAGCCGGTATTTGCGGTGGAACGCGAATGCGATGGCCTCGGCGTACCGCTTCCCCTCGTCATAGACCGCGCGCGGACCGGTAATGTTGACATTGCCGGTATAGTCCTCAGTCTGTGGATGGCGCTCCGGGTCTCCGTATATCTCGGAGGTGGAGGCCTGCATGTACCGCGCGCCTTTATGTAGGGCGAGTTCCAGCAGGTTGTAGGTGCCTTCCGAGCACGTGCGCATGATCTCAACAGGGATACGCGAGAAGTCCGCCGGGCTGGCCGGACAGGCGAGGTTCATCACATAGTCCACCGGCCCGGCAACCGAGAGCGGCTGGCACACATCGCGCTGAATGATGTCGCAGCGGTCCTCGAGCGCCAGTTCGTGCGCATTGAGATGCGTCCCGGTGGCGAAGTTATCGACGACAACGACGTCGAAGTCTTCTTCGAGCAGTCTGCGCACCATGTGATAACCAATAAAGCCGGCGCCACCGGCAACGACACATCTGGGTCTCATGCCATCCTCCCATGATTTGCGGCGATGCAATGTGCAAGACGAGTGAGTGTTCCTGCGTGGAGTCGTTGGGACCTGCTTTCACGAGGAGAGTGGTGGTACAGCAACGAAGACGCGCATCCGGCGGACCATCTTGCCTTCCCTGTGGATGCGCGGTTCACCGCGCGTTCCGCGCCACAAATGGCGCGACCACATGATGCAAAGGGGGGGACTTCCCTGCAATGGCGCGCACCTTGGCGGTGCCGTTCCTGCCGTTCCTGCCGTTCCTGCCGTTCCTGCCGTTCCTGCCGTCCCTGCCGTCCCTGCCGTCCCTGCCGTCCCTGAAACCTAAAACCTAAAACCTACCTACCCCCTACTCTCCGCCACCTCACTGGCGATCCTCGCCCACTCCCAAAGCCTTTGCGGCTCGTAGCGCACCGTGCTGATGTCCTTCATGTGAATCTCGACGATGCAGTCCTTCGCCTTATCCAGCTTCTCCTCCATGTCCCGACGCACGAACTCGGGGTCCCAGCTTTCCATCGCCAAGACCGCCGGGTTCGGCTTCCAGGCGAAGATGAACTCGTCGCGCATCGCCTCGACCGCGCGGTTGAAATCGACCCACGGGCTCATCGAAATCTTGCGCAGATTCGGGATGTTCTCGCGCAGGATGCCCACTTTGCGGTCCAACGGCTCGCAGCAACCGTAATAGTTGTGCCCCCAGCGGGCGTAGAAGCGGGCCTCATGCTTCAGCGCGAACTCCACGTGCATCTCGGGCGACACGTCCGAGAAGATCTGCGCCGCGCCAACGCCCCAAAGCTCGCTCGTCGGGGCCGAGAGAAGCCCCTGCGCCTCGTACTGGTCGAGGCGGTGCAGCCACGCCGACACGAACCGATCCATCAGGAGGTGCACATATTCCGGGCGCAGGACCATGTCCATCAGGATTTCAGTGACCCCGGTCAGGCGCACCAGCTCATCCCACGGCGCGAACCAGAAGCCTCCGACCCCGCACTTCTCCACCGGCATGATGCCGTCGAAGATGTCGCAGCGTTTCTCGTACTGCTCCTCGGTGGCCTGCGGGTCGAAGCTCACCGAGGGGAACTCGATCTTCTCCGCGTCCGCCTCGGTGCTGATCTGGATGTTGAAGCGCCGAGAGACTACGTCGTTTGCGTCGTCCGTGCGGGCGATGTCAACGTCCTCCGCGATGCCGAAGCCGGTGTCGTTGATGCACAGCGGCTGGTACATCGTGCCCGAGACCGTCATATCGCCCTGCAGATGGTCCCAGCAGTACAGCGTCTGGCGCAAGCCGACCTCGATGCCCTGGCAGAACGGGTCCTCGCAGCGCAGCGTCAGTTCGTCGTCCACGTTCATCTCGTGCCAGGGGATCTGGTAGATACTAACGGTGGGTTTGCCGTGCTGGACGCGGTTGATTCGCGCCGCATTCTCAGCGCGCTGTTGGTTGATCGGCAAAGCGGCGATCGCAGCGATCCGTCCGCCGAGGCCGCGAAGAATGTCCTTGTCGTGCTGCGAGATGCTCACGTGTAGGCCTCCAGTGTCAATACTGCGCGGGCGACGGCGCCGTTTTCCCCCTCCCTACAAGGGAGGGGAAGTGCACCGCGAAGCGGCGCAGGGGGTAGGAAGCCGTTCGCCGCAGCCACTCTTTCATCCTCCCGGCGCACAGGTCTCGCCCGCGTCGAGGGCGAATTGCGCCCATCGTTGGTACGCTGGACTTGCGCTGCCGAGGCCTGAAGAGACCATGCAACTGCTCACCGTTCCCAACATCGCGGACGTCGCCTCGCGTGCCGCCGGCATCGTTTGCGAGGCGCTTGCGCAACGCCCGGACGCGCACCTGTGCCTCGCTGCCGGCGGCACGCCACGGCCGCTGTACGGGGAGCTATGCCGTCGTGCCGAGGCCGGTGAGGCGGCGCTCTTGCAGGCGCGGATCACCAAGCTCGACGAGTGGTGCGGCGTGTCGATGGACGACCCGGCCTCGTGCGAGGATGATCTGCGGGTGCATCTGCTGACCCCGCTGGGCATCCCGGCGGAGCGCTACATCGGCTTCGACAGCATGGCGTCAGACCCCGAGGCCGAGTGCCGGCGCGTGGCCGACCTTGTCGCAGCCGCCGGGCCGTTCGATCTCAGCGTGCTGGGCCTGGGCCTCAACGGGCATATCGGGATGAACGAGCCTGCGGACGAGTTGCCGCCCGGCGTCCACGTCGCGAAGCTGGCGGAGCAGAGCCGCCGCCACGCGATGCTTCGCGAGATCGCCGAGCCGCCGACCACCGGGTTCACGATGGGGATGGCGGACCTGATGCACTCGGGAAAGGTGCTGCTGATAGTCACCGGCGAGGCGAAGCGGGAGGCCCTGGCACGCCTGATCCACGGGCCGATCACCACCCGCTTCCCCGCGTCGCTGCTGAAGCTACACCGCGACTGCATCTGCATCGCCGATGCCACGGCCGCGCAACAGGTGTGATCCAATCCTGCGCGAGGCATTGCGAGAGAGTGTGCCTCACGAGTAAGATGCCGTTGAAGGTGATCCCCACCTCGCGGCGAAACTGCCGCCGCTTGTACCGGGGCGCATGGACGCCCCGACACTTTGAAGACCCAAGGCCCGCACAGCGCGGGCGAGAAGCGAGTGTTGACACATGAAGCTGGGAGCGAATTCAGTTCTGTTCGGCGGGTATGACATGGAGGCGGCGTTCAAGTACATCGCCATGGCCGGCTACGACGGGATCGAGCTGTCGGCCATCGATGGCATGAGCGAGCATCTGGTGCTGTCGCGGTGGCAGGAAGTTGCCCCGGAGATCAAGCGCCTGGCGCAGGAGTATGGCCTGGAGACCCTGGCGATGGAGCAGCCGTCGCAAGACCCCGCGATCATGGAGACCGCCTGTCAGGCGGCGGTGGAGATCGGCATCCCTATCATCAACTGCGGCCCGGGCGGAACGAGCGGCGATGAGGACAGCCTCCAGGCGTCCATTGACTCGCTCGGGAAACTGGCGGACATGGCCGGGAAGTACGGCGTGACCCTGTGCGTGAAGGCGCATGTCGGCGCGGCGATCTACAACACGCCGACGACCCTGCGTGTGATGGAGGCCATCTCGTCCCCCGCCTTCGGCATCGATATGGACCCCTCGCACATCTACCGCGCCAATGAGAATCCGGTTGACGCCATCGCAGCCGTCATTTCGCGCGTGAAGCACGTCCACATCCGCGACTGCAAGGGCCGCCAGCAAAGCCCCGGCGTCCCGGAAATGCAGGCCAACGGCCGCGGCGACATCGACTTGATCGGCTATGTTCGCGTGCTGCACGAGAACGGGTATAACGGCCCGCTAGACCTCGAAATCATCGGCGCGAAGGACTACACACCCGAGCAGTGCTGCACCATAGCCGCCGAATCCCGCGGCCACATGCAGGCCTGCCTGCAAGCCTGCGGGGCGAGGTAGCGCCGTCGCCGTATGCCGTTGTCTTTCCCCCCTCCCTACGAGGGAGGGGGGTGGCCGCCGCAGGCGGCCGGGGGGTAGGAGCCGTTGCCATTCCCCCCCTCTCCGGGCCGCGCAGAACGCGGCACAGCGGAGAGGGGCAGGGGGGTAGGAGCCGTCGCCGTGTCTTTCCCCCCTCCCTACGAGGGAGGGGGGTGGCCGCCGCAGGCGGCCGGGGGGTAGGAGCCGTTGCCGTTCTCCCCTCTCCTGAGCGCGCCGTATGCGATCAGGAGAGGGGCCGGGGGTGAGGTTGCCGTTAGCCGTTCCCCCTCCCTACGAGGGAGGGGGGCAGGGGGGTAGGAAGCCGTTCGCCGTTCACCATCACAGGAGCCAACCTTCATGCCAGCCAAGCGCAAGCCCAAC
>CAYWBK010000157.1:0-6614 GCA_964455745.1 uncultured Armatimonadia bacterium
CGAAGCCGTGGTGGACACCGGTTTCACTGGCGAACTGACCCTTCCGAGAGCGGTAGTCGCGAAGCTGGGGTTGGCGTTCTGGGATACCGCCAACGTGCGGTTAGCAGGGGACGCTCCCGCAGAGGTTCCACTGTATGACGCCGTGGTCATCTGGGACGGTGAGCCGCGCGCCGTGCTCGTCCACTGTATGGAGGGGAACCCTCTGATCGGGATGCACCTGCTCCACCAACATCTGTTTACCGTACAGGTCGTCCGGGATGGCGCCGTCACCGTCGAGCCCCTCGAGCAGTAACGCCCGTTCCCGTAGCCTCCCCTACTTCAGCCTCACATTGTCCAGATACGCCACCCCCGCCTGCTCGCCCTCGGCACCGAAGAGGAGCCAGTGGACCGCCTTGAACTCGGGGTTGTATGTCAGCCCCGTGAACTTCAGCGGCTCCTGGCCCGGCACGGTCACCGCCAGCTCCCACGTCCCGGTCGCCTGCTTCCCCAGCCCGCAGGTGATGTCGAACCCCATCCACTTCCCGTGTGGCAGCGTCGCCAGCTTCTTGCCGCCGACGGTGAGCGCCCCGTCCTCGAAGATGGTGAATGTCGGGCCGGAGCGGAAAAACACGGTCACATCACGCCACTCGTGGTAAAACTGGAAGCCCGCTTCGATCCGGGCGTCGAAGTGCTCGTGCACGAGACCTTCCGTCCGGTTCGGCGTCCAGTACATGTGCGGGTTGTAGTTGTACTTCTGGCCCGGCATGTCGATGAACTTCAGCGAGTGCTTGCCCGAGGCCGCAGTCTCATCCGTCACCCTGATTGTAGCGATCCCATTCTCCTCGTTGGTGACCGCCCCCGCCGCGGGTTCGCCGACGTTGGTGTCCTCGAAGTCCTCATCGATCTGCATCTGCCACGCGGACGGCTTGGGCGGGAAGGCGCGTGGGGCCAGCGGCTCCTCCGCGCGGCGATGGCCGTCCACGATCCGCCCCACCGTGCTGGTGTCGATCGGCTTGATGCCCAGGTCGAAGGCCGACGAGCCGGGTTTGAGCGCGAAGTCGCCGTGCTGCGGGTCCACGAACAGCGGATCGGCGATGCGTGAGTTCGTGTCGTGCCCGCGCTTCTGCCACTGTGCCAGCGTCTGCCCGGCGAAGCTTACCGGCTGTCCGGCGCAGTTCCAGTACAGGTTATGGTCCATCGCGAAGTGCTCGTTCGACCAGTTCTCCGCGAGGAGATAGCCAGTTTGGTCATAATAGACGATGTTGCGCTCGAAGGTGAATGACTGGTGCGGCTCCTCCCGCAGTCGGTCGAGCTGCCCGCCGCGCGCCAATGCGAAGACGTTGTTGATGACCCTATTTTCGCGGCCGTAGTGGTGCATGAACGCCCCGGTGTCGGTGCGGTAGACGACGTTGTTCTGCAGGAGTATGTCGCTTGAGCCTTCGTCCGAGTACAGGCCCCGTCCGCCGTACTCATCGCACGAGACATCATGGATCACGTTGTTCTCGATGACCGTGCCGGGCGACACGCCGAGGGTGTAGATGCCGCCGATGTCGCTGGTGACGCCCTGGCCGACATCGTGGATGAGGTTGTAGGCGATGCGGTTGTCATGCGCCTGGCTGGGACCGTACCCCCAGCTCCAGCCCACGGAGATGCCGAGTTGGTACAGGTCTGCGATTTCGTTGTGCTCGACCACGTTGTACGGCGAGTGCCCGATCCAGACGCCCGGCCCGGCGGCGTGCATCCTGCCCAGATGGGCGATGAGGTTGTTGCGCACGGTGTTGTGGCTGGTGAGGAGCGCGTCGTCGTTGCGCATCCCCATCTCGCCGATCTTGATGCCGCCCGCTGCGGCGTCGGTGATCTCGCAGTTCTCGATCCGGTTCTCCTGGCAGCCGGAGAGAAGCTCGATCCCGAACGTGCCTACATGTGTGACGGTGCAGCCGTCGAACAGGCAGTTGCGCGCTCCGTCGGCGGTGATCGCGCCTGACAGGACGGATTCCGATTGCCCGCACTTGTAGCCCTCGGTAGGGGTGACCCAGTTCGTGTGCGCGAAGGTAAGCCCTCGGAAGACCACGTTCTCGACACACAGGCCGATCTCCGGCTCGCCGCGCAGTTGCAGTACGCGCTCGAGCCGGGGAGCGATGATGACGGCTTTCGCCAGGTCCTCGCCGGGCAGCGGGATGTAGCCTATGGTGCCGGACTTCCGGTCGAGGTACCACGTGCCCGGTCTGGTGAACGCAGCGGCCACGTTCTCCACGATGAACCGTCGTCCCGCCTGCAGGTCGAAGAAGACATTGTTAGAGAGGGTCGGGGAGGTGAAGGTGACCGCGCGCCGGGCCTCGTCAATGGACTTCACTTTCATGCGGTCCATCGTCCAGTAGTGGAAGACCAGCACGTCGGCGTCGCTCAAATCGGGCCACGCGGGGTCGAATGCGCCCTCCGGGTACTTGAAACGGTCCGGCGGGGCGTCCTTGCCCCCGCTCGACGGGACCAGCGGCTTCTCGATGCGGAAGTACCCGTCCTCGGGGAAGCGCGGCCGGTAGCGCCGCTCCCCGTTGACCCAAAGCTGCGTGAACGTCCACTTGCCCTGCTGGACCTGCGGGAGTTGCACCTGCCAGCGCCCCTCTGCGCCCTTCTGCCAGCCGACGACCGGCGCGCCGCCGCTGATGACCGGCTTCTCTCCGGGGTAGGCTGCGAACACCGTGGGGGAGGCTGGGGTGCCCGAGTCCACGGGGGTGATGGACAAGGCCTTGTCGATGTAGTACATCCCGCCCCGCAACATTACGACCACGGGGCGCTGAAGGCCGGGGCTGACGCGCCGCAGCGCGCGCACGGCCAGTTGCGCCCGCGCAGGACTGGCGAAAGGGCCGTCGGTCCCGCCAGCGTTCCGAGCGGCGATTTTGCCTGACCAGGCGTCATTGCCCGTCGGCGCAACATAGAAGTCGGCCTGCGGCGCAGCGACGAGGGTATTGGCGATAGTTACCATAGCCAGGAAGCACATCATAATGGCCTTTGTGGGCATCACTGGAGATTCTCCATAATAGGAAACTGGCTGCATTCCGCCTGGGTGGGGCGCTGAGATGCGGGGACGGCTGGCGGGCGAGACGCCCGCCCCACGCGACAACTTTCCCTCTAACCAAACGGAGCGCCGCCCCCGAAAGAGACCGCGCTCCGCCAGATTGTCATCACAAGGCCGTGGCCGTTCCTGAAACCTGTCCCCTGTAACCTGAAACCCGCCCCCCTGCCTCTACCCCTGCTTCTTCCCCAGCGGGTACAGGATTTTCTCCATCTCCGGCGTGTTCATGTTGTCCTTCGTCACGACTGCGACGCCGGTGTCGATGCGCTTCTCGACCGGCTCCTTCTTGATGGCGGAGATTGCGGCTTTCACGCCTTCGTAGCCCATTTTGAAGGGATTCTGCACGATCAAAGCCTGGATGGTGCCGTCCTTGAGCGCCTGTATCTCGGCATCGGCGGCGTCGAAGGCCACGAGCTTCACTTTGCCTGCGACACCCCGCTGCTTGATCGCCTGAGCGGCCCCGACCGCCCCCGGCTCGTTCGCCGCGAAGATGCCCTTGAGGTTCGGGTGCCCCGTCAGCATGTTCTCGGTCGCGCTCATGCCCTTGGCGGTGTCGCTGGAGGAGTATAGCGGCGGCAGAACAGTGATCTTCGAGTGTTTCCTGGCCTCATCGACGAAGCCTTTTTCGCGCATGTCCGAGGTCGCCGCGCCTTTGATGAAGGGGATCACTCCGACTTCGCCCGCGTCGCCGATTAGCTCGGCGAGCTTCGTGGCGGCTTCTGCGGCGCCTTTGATGTTGTCGGTCGCCACAAATGATAGGGCGTTATCCGAGTCGACACCGGAATCGATAGTGATGACTGGAATGCCGGCCTTGACCGCAGCCTGGACGGGGCCGATCAGGGACTTGGAGTCGCAGGCGGCCATGACGATGGCGTCGACTTTCTGGTTGATGAAGTCCTCGATGATGGCCGTCTGCCCTGCGACATCGGTCTCCTCGGCGGGGCCTTTCCACAGAATCTCGGCGTTGAACTGCTCGCCGCCCTTCTGTGCGCCGGCCTGGACGGTCTGCCAGAAGTTGTGAGCCGTACCCTTCGGCACAACGGCGATCTTCAGCTTTGCCCCGGTCTTTGGCGCTGCCGCCGGAGCAGAGGCCGGCGTTTCGGTCTTCGGGCCACATCCCACGAGCACGGCCGCGAAAGCGAAGGCAACGATGGCTACGGCACAAGCAATACGTCTCATGGGAGGCCTCCCTTGGAGGTGGGTCGGAACATGGAAGCGAGATGACAACGCCCTTATTGCGGGATAGCTACGGTGATAGCCGTCGCGCCGTTCACCGCCAGATCGACGCTGCTCGCCGCCAGGCTGATGCTTTGGCCGGTGGCTTCGAACCAGGCGGTCGGCTTGTCGCAGCAGATTGTGACCGTCTGCGGTGCTGCGGATTGGATCACCAGGGCTGCGCGGCCTGGCTCCAGTGATGTGCACTGCACCGTGACAGGCCGGATAACGCGCAAGGTGATCGGGAGCTGCCGAAGCACCTTGGTGCTGTTTCCCATGACCGAACATCGAACCTCCGCGCTACCGTTCGGCGAGAAAGCGGTGACTGCGCTCGGGTCGCCGCCCAGTATGCGCGGTACATATAGCTTCCGCGTCACCTGCACACTCTCCTCCGCGCTCTGAAGCGTCGCACCTGGATTCCAAAGGCCGACGAAACCCCAGGGGCTGGTGGGGGAGAGGCCGGCGCTGTACATGGCGTCCCCCCGGCGGAGGCGGTAGTCGTTCGTGAGTGTGTCCACGGTCAGGCTGGATTCATCACTGTACGTTACGGTCCAGATCCCGTGACTCTCGCGGGCGTTGACGATCTCCAACCCGGAGACCAGCCGCCAGAGAAGGTCCTCGCGGAAGTAGCAGTCGGCGGCGTCGGCGAGCGGCAGCTTTTCGCCCTCTGTGTGAAGGCGCATCCCGTTCAGCAGCGCCTGGCCCGCGTCGGTTGCGGCATCCTTGTCCCCCGCTGCAATATGGCTCGGGCAGCCGAGGGCGATGTTGCCGAGGAACATGGTGGCCAGAAGCGGGACGCAGTGTACCTGGGGCTGGTCTTTCAGCGCAGAAGGGTCCTGGTATGGCGTGTGCCGGCTGTAGTCGCAGAACTCCTGCAGGCCTTCGAGAAGCCCGTCGCAGGCGATGCTGAGGCCCTTGGCTTGCAGGTACGCAAGGACCTTGCGCCGGGCCTGGAAGTCCTCCTCGAAGGTTGCCGGGGCCTCGGGGCGGTAGTCCTCGCGCAAGGCCCCCGCCAGCCCATCAATTGACCACGGATCGCCCTTGTGAGCGCCGAAGCAGCGCAAACGGTCGTCGATCATCGTCCAAATGTGCCCGCTTGCGACGGCGCGGGGGAACGCTCTAAGCATCGCCCCCGTCGCCGTCGTCACCGGCTTGCCGTCGGGGCCGATGCAGGCATCGTCCGAGGTGAGAGAAGCGTCCGCAGGGATCGTGCCGAGGTCGTCCTGGGGGCCGACTGCCAGGCCCATGCGCGGTCCGGCCAGTTTGAGATCGAGGTATGGGCGCAGCGGCTGCAGGTCGGCGAGACCGCCGGTGAGGCCGCCCGACAGCCACCAGGTCTGGGGCGCGAAGTCAACCGCGCGGAACGCCGCCGGGGCCGTCTCCGCCGTCGCGCCGACAACGCCATCGTAGAGGTCCCCGTTCATACCAGCGCCGGGGCGGATGTACCTTTGCCGGTATGCAAGCCCGATATCGACCCAGTCCACCTGGCCGTCGTGGTTGGCATCGGCGGCGAAGGTGATCTCAATCGACCGTCGCGTCGCCGCCGGGAGCGTCCGGTATTCCCGTGTCTTCATCGGGCGGAAGAACTGGGTGCAGCCGGCGATCAGCGCGTTCTCGCCACCGTGGGCGCTCTCGCCACCGATGACGCCTTCGCCGTAGCTAAAGGTCACTGCGTGATGCTGAGGGTGCAGGATGAGCCCGATGCCGTCATAGGTGAGGCCCACGAAGTTGCAGGGCCACGACCGCCCGTCAGGTTCGTGCGTCCAGACGACCGGCTTTGCGGTGTCGGCGAATGCGATCTCCTGCCCCTGCCAGGCCGGTACGACGAGTCGGCCGGCGGTCGCCTTCGGGCTGTCAACCGGAAGCGCCAGCAATCCGCCGCCGTCACTCACGGCGATGAGGCGCAGGTCGCGCTCGGCGATGATCTCCGTGGCGATCTGCAGGCGCTCCGGGGTCGCCTCATAGCTGACCTCGAGGGTCATCTCCGGGCGGTTATAGCGCACGGTGACGCTATTCGGCCCGTCCACGCGTGTGCCGACCGTCCAGCCCGGGTCGGTGCAGGGCAGGGCGGCGCGCTTGCCCTCACGGTCGAGCACCTCGAAGGTGGGGAAGACGCCCGAAGACGACAGGTGACGCTGCTTATATACAATGCCGGATAGCGCGTAGCCGTGCTCAGGGGACAAGATGATCGTCGATACTCCGCCCGTGACACGCAAGACGCTCGCCGACCAGGCGGGGAGGGAGAGGAGGAGAAGGGCTAAGGCTAGGGCTAGGGCGGGACGGCAACGGCTTCCTACCCCCCCTGCCCCCCTCCCTCGTAGGGAGGGGGGAACGGCAACGGCGAGAC
>CAYWBK010000157.1:6714-12728 GCA_964455745.1 uncultured Armatimonadia bacterium
CCCCCCTGCCCCCCTCCCTCGTAGGGAGGGGGGAACGGCAACGGCGAGACGGCAAAGGCCCCCTACCCCCCCTGCCCCCCTCCCTCGTAGGGAGGGGGGAACGGCGACGGCGGGACGACAAAGGCCGCCTACCCCCCCTGCCCCCCTCCCTCGTAGGGAGGGGGGAACGGCAACGGCGAGACGGCAACGGCTTCCTACCCCCTCGGCCGCCTGCGGCGGCCACGGCCCCCTCCCTCGTAGGGAGGGGGGAGCGGCGACGACAACGGCGCACGTCTTGGCGGTGGAGTGCCGCCGTGTGAGATCGTGGCTCGTTGGCTGCATCGCGGTCATGCTGCAGGGGACCCCTGGGGGCGGCGATGATGGGACCTGACGAGGACGGCCAGCGTGAACGCGACCACGGCGCAGGCGCAGGCGCTGATGCACACCGCCCAGGGAGCGCCGAGAGCGTGCGCGAGGGCGCCCGCCTGCAGGCTGCCCAGCGGGCCCATGCCTGCGAACGACAGCGCATATAGGCCCATCACCCGACCTCGCATCTCGTCGGGGACGGCCAGTTGCAGTGAGGTGTTGCAGGAGGCGATCAGGGTCATGCCGCAGCCACCGATGCAAATGAGCAGAGCGATGGACAGAATGAATGTCTGCGACAGACTGAAGCCGTAGATGGCTGTCGCCAGGGCGAAGGCCGTGCCGAACAGCAGCCTGCGCGACGGTCGCCTGCGGCTGGCGATGATGAGCGCCGCCGCGAGCGCCCCGATGCCATTGGCTGAAGCCATCAGGCCGTACCCCCGCGGATCGACCTGCAGAATGTCGCGGGCGAAGACCGGCATGAGAACCTGATACGAGAAGCCAAAGATGGCAACGGAGGCGATCAACCCGAGAACGACCTGGATATCTCGCTGCGTTCTGACGTATGCTATGCCCTCTTGCACGTTGCGCAGGATGCTGTCGTGCATTTCGGACGGCGTCCACTTGGGCAGGCGCATCAGAAGCAGGCCGGCGATGACCGCGATGAAGCTGAGGCCGTTGATGAAAAAGCACCAGTCCATCCCGACAACCATCACCAGGCCTGCCGCGGTGGGGCCGAGAATGCGGCCAAGGTTGAAACACGACGAGTTGAGCGCGATGGCGTTCATCAGATCGTCTTTGCCCACCATCTCGACCACGAAGGCCTGGCGGGCAGGCATGTCGATGGCCATGACGATGCCGCCGCACAGCGCAACGAGTGCGACATGCCATACTTGGACCACATGCCAGTGTACCAGAGCCGCCAGGATGAAGGCCAGCGTCATTGAGGTCGACTGCGTACACACGATCACGGTGCGTTTCGGCAGGCGATCCACCAACGCTCCCCCGAACGCGCCCAGGAGGAGCGAGGGCAATGTCCCCAGCGCCCCGATGATCCCCAACAGCAATGCCGAGGGCATCAACTGGTAGACGAGCCAGGGTTGGGCGAGCATCTGCATCCAGGTGCCGATGACGGAGATGAGCTGCCCGATGAAGAAGAGACGATAGTTGCGGTGCCGGAAAGCGGAGAACGTGTTCCTGAACGAGCGACGTCGGGCAGCCGGTTGGGGTGTTTCCTGTTCGGAGTGCATGAAGGGAAGCCTGACAGGGACAGTACGGCAGCGAGGTGCAGCGCCGTTGTGATTACACGGTCACTGACGCCTCGATGATGACCTCGGACACGAACTCGGCCAGGTCGTCGAAGATCGCCACCGGGGGTAGCGTGGACTGCATCGCATGCGGCCAGTCGTTTTGATAGCCCGACCGCACCATGAAGCCGTCCATACCCGCTGCGGCAGCGGCGCGCATGTCAACCGTGCGGTCTCCGACGAAGCAGGCATCATCCGGGTTCAGATTCATGTCGCCGAGCGCGCGGAAGACATTGCCCGGCGCAGGCTTCTCGCACTCGCAGCCCTCGTGATAGTGCGGGCAGGAGTATACACCGTGGATACTGCCGCCGGCCGCCTCGACCTCGGCCATCATCCGCGCATGGATTGCGTCGATACGCGCCGCGGTGACTAGACCGCGAGCGATACACCCCTGGTTCGTGACAATTGCGACAGCAACGCCACATTCGTGAAGCTGACGGAGAGCATCGAGAGCGCCGGGAAGCCAGATGAACTCGGACCATTCCAGAACGTAATCGTCGGGATTGTCGTTGATGACGCCGTCGCGGTCGAGGATCACCGCGCGGTAACTTCGGTAAGGCGACATGCCGTAAACTCCATACAAGAAATCACCCCCGTGCGCCGCACGGAGGCGATGGGCTGTCACATCACTACTACTAGGGATAGGATAGCATAAATGGCGGAGGGCGTCAAAAAGGCCTTTGAGACGTCCCTCCGTCCGTGCCGTAATCCTCCGAATCCTGCACATCCTGGTCCCCTCGTCGTTCGCTCTTCCTCGCTCCGGGCTTGTCGCCGGGTGCGTCTTTCAATCGTAGGTAGTATTACCATGCCGGTTGTGCGGCCCCGCTCGGCAATGAGATGCGATGCGGAGAAACGGACGGCGATTGACCACGGAGACACAGAGGACACAGAGAACGGCAACGTCCCTCAACTGCCTATCGCGGGCCGTTTCCCAGCCGTTCTCTGTGTCTTCTGTGTCTCCGTGGTTCAATGCCGTTCGCCTCTCATCTTGCGATACGGTCAGCCTCTGACAAGATTCCAGGCGCTTCGTCTGCCGGTTGTCAAAGCGGCATAGCAATGGTAGGTAATCGGCTGGTATCAGGCCGTATTCAACGGCCAAACGATAGGCCGTCGGGGCTATGCTGCTATGGGACTATCCGCCATGCCGTAATCTCCCAAGTCCTATCAATCCTGTTCCCCTCGCTGTTCCCTGCCGCCACGCTTGCGGCAGTTCTACCTACAATCGGCAGGCGGACCCCTTGTCGCCTTCGGGCGTTGACATTCCTTGGGCGTCCGCTATAATGCCGCCAACGCGCCGCCGGTGCAGCTTATGTCTGACCTTCGGCGTTGGACGCCGATCACCCTCCCCATGGCCCTATTCATCCGCTTCCTCCAATTCGCCCACCGCTACCGCTGGCCTGTGATCCTCTCGGTCCTGTTGGTTTTCATCACCACGGGTCTGAGTATGCCGCTGCCGTGGATTGCCGGCGCGCTGACCGATAAGATCGTCGACTACCTCGCAGGTAAACCCAACGTGACGCAACTGGGCACCCTGAGGTACTTATGGATCATCTGTGGCGTCCTTCTGGCCCTGCAGGTGATTAACGGCATCATCAGCTACGTGCGATCTCAGCTCCTTATCTACGTCGGCAACCGGGTCGTATTCGACATCCGTCAGCGGCTATTCCGGCACGTAAACCGCCTGTCGATGCGCTATTTCGAATCGAATTCACACGGGCGCATCATGTCGCGGATCCTGTACGATGTCGATGCCGTGCAGTCGGTTCTTAGTGGCGGCGTCGTCGACATGATCACCAACCTCGTGACCGTGCTGGTGGTCATTTGCATCATTTTCTACCAGGACTGGCGCTTGGCGACGATCGCGGTGCTTGTGCTGCCCCTGTATATCGCGAACTTCTTCATCCTGCGGAATCGCATCCACCTCGCCGCCGCCGAGACGCGCGACCAGTACTCCGAAATTTACTCGCTCCTGTCGGAGTCGATCTCGGGCATTCGTGTCGTGAAGAGCTTCGCTCGCGAGCAACATGAGGCGCGCAAGTTCGTGCGCGAATCGCGTGAGTTCATCGACATCGCTATCCGCGCCGGACGGTGGCGGACCTTGCTGGGGGTGAATGCGGGATTCCTCACCGGGCTTGCCAGCATCGTCATCCTCGCCTATGGCAGCTACGAAATCATCGCCAGCAACGGTCAGACGATGACAATCGGCAAGCTGGGCGCGTTCCGGACGTACCAGGGTATGCTCTACGGCCCGATTATCGCCCTGGTGACGATCAACGATATGCTGAACTGGGTGAGCGCGGCGATTGAGCGCATCTTTGAGACTCTCGATACCATGCCCGACGTGCAGGAGCCGAAAGACCCCGTTCGTCTGACCACCGTGGAGGGGCGGGTGGAGTTCAAGGGCGTCGGGTTCGCCTACGAGCCGGGAGAGCCGGTCCTCGAGGACATCAACTTCGTCGCCGAACCGGGAAAGGTCGTGGCGCTGGTCGGGCCGAGCGGAAGCGGGAAGACAACGCTCGTGCACCTCATCCCGCGCTTCTATGATTCGCAAGAGGGCGACATCGTCATCGACGGCGTGAACCTCAAGGAAATCCAGCTCGGCTCACTGCGGCGCAACATCGGGATGGTTCTGCAAGAGAAGTTCCTATTCTCGGGCACCTTGCGCGAGAACATCAAGTACGGCCGCCCCGAGGCCTCGGACGAGGAGGTCGTGCAGGCCGCCATCGCGGCGAACTGCCATGACTTCATCATGGAATTTCCCGACGGCTACGAGACGACCGTCGGCGAGCGCGGGACACGATTGTCCGGTGGCCAGCGGCAGCGCATCTCCATCGCAAGGGCGCTTCTGACGAACCCACGGATCCTCATCCTCGATGAGGCCACATCAGACCTCGACTCCGAATCGGAAGCGCTGATCCAGGAAGCTCTGGAGACGCTGATGAAGGGCCGAACGACCTTCATCATCGCCCACCGACTGAGCACGGTGATGAATGCCGACGAGATCCTGGTCCTCGATCACGGCAGGATCGTCGAGCGCGGCACACACGCCGAACTGGCGACCGCAGGCGGCTTGTACGAGAAGCTCTGCGAAGTCCAGTTCAAACGCGCGCAGGAGAAGATCGAGGAGCATCAGGCGGCGCTGAAGGCCGAAGCCGAAGGCAAGACGGATGAAGATGTCGATGAAGCCGCGACAGCCGAATAGCCTGGCACTCTCCGGCTTACTCCCCCACCGCTTCCCTCCTTTGCACAGCCGACACGATCGCATAACTGATTGTCGTGGGAATCGCGGGGGGGGAACTCGGAAAACACGACCGTCAGTGGTCCAACATCGACCGTTCCTGGTGGCGTTGGTGGGGATGCTTCTGGGACGCCTGGTGAGACGGGCCGGAAGTCGGGGACGCAAGAACGGCGTAGTGTGTCCCGCCGCTCTCATACCTGACAGACGACGAACCCCGCTCGGCCCGGGATTTCGCGCGGCTCGAAATGGCCGGCGGGTATCTCGCCACGCTGGGCCTCTGCGGCAAGATCGCATAGCTTCGCGAACCGTGCCCCGCGCGCGAGAAGCCCCTCGATGACCCGCCGGAAGATCGGCATGTGTGCCATGCCTTCGAACTCGGCGTGGAGGGTGTAGATGTTAAGCTGGCCGGGGAGAATGCGGTCAAGGAGATAGTCGGCCGGGTCGGCTCCCGCCAGTTCCGGCGAGCCGATCAGCTCATCCAGGGTCGGCAAGGTCGTGGGGATCTGCGGGAACGGGAGCGGCTTTCCGTCTACGATAGGGAGGAAAATGCTGACGCCGCGAGTATCGGCACTGTACTGCAGGCCCATCTTGTACATGGCGAGCAGGCTGGCCTCGCTGCACTGCCAACCAGGGGCCGCAGAGCCGACAGGTCTGCGGTCGAAAACGAACCGGTACGCGCCGACGAAGCGATCGATTTCCATCTCGACCTTGGAAGCGGGCATGTGGCGGATGTAGTCGTGCCAGCGGATGTGGTCCCAACCGTGCGGTCCGACCTCATGTCCGAGGCCCTCAAGCCACCGCAGGATGTGCCCGTTTGCGCAGCCGATGAGAGGGCCGGGCAAGAGGGTTCCATACAGAGTCGTCTTCAGCCCGTAGGTGCCCGCGGCGCGAGTACGCAGCATCTTGCGCAGGAAATTCCTCTGCGTGAATACCCGCCGGACGGCGCGTCCCGAGTTGTCCGGCCCCATCGCGACGTAGAAGCTGGCCTGGACGCCGTACTCGTTGAGGGCCTGGGCGAGTGCCGGAACTCCCCTCATCAGACCGACGTGGGTATCCACATCGACCTTCAGGCCGATCGTGATATCCTGCATTGATTCTCTCTTCGGACGTGCGTATTTGGCGCGCTA
>CAYWBK010000158.1:0-12676 GCA_964455745.1 uncultured Armatimonadia bacterium
CCGTTGCTGTCAGCCGTCCCCCTCCCGGCACGGGAGGGGTGCCCCGCGAAGCGGGTGGGGTAGGGCCGTTCGCCGTTCTCCCCTCTCCACGAGCGGAGAGGGGCCGGGGGTGAGGTTGCCGTTCCGGGGGTGAGGTCGCCGTAACCGCTGAGGACCATCCTCGTGCTCTTCGGAGACACCGAACTCAAACAACGTGCGATCTTCTTCCGCGAGTTGGCTACCCTGGTCGACTCGGGGATGACGCTTGGCCAGGCGGTTTCGACCCTCGAACCGCGGATCATGGCTGGGGACCTGCGCCGCGCAATTCGCGACGCCGGTAAGAAAGTCTCCGACGGCAGACTGTTGTCCGATGTCATGCGCGGCTACCCCGCGCAGTTCAGCCGCCTCGCCGTCGCAATGGTCCAGGCGGGCGAGCGCGGTGGACGTCTCGACACGATGCTCGTGCGCCTCGCGGAATACATGGAGCGCGATGTCAATCTGCGCGCGATGGTGGCCCGCGAGACATTTTACCCGAAGGTGCTGTTGTGCGCGATCTTGTTCATCCCGCTGGCCGCGCAAGTGGCGATCGCGGCGCTGGCCCCGGACCACGGCAACCCGGTACTCATCCTGGTAAAGTGGCTGCTCATCTACGCGGTCTGCATCGGCGGACCGATCGTCGCGATTCGGGCCGCTGTCATCTCCTATGGCAAGACGAAGCAGGGGCGGCAGAATCTCGACCGCCTCAAGCTCAGAGTGCCGCTTCTGGGCAAGGTCATCCACCGCATCGCCATGGCGAAGTTCTGCCGGGCGCTGGCGGCTCTATATGACGCCGGAGTGCCGCTGACCGAGTGCTTGCGTCTGGCAGGAGATTCGGCGGCGAATGCCGGCATCCAGGCCACCGCGCGGCTTGCGGAGCAACCCCTGGAAAAGGGCGAGAAGCTCAGCGCCAGCCTGGCCCGAGCCGGGATGCTCGATGACCTCGTCCTGCGGATGTTGCAGACGGGTGAGGACAGCGGGCACATCGACGAGATGATGGACAAGGTGGCCGACTATTACGAGGCGGAGTCCGAGACGGCGATCAAGCAGATGGGGATGATGGTCGTCCCGATCGCGGTCGTCATCGGCGGCATCGCCGTGTTCGTGATCCTGCTGCGGGCCTACGGCAGCTATTTCGGCAGTCTCATGGGGCAGTGACCGCCGCACACAAGGAAGTTGGAAGCCAATGCCAGGAAGGAAGACAATGCCCATGGCCGTAGTGATCCTGTTGATCGCCATCACCCTTGGCGCTGCCGGGCAGATATACCTGAAGGCGGGAATCGCGAAGCTCGGCGAGCACCCCTCCCCGGTGAAGGTCTTTGCATCGATTGCTACCCCGAGGGTGGCCGCCGGATTCGTCCTCTACGGCTTGAGCTCGCTTTTCTACCTGTTTGCGATCTCCCGCCTCGACCTGTCTTTCGCGTACCCGATGGTTTCGCTGAGCTATGTCATGGTGGCGGCGCTGTCCTATTGGTGCTTCCACGATGTCCCGCCTCCAATGCGTGTGGTTGGCCTGGCGATCATCCTTGCCGGCGTATTCGTGCTTGCTTTCAGCTACAAGCACCCCCCGGCCCCGACGCAGGCCGCCGTTCCGGCAGTCGAGCGGGCCGACATCCCCCGCACCTGAGCCTGCAGTCTGCCGCTCTGCCTCGCTATGGCCGTTCGTCGTTGCCGTCTCCCCACCCCTCCGAGGAAGGGAGAGCGCCCCGCGGTACCCGTGACGGGGCGAGGGGGGTAGGAAGCCGCCCGCCGTTCTCCCCCTCTCCACTCGTGGAGAGGGGGCCGGGGGGTGAGGTTCACCTTCCTCATTCCGCCTTTTGCGTTTGCCTCTCCTGTGCGGTAGAATGTCCCTGACATGAACCCCGGTCGTCGCTGGCCTATTATGACTCTCGTCTACGCGGCCTTCCCAGTGCTCTGGAGCCTGATCTTCTGGGCTGCGGTTTGCAGGGACGGCCGTGTGCCGCTGATGGCCGACTTTCAGGCCCGCATGGCCCCCTGGTCGGCCCACGCGGCGGCTGAAGCCCCCTCGCGCCAGTGGGATTCGCTACTGTGGGACGGCGTCGCCCAGTTCTACCCCTGGCGGCTGTTCCTCCACGAGAGCGCAAAGCAGGGCGAATTGCCCCTGTGGAACCCCAACCAGTTCTGCGGCTATCCTTTCGTCGGCAACGGCCAATCCGCGATCTTCTACCCGCCCAACTGGCTCTACTTCGTCGTCCCCCCGATCCACGGCATGGCGCTGTCGGCCTTCTTGCACAGCGCCCTCGCAGGGCTGTTCACCTTCGGTCTGTGTCGGTGCCTGGGCCTGCGGCCCGAGGCCGGCGCGCTGGCGGGCGTGGCCTTCGCCCTCGGCGGCTTCATGGTCACCTGGGTCGAGCTCCCGACGCTCACCAACTCCGCCACCTGGCTGCCTCTGGCGCTGTGGGGCATCGAGCTGATCCGCCGCGAGCGCAGTCGCTCCGGCGTCGCCGTGCTTGCGACCGCGCTGGGGATGACGCTCCTCGCCGGGCACATGCAGATCGCCGCCTATGTCTGGCTCGCGGCGATGGGCTACGCGGCGCTGCGGCTGTGGACACTCAAGGGGCGCGACACGGCGCTGCACTCCATCGCCCGAATCAAGGCGATGCGCCGAAGACGGGCCGTCGTCATCGAAGATGAGCCCCACATCGCGCGGCTGTTCGAGGTGAATCTGACCCGAGCCGGCTGGAGTGTCACCAAGTGCACACGCGCCGAAGCTCCGGAGCACCTTCGCCTCCGCACCCCCGACACGGCGTTCGTCTTCCTCGGGAGGGCAGACAGGGAGGACGCCGAAGCGTTGGAGCCGGTTCGCGCCGCCGCCCGGCAGTGCGGGGTCAGCCTAGTGGCGGAATCCATCCCGCCCCTGGGGCTGTCTTTCCGGGGCCGCCTCTACGGCTTCCGGTCCGCCGTTCTCCCCGCCTTGGCCCTCGGCCTGTGTCTTGGCGCGGCCCAGCTTCTGCCGACCGTCGAACTAGGCGGCCTCTCGCCCCGTGGCAGCGGCGCGCCGTCCGAGGCCGGATACCAGTTCAACGTCGAGCGCTCTCTGCGGCCCGTCGAACTCGCCACACTGCTCTTCCCGAACCTCCTCGGTACCCCGGCCCAGGGCACCTACCACGGCATCAGCTACAGCGAGCATTGCGGGTTCATCGGCGCTCTCGCCCTGATCCTGGCCGTCGCCGCGATCGCAATCCGCCGCGACAGCGCCACCACCGCCTTCGCCGTCATGGCCGGCATCTGCCTGCTCATCGTCCTGGGGACCCCGCTGGCGCGGGTCATGTACTTCGGCATCCCCAAAATCGGCCTCACCGGCGGCTTCACCCGCCTGCTCAGCGTTTACACGCTCTGCGCGGCGGTGCTCGCTGGCCTCGGCCTGGACCGTCTCTTGCGCGCGATAGAAGGCCCCGGGCCGAAGCGCCTCGCCCTGATGGCGCTGGCCTCGTGGCTCCCGTGGCTGGCGGCGGCGGAAGTCTTCGCCTGGGGCGTTGGCTTCCTGCCCGCCGCGAAAGCCGACCGGGTCTATGCGCAGACCGAACTGACCCGCAAACTGCAAAGCCTGCCTCCGGGCCGGGTCCTGCCGATCACCCGCCGGGAGGACTGGCGGCTGCAGAGCACTCCGACGGCTCTTCTGCCCCCGAATGCCGCGACCGTGTACGGCTTGCGCAGCGTCCAGGGGTACGATTCCCTTTACCCGCAGACCTGGCGCGAGTACGCCGCCCGCGCCGAGCGCGGCGACCCATCGCCCCCGACGAACGGCAACATGATGCTCGTGGAGAAGTGGGCCTCGCCGGAGTGGAACCTCGCGAACTTGCGCTACATCGCCTCGACTGACGCCCTGAACGCCGATTCTCTCAAGCCTCTGGGCGAGTTCGATGACGTGCATGTCTATGAGAACAAGGCGGCGTTCTCTCGTGCCTGGGCCAGCGCCGATCCAGTGGCCGTGATTACCGGCGCGTCCGCGCCCACTCCGGTCACTGTGACCGACCGCGGCCCGAACGCCGTCCACCTCGAAGTTCCGGGCGCTGGCCCGACGACGGTCGTCCTGGCCGACGCGACGACGGTCGTCCTGGCCGACGCGACGACGGTCGTCCTGGCCGATGTGGATTACCCCGGCTGGCGCGCCTTCGGCCTTGGTGGCAGCGCGCTCCCAGTGCAACCCTTCGAGAAGACCTTCCGCTCCGTCGCTATCGACCGCGCCGGCGCCATCGACATGGCCTATGTCCCGTCCACTGTCATTGTCGGACTGTTCCTCACTCTCTGCGCAATCGCTGCAATCGCCGCCTTACTCGCCTGCGCCCTCGGAAAGCACCAATCTGAATGAAGACTCTCCTCGTTTTCCCCCGCTTCAAGTACCCGTCCGGCGACCCGCCTCTGGGCGTCGCCTATCTGGCGGCATCGCTGCGGGCCCAGGGCCTCGATGCGGATGTTTTCGACGCCACCTTCGTCCGCGACCCGCTGGCGGCCCTGCGCGAGAAGCTCAGCCACACGCGCTACGACCTTCTCGGCATCACCGCGCTCACCTCGATGCTCGATGCCGTCCGGGACATCGCCGCCCTCGGCAAGCAGGTCTCGCCGCACACCAGGATCGTCGCTGGTGGGCCGCATGCGACCGTCGATCCCGAGGGCACGCTGGCGCTCGATGGGGTCGATGCCGTGGCGCTCGGCGAGGGGGAGATCATCCTCCCGGAGCTCGTCCGAAGCGGTCTGTGCCTCGAGGGGCAGCCCGGCTTCTGGTTCCGACGCGACGGCGAGATCGTCCGCAACCCGTCTGCGGACTGCATCGCCGACCTGGACGCCGTGCCTTTCCCGGCCTGGGACCTGCTCGATATGAAGCAGTACCTGTCGCTTTGGTATCAGCTCGATGCCATCCGCCCGGGCCTGAAGGGCACCTCCGTCGTCGCCTCGCGCGGCTGCCCGTTCAACTGCGCGTACTGTCAGCCGACCCTGCGCACCGTCTTCGGCACGAAGGTCCGCCGCCGTTCGCCCGGAAACATCATCGCGGAACTCCGAGAACTCAAGGAGCGCTACCACATTGACGGTGTGATGTGGCTCGATGACACCTTCTTGGTCGATCGCGCCTGGATGCGAGAGCTGTGTGAAGGGATGATCGCCGCAGGCCTCGGTCTGCTTTGGGGAGCGAATGTCCGGGCCGATGTCGCCGACCGCGAGTCGCTTGCGCTCATGCGTGAGGCGGGCCTGCGGGTCATGCACGTAGGCATCGAATCGGCCACTCAGCGCATCCTCGACGAGGTCTACCAAAAGGGCATCACCGTCGAGCAGGTGCGCCGCACCGTAGCGTTGGGCCGGGAGATCGGCCTGAGCGTCCGTGGCTACTTCATGATCGGCGCGCCGGGGGAGACCGAGGAGGAGGCCCGGGCGACGGTGCGGCTGGCAAATGAGCTTCCACTCGATGACGTGACCTTCAGCATCACGACACCGCTGCCGCACACGCACTTGTACGAGAACACGAAACACCTTGTCGACAGGGAGTTCTCCAGCTTCGACTACTATAAGACGCCGGTCTACAAGGCGGGGATAACGATCCCCCCTCGCAAGCTGGACCGCATCAAGAAGATGGGGTATCTGTCCTTCTACCTGGGCCGCCGGCGACTATGGCGGACGGTGAAGTCTGTCATCGGCCCCAGTGGCGTCCAGCGGATGCTCCTGAAGCTGAAGAGGTTCTGAGGCGACGGGACGATTGTTGCAACCGAAGGCGAGAGGGAAGGGCAATTCTGACCACGAAGACTCGAAGACACGAAACGGCAACAACGACAGAGCGAAGGCCTTTAGGCCGTTCCTAGTGCTTTCGTGTCTTCGTGGTCAACGCCTCCTCGCCATTTCCTCCCGTCGTAGTCGTATCTGGATGACTCTCCTATGCCACCACGAAGACCGCACCGTGAACTCATCCTCGTCCTCCTCGCCTCGTTGGCCGTCATGGCGCTGACGTGCCTGCCGTATCTGGCCGCCTTGGGGATGGCGAAGCCCGGACAGTACTTCGCCGGCTTCATCTGGGGCGTGGACGATGGGAACGTGTACCTGTCCTGGATACGCCAGGCCTCCGAGGGCGCGCTCTTCCTGCGCGACCAGTACACCACCGAGCCACAAAGCCCGCACTTTTTCAATGTGTTCCTCCTGGCTCTCGGCCTGATCTGCCGGGTGACGCGTCTGTCTCCGGCAATCGTGTTCCACATCGCCCGGGTCATCTGCGGCGTGTTCTGCCTCGCCTCCGTGTACGCTTTGGCGAGGCATATCCTTGGCGACCGCCGTCTGTGCTGGCTCACGTGGGCGTTTGCGGCGTTCTCATCAGGCTTTGGGTGGATCATCGTCCGCCTCGCCGGCGGGCAGGCGACCGCCACCGGCGCCCTCGCCCCCCAGCCCCTCGCCCACCCGGTGGACTATGCCCTCAAGTGGCAGGTGCAGCCCGAGGCGATCACCTTCCTGTCGCTGCTTCTCAATCCCCTGTTTTGTTTCGCGATGGGGCTATTGTGTCTCGTTTTCTTATTCGCCCTGCGGACCATCATCCGGCCGCGATGGAGCACGACTCTGTGGGCCGGGGTGTTGCTTCTCGTAATAGGCAACGCGCACTCCTACGATGTATTCGTGGTGTATGGCAGCCTGGCGATCTGGCTTCTATGGGCGCTTCTGACACGACAGGCCAGGCCGATCGCGATCCTGCACCTCGCGTTGATTTTCATCATCTCGCTGCCCGGCCCTGCGTGGGCCTGGTACACCGGGCACGTAGATCCGTCGTATCTCGCTAAGACGCAGACGCCCACGAAGTCCGCGCTGCCGCTGGATTACGCCCTCGGTTACGGTCTGGTCTTCCTGCTCGCGTTCGCAGGCCTGTTCGTGTGCCTGCGCGCTCCACGAGGCAGGATCGTCTGGCAGTTCCCGGCGGTGTGGGCTTTGGTGAACGCGGCGCTGCTGTATGCGCCGGTCGCCTTCCAGCGCAAGATGGCCGAAGGCCTGCACATTCCCCTGTGCCTGTTGGCGGCTCTCGCTCTGGGCGCGCTGCTGTGGGGGCCGAGCATCGCGGGGGAGGAGCTGCCATTGGGTGCCCGCTCGCGCCGCTCGAAGTCCGAAACGGCCCTCATCGCCGCTCTGGTCGTCCTGCTGACGATCCCCAGCAACGTTTTCTTCATCAGCGATTGCCTGGGCCACGCGGCGCAGAACAACCTCGACCTATTGCAGTTTCTTGCGCCGCCGATGTACCTGAGCACCGACGAGCTTGCCGCGATGGACTGGCTGGGGCAGAATGCGCGGGCGACCGATGTCGTCCTGTCCTCGTCCTTGACCGGCAATCACATTCCGGCGCACGCGGGATGCCTCGTCTATACCGGCCACTGGGCCGAGACGCTGCACTATGGCGACACGCTGAAGACGGTTGCGCTCTTCTACGTGCCCGGACAGAGGCCCGACCTTCGCCGCGAGGCCCTCCAGGCGACCAGGGCCTCCTACGTCTACTACAGCCCGTACGAGCGTCTGCTGGCGCAGGGCGTGTCGAGCGTCTATCCGGGCATCTCGAAGGGGCGCACCGTGGATGACCTGTCGGGTCTGCCGGGCCTCCTGCAGCCGGTGGAGCGGAACCCGCAGGTGACGATCTTCAAGGTCGGCGCCGGGGCGGTGAGGAAGCCGTGAGAAGCGGTTCTGCCCGCGCCGACGCCCTGTGCGTGGCCCTGATCGCCGCGTTCGCGATCCTGCTCACCTGGCCGGCCACGCTCGGCGGCAAGGTCCTGCTCCCTGCCGACCTGTACCTGCGGTTCCAGCCGTGGCGCGCGCACGCCGCCGAGTTCCCCGGGTTTCGCCGCCCGAGCAACCCGATGCTCGACCCGGTGCAGCAATTCTACCCCTGGCGCAAGTTCGCCGCCGAGAGCATCCGGCAGGGCGAAATCCCGTTGTGGAACCCGTACTCGCTTTGCGGCACGCCGTTTGTGGGTAACAATCAGTCGGCGATCTTCTACCTCGAGACGTGGTTGTTCTACGCGATGCCCCCCGAACGGGCCTTTGGATACGCGACGGCGCTGTATTTCTTCCTCGCAGGCTCGTTCATGTTCGCCTTCCTGCGCACCATCGGGCTTGCCCGCGCCCCGGCGATGTTCGGCGCGGCGGCGTTCATGTGTAACGGGTTCGCCGTCGGCTGGCTGTGCTTCCCGACGTTCCGCTCGGTCGGGGCATGGCTTCCGGCGATGCTTCTCGCCTTCGAGCGGGCCGCTCGCGCCCGTACAGTGCCGCGAACCGCCCTGTGGACGGCCCTGTGCGCCCTGGCGATAGGTGTGCAGTTCCTGGCGGGGAACCTGCAGGTGTCGTTCTACGTGGTCCTGGGCTTCGCAGCCTACGTGGTGGCGAAGGCGGTAGTGGATGGAGTGGGCGCGCATCGAGTGGGCGCGCACCGAGTGGGCGCGACAATCCTGTCGCGCGAGAGGGGGGGGCTGCCCGCCTCGGACGCGCCGCGTGGGGCGGGCGTCTCGCCCGCCAGCCGTCAGCCGTCAGCCGTCCCCCTCCCATACCCGCCTGCGGCGGGTCCACGGGAGGGGTGTCCCGCCTTGGCGGGACGGGGTGGGGCCGTTCGGCCTCTCCTCATCGCCGCCACAGCCGCCCTCATCGGCTTCATGCTCGCCGCCGGGCAGCTTCTGCCGACCCTTGAACTCGCCGGGCGATCCTCGCGCACCGGGTCCTACACTTACGAGGCCATCAAAGCCTACGCCCTTGCGCCGCAGTATCTGCTCAATGCCCTCATGCCCGATATCTGGGGCAACCCGATGGATTACAACCACTGGGGCGCCCAGTTCGGCGAGCAGTACCGCGCCTACACCGAAACCGCCTGGTACGCCGGCGCGGGGACGCTGCTCCTGGCCGCCATCGCCCTCGTCGCCGTCAGGCGGAGGCAGGTGTGGTTCTGGGCGGGCGTCTGGGTGATCGGCGTGCTCCTCGCCTTCGGCACCCCTCTCAGCGCGGTCTGCTACTACCTCGTGCCGGGGTTCAAGCAGCTTCCGGGTATCGGGCGCGCGGTCCTGATGTCGGCCACCGCCGCCTCGGTGCTGGCGGCGTTCGGACTGCAGGCGGTGCTCGCGGCTACAGACCGCCGCCGCATGGCGAACCTCGCCGCAGTCGTTGGTATCGCCGCCGCTGTCGCCGGGCTGATCGCCGGAGTCGCCGTCTGGATGAGCACCGGCGGGCTGGAGCAGGTCATGCCGGGGATCGGCGATTACACGCTGATGCAGATGGGCCGCTTCCTCGCCTTCGCGGTCATCACGGCGGTCCTCATCGGCCTCGCTCGCTACCGGCCGGGCCTCGTCAGTGGCCTTCTTGTCGCCGTCGTGGCTCTCGACATGTTCATCTTCGTCATGCGCTTCACTCCGTTTGTGGACCACAAGTACCTCGAGGTCAAACTGGCGGCCGTCGAGCGCATGAAGCAGGACCCGGACCCCTCGCGCATGGTCTCGCTCGGGCCGGATGCGCTGAACCGGATGCCGCCGAATACGCCGATGCTTTTCGGGCTGCAGGACATCCAGTGCTCGGATTCGCTGGAGATCGGCCGCTCGCGAAAGGCTGTCAACTCGCTGTGTAAGGACCAGGACGGCTTCGCGCAGCCCGATGTCAGCCTCCCCGCGCTGGACATGCTGAACGTGCGCTATCTGCTGACTCCTCTGACTGTCAACGACTCTAAGTGGCAATTGTTGCCGGGGTACGAGACCGGGCTATATAAGAACACGCACTGCCTTAGTAGAATCTACCGCCCCAGGGCGGTCATAGATGCCCGGAAGCAGTCCCCCGACTCGGTCCTGCAGCAGGTTGCGGCGCCCGACTTCGACCCCCGCCAGGTCGCCCTCATTGGCCCTGCCGACGGCTGGCGGGCACAGCCCCCCGACATCGGCGTCCACGGTGAGCAGCCGGACAGCGCGCCCACGGTGCGGCGATATGGCCCCAACCGCATCGAGGTCTCCGATACGATCAACGACGGACAGTTCATCGTCGTCGCCGACGGCATGTTCCCCGGCTGGAGAGCCTTTGCGCACCACGAGATACCGATCTGGACCGTCAACGGGTTCCTGCGCGGCGTCGTGCCGGGGGATTGCGAGGGCTTCCAGATGCTGTATCTCCCCGGCAGCTACACCGTCGGGGTGTTTCTCGCGTGCCTGGCCGCGGCGCTAATCGCGGGGATGCTCGCCTGGGGGTGGAAGCGTTGAGCGACACCACCGCGCCCCGCCTCTCGCCCGCCCGCGCGAACCTGTTCATCGCGGCCCTGCTGGCCGTCTTCTTTTATGTCGCCCTCATGTCCACGGCCAACGACTTCGGCCTGACGTATGACGAGGGCATCTACATGAGCACCTCCGGCCTGGCCTTGCAGTGGGTTGACCTGCTGGCGCACGATCCGGCTGCGGCGCTGTCCAAGGCGGCCATCGATCACTTTTGGAACGCGGATGACGAGCAGCCGCCGCTCGTGAAGTTCCTTTGCGCCGCCGGGCAGGTGACCTTTGGCCGATTGTGGGGGGGCTACGCCCTCGCCCGTGCCGGCACCGCGCTCCTGTTCGCCCTCGCCGCCGCGGGCCTGTTCCTGTTCACCACGCGGTTGTACGGGCGTCTGGCCGGTGTTTTCGCGGCTTTTGCGCTGTTCACCCTCCCCGAGGTCTTCGCCCACGCGCACCTGTGCGCCCTCGACGTGCCGATCATGTCGATGATGCTGCTAAGCCTGCTGGTCGCCGAGGCGGCTTCCCGGCGTCCGGGGTGGGGGCTGACGGTCCTCGCCGGGGTCGTGTGGGGGCTGACGTTGGCCTGTAAAGTCAACGCGGTCTTCGTGCCGCTGTTCCTGGTGCCGTGGCTGGTGCTCTTCCGGCGGAAAGCGGCGCTGAAGCTTACCGCAAGCCTGTTCCTGATCGGGCCGGCGGTTTTCATGGCGCTGTGGCCGTGGATGTGGTATGACACGTTTCAGCGCCTGTGGGGCTACGCCCGCTTCCAGATACGCCACTACCCGGTGAGCGTGACTTACTTCGGGGTCGAGTACATCTACGCCCCGTGGCATTACCCGATTGTGATGACCGTGCTGAAGACCCCGCCGGTGATCCTCGCGCTGGTAATCGTCGGCCTCGTGATTGCGCTGCAAAAAGGCGTACCGGCGCTGATCGCGGGGCTTAAGGCCACTATTGCCTATCTAGGCGCGGGGCGCCCGCCGAAGGCGGGCGGGGACCCCACGCATTCCCGCAAACCTGTGGGGTCCCCGTCTGCTGTCGCGCTTCGCGCGCCACAGACACCCCACAGCTATGCGAACACCATCGGGCTTAAGGCGGTGCGTCTACATATAGTAGATGAGTCGACTGTAGGTCCGAAATGCACCGAAGAGGGCGCGCTGCTGGCGCTCATGCTGCTGGGGGCGCTGGTGAACATCGGGATGAACTCACTCCCCAATGCCCCAAAATACAACGGCACGCGCCTGTGGATGCCCTTTTACGTCTACTGGGCGTTCTTCGCGGCGATGGGGATGCACGCCCTGGTGCGGCTCATCCAGGCGAAGATGCCGCCGGGAGAGGGCCTGCTGACGCCCCGGCGCGCTGGCTGGCTGATAGCGGCGGTCGGGATCGCCCTGCCGCTGCGGACCCTCGCGCTCGTGCATCCGTGGGAGATGTCGTACTATAACATGCTGATCGGCGGCACTGCCGGGGCCGACAGGCGGGGGATGGAGGTCAGCTACTGGGGGGACACGTACCTGCATCCGCTGCTGTGGCTCAGCGAGCACGCCCCGCCGGGGGCGACGGTGTACATCGAGCCGCAGGGGATGCTGTCGATCTGCAAGATGTACAAGATCGGCGTGATCCGTGACGATCTGCGCCTGACGGCCGGGCATTGGCCCCAGCCGGTCGATTACATAGTCTTCCAGAACAAGATCACCGAGTGGACGCCCGTCGCGAAGCGCCTCGTGGCGACGCAGAAGCCCGCCTATACTGAGACCCTCGACGGAGTGCCGGTGTTCTACGTCTTCGGCCCCGACGCCATCGCGGCGATTGACAAGGAGTGAGACTGCCGGATATGCCCCTTCCAGACCGGCTCGATACCCAGATCAAGGCCTTCATCTCCGATGTTGACGGCTGCTGGACCGATGGCGGCATGTACTTCGGCGCCGACGGCCAACTCATGAAGCGCTTCGACGTGAAAGATGGCTTCGGAGTCGGTCTTTTGGCGGCGCGCGGCATCCCGGTCATCTGGGTGACCGCCGACAATTCGGCGATCACGCGGTCGCGCGCCGAGCGGTTGCAGATCACCGAGATGCGCGTGTGCCCCGACGACAAGGCGGAGGGCGTGCGGGCGGTGTTGGCCGAGCACGGCTGGACGCCCGAGGAAGTCGTCTACATGGGCGACGATCTCAACGACCTCCCGGTAATGGCGATCCTGCCGAACACCGTCTGCCCGGCGGACGCGGTGGCCGAAGTCATCGCCGCCGCCCGGTGGATGTGCGCGAAGGCGGGGGGGCACGGGGCGGTGCGGGAAGTGTGTGAGGCGATACTGCGGGGGTGAGGCCTGGGGATTCGAACCACGAAGACTCGAAAGCACGAAACGACTGACGGCATCCGGCGGGTGTTCAGCCGTTTCGTGACTTGGTGTCTTCGTCTCATTTTCCGCACATTGACAATTGGTGTTTCGGATGGGTTGAGCGGCC
>CAYWBK010000159.1:0-12548 GCA_964455745.1 uncultured Armatimonadia bacterium
CAGGGCCGTTTCCGTCCGCAGGACGGGTGGCGGCGCAGCCGCCCAAGTCGTCGGGACGCCAGCAGGCTGGGCCTTCTGTCGGGCGCTTCGCGCCACCCGTCCTGCGGACGGGGAGGCTTTCATGCGGCGGGAATCCCGGACGCTGAAGCATCCGGCTGAGGGTCCCCGCCTACGGCGGAGCCGGGCGTCCTGCGGACGCGACGGCACGGATAACGATCACGTGCCGAGGTGGTCTGTTCAGCCACTGTCATGCGCCCCACACACATTGAGGAAGAGCCTTCCGGGAGGTGCGGCGGCTACCGAGCGCGAATTGCCCCGCAAACCACTAATCCCGACGACCGTTGCCGGGGTATTCCGAAAGGAATTGCAATGATGAAGCGAGGTTCCCGTATCACATTCGCAGCCGCCGTCGCTGCGGTCCTGCTTGCAGGCGCGGCGGCGCAGGCCGACGTGCGGCTGCCCCACATCTTCGGCAACCACATGGTGCTGCAACGCGATCTCCCGCTGCCCGTCTGGGGCTGGGCGGACGCGGGCGAGAAGGTGGACGTAACATTGGCCGACCGGGCCGTCGTATCGACCACGGCAGGACCGGACGGAGCCTGGAGGGTCACGCTGCCGGCGATGCAAGCCGGCGGGCCGGTCAAGATGAGCGTCAAAGGCAAGAACGAGGTCGTGTTCGACGATGTCCTGATCGGTGAGGTCTGGCTATGCTCCGGGCAGTCGAACATGGAGATGCAGGTGGTGTCGAGCAAGGATTTCGACAAAGAGAAAGCTGCCGCCAATCTCCCGCTTATCCGCCAGGTCTACGTCCCCCACGTCCCCGCCGGCACTCCGGCCCAGGACTTCAACGGCAACTGGGTTGTCTGCTCTCCGGACACCGTGGGCGGCTTCACGGCAGCCGGATACTTCATGGCGCGCGACCTGTTCAAGGCGCTCAAAGTGCCTGTCGGTCTCGTCCACTCCTCCTGGGGCGGCTCGGCCATCGATCCGTGGTGCGCGCCGGCCGGATATGCGCAAGTTCCGGCCCTCAAGGGCACCTACGACGACGTGATGTTCCGCGATCCCAAGTCCGATTCGCACAAAGCCCTGCTGCGCGATTACCTGGGCAAACTCGACGCGTGGACCACACTGGCGAAGGATGCCCTCGCCGCCGAAAAGCCGATCAACCCCGTTCCTGACTATCCCGCCCAGCTCAAGCCTCTCGACCAGTACGGCACCTCGACCGGCCTGTTCAGCGGCATGATCGCTCCGCTCATCCCCTACGCCATCCGTGGCGCGATCTGGTATCAGGGCGAGTCCAACCACGGCGAGGGAATGCTGTACGCCGAGAAGACCAAGGCCCTTGTCGGCGGCTGGCGGGCGCTGTGGAAAGAGGGCGACTTCCCCTTCTACTGGGTGCAGATTGCGCCATTCCGGTATGGTGATGAGAACCCGGGCGTAATGCCCACTTTCTGGGAGGCCCAGGCGGCGGCCACCAAGATGATCCCCAACACCGGCATGGTCGTCATCAACGACATCGCGATGCTCGACAATATCCACCCGATCGACAAGCAGGACGTCGGCAAGCGCCTGGCGCTGCTCGCCCTGAACAAGACCTACGGCCAGAAGGATGTCGTGTGCTCCGGCCCGACGTTCAAGTCGCTGTCCCAGGAGGGCGCCAAGCTGCGAGTGAACTTCGACAACGTGGGCGGCGGGCTCGTCTCGCGTGACGGCAAGCCGTTGACGTGGTTCGAGATCATCGGACCCGATGCGGACTGGACGAAAGCTGATGCGGTCATCGACGGCGATTCGGTGGTTCTTTCCTCGCCGGCGGTTGCCAAGCCCGTGGCGATGCGCTTCGCCTGGAGCAAGCTCGCCGAGCCGAACCTCAGCAACAAGGAGGGCCTGCCGACCGGCGCTTTCCGCGCGGGCGACGTGCCCAAGATCGACTACCTGGCGCTGAAGGTCCCCGAGGCGAAGGACTATAAGCTGATCTACGACCTCGACCTGTCGAAGCTGGGGCACGATCCGACTTATGATGCGGTCAACCCCGACAAGTTCGCGGGTCCCTTCGACCGCATCGCCTACTTCCTGGAGTACAGGAAAGAAGGCGAGGAAGCCAAGTACGCCTACGTCTCGATGGACGCGTTCACCAACGATCTCACCAAGATCGGCGTGCCGACGGTGGCGTCGAAGGCCTTCTTCCAGTGCAATGTGACGAACATGAACGTGATTTCGAATGTGGCGGGGGTTGTGAACGGCACGGGCCTGGCGGGCGGGAACATCGAGTTCTGGCCGAACAACTACGGCCCGCAGAACAGCGCCAACGTTCCCAATGCGTCGAACGATGTCTACGACTGGGGCGACACGCCCACCGACCCGGTGGACGGCTACGGCTCCATGCAGGTGCACAATCATGATGCAAAGCAGACGATCTTCGCGCTGAATCACTGGGCGGCCGGCAACAACGCGGACATCGGCATCGGCAACAGCCCACAGCAGGCAGCATCCAGTAACTCGCTCGACTGGACCTTCTTTGGGAATGCGAACAGCTACATGCAGAAGCGCCTGCGGGTGCTTGTGCATCCGAAGGGGTAGCCGGAAACAGCAAGGACAGACCACAGAGACGTCGTGGCGGTCCATACGGCGGACCGCCAGCACAGGAACGGCCACAGTGAAGGCAGACTACAAGTGTCTGCCGTTACTGTGGCCGTTTGCTGTGTCAGCGGCGCAAGCCGCGACGACGTCTCTGTGTTCAACAAGCCTTCCGCTACAGCTATACTCCTCCCGCATACCTCGCAACAGCCCCCAGCACAATCGCCGCAACCGTAGCGCCGGCGTCTTGCACCCCAACGGTGCGGTCCTGCATCCACGCGGCGCGCCCGAACTTGGCCCGCAGCGGCTTGGTTGCCTCCGCCCCGGCCTCGGCTGCCTTCGCCGCATCACCCAGCGCCTCAGCGAGGCCCTTGCCCGCGTCCTGTGCCGCCTGAAGCGCGTCGATGGCAGGCCACAGCGCGTCGAGGATCGTCTTGTCGCCGCGCGCCGCCTTCCCGCGCTGCTCGATGCCCTGTGTAGCGGCTGTCAGAGCGCCGGTGATTGCCGGGAGATCCCACGCCTCCACCGCGTTGTCCTTCGCGTACTTCGCCGCGCGCATCGCCGCCGTCGCCACGAGCGCCCCGAATGTCGAGGCCCCCGCCGAGTTGAACGTCATCCCCGATTTGAGCAGGAGCCCGTCCAGGCCCGCCTCGCCCAGCCCCGGCAGCGCGGCGAGCACCGCCTGCATCCCGAGACGGCAGGTGACGCCGAGGTCTCCGTCGCCAACCTCGGCATCGAGGGCCGTGATGTCGTCATAGGCCGTCTCGAGCGCGTCGGCGATTGCGGAGGCGAGGGGGAGTGCATCATCGCAGGTGAAAGTGGTCCTCATCGCCCTGCCCTCCACTGCATCAGGAAGGGCGAGTATGCCGGCGCATCGAGCAACGACAGCAGCTCATCATCGAGCTTCAGCAGGCTGATCGACGCTCCCGCCATCTCCATCGAGGTCGCGTACTCGCCGATGAACACGCGCTGGATCGAGACGCCCCGGCCTTCGATCACCTCATGCGCCTTGCGGAACAGCAGGTACAGCTCCTCCGGCGGAGTCGCGCCGAGGCCGTTCACCAGCACTGCAACCTGGTCGCCTGCAATGAAGGGCAGGTCGTCGAGCACGCGCTCTGTGATGGCCTGCGCGATCTCGTCCGCGGTCTTGAGCTTGCCGCGCTCGATCCCCGCCTCACCGTGAATGCCCATGCCCAGCTCCATCTCGTCCTCGCCGAGGGTGAAGGTCGGCTTGCCGACAGCCGGGATCGTGCAGGGCGAGAGCGCCACGCCCATGCTGCAGGTGCTTTCGACGACTTTCTGCGCCGTGGCGGCGACTTCGGCGAGGTTCGCGCCGGTCTCGGCCTTCGCCCCGGCGATCTTGTAGGCGAAGAACAGCCCGGCGACCGCGCGCCGCGTCTCAGCGGTCTCCTTCGGGGCGGAGACGACGTCATCGCGCACCCGCACGGTGGCGATCTCGATGCCCTCCATCTCGCACATCTCGGCAGCCATGTCGAAGTTCATGATGTCGCCGCCATAGTTGCCGTACAGGTACAGCACACCCGCGCCGCCGTCGATGGCCTGGGTGACGGCCACCATCGCCTCGATGGAGGGCGAGGCGAAGACGTTGCCGATCGACACGCCGTCGAGCAGTCCTGGCCCGACATACCCCAGGAATACGGGGATATGCCCCGAACCGCCGCCGGTGGCGATGGCGACCTTGCCTTCGACGGGACCGTCCGCGCGCATGAGGCCGCGGTCGGTGCCGGGCACGCGCTTGAGATGGTTCGGGTGCGCGAGCAGCACGCCCTCGAGGGTCTCGTCGGGGAACGCCTGGGGATCATTGATGATCTTTTTCATGGGGAGGTCCTCCTGATGCGCTCCATCTGTGAGCGCGCAGAAAGGTTCGTCATGGGCGCGGGGGAAGCCTTCTGCAGTTCGTTTACGGCTCCGAACCCCTTGTCACGCGGGTAAGAGATACGGAACAAAAACGTAAGAAAAATGTTGGCAACGACTGTCCGCAAGTGGCGGCACCTGCTATACTGCGAACGTGGGTCACGGACGTCACTCGGGGCAGGAGCGCGTCCGGGCCTCATTTAATGTGTGAGAAAGGATAAGTACCATGAAGCGACGCGGCTTTACGCTGATAGAGTTGTTGGTCGTCATCGCGATCATCGCCATATTGGCAGCGATTCTCTTCCCCGTCTTCGCTCGCGCTCGGGAGAAGGCACGGCAGACGAGCTGCTTGAGCAACATGAAGCAGATCACATTGGGCGCGCTGATGTATGCCCAGGACTATGACGACACGCTGGTCGGGCACTCCAATGGCGGCAACCGCGCCACGACTTACGGCTACGTTCTGCTACTGGACCCCTATATCAAGAACCAGCAGTTGTGGACCTGCCCATCGGCCAACGTCGCGCCCCACGCATTCAACTGCGGTTGCGGGACTGCGCCGAACTACATCATCGCATGGTACGGCCTCAACGTGAACGCGCCGGGTGTCAGTATGGCGAAGGTGACGCAGCCGGCGAACAAGATTTGGTTCGCCGAGATGACTCGCTTCTGCGAGTTGGTGTGGGACATTCCGGGCGCGGGCGATGACTACGGTTCCGATACCGTCAGTGACGTTCACAACGGCGGCAGCAACGTCGCCTTCTTCGATGGGCACTGCAAGTGGCTGCAAAAGAGCGCCTTCACCGGCGACCCTACCGTGTCAGCGCCATATTGGGACACGCCACTGTAGCGCGCGAATAGCTCCAGCGATACTGACGCAGGCTTCTGCCTTGTGTCGGTACGCGACATGGAATAGTGCCGCGTCGCGCGTATCGGGGAGCCAGTTGTACCAATGACATCGCCCACGGATACCCGCCATAACGAGCGGGCGTCCGTGGGCTTTTGCGCGTCCGGTGGAAAGCCGGGGAGGCAGCGCACTGCCCGCGCATCATCTCAGGGCGTGTCTTCGCCTCACCGGGAAGCCGTTCAGCATCCATTGAAACAGGCGGTCGAGCCAGTCTCGTTTGCGTCGGGGCATGATGCCGTCCTCCGAGGCCCCGTGCCGACGCAGGAAGTCCGCCAGCGCGCCGTGCCCGCCGTCATCGGCGTAGGACAGCGCCGTCCTGCCGTCGTTGTCGCCTGTGTTGATGCCCGTGAAGCCATCGTTCAATACCAACGCCTCTGCAACGTCCAGCGCTCCCCGCCGCGCCGCTGTGTGTAGCGCCGTCCAGCCCCGTCGGTCGCGAGCCTCCGTGTCCGCCCCATGTGCGAGGAGGAATCGGACGGCTTCCTTCTGCGTGGCCTCGACCGCCAGGATGAGAGGCGTTCGGCCCTGGACATCCCTGGCGTCGATGTCGGCGCGGCGCTTCAGCAGGAATTCGGCGACGCCGATCCGCCCGTACTCAGCCGCGACGTGTAAGGCTGTGCGGCCCGCCTCGTCGCGGTTCTCTCTGCTCGTGCCGTGGGAGAGGATGTCGCGGACGGCATTCGTGTCGCCCTGTTCGGCGGCGTCATGTAGAGCTGACATGCTGGTTGCCCTCTTCATCTACGGGACCTGCCCCCGGCAGTCTCGGCGCGCCTACGGCCCGAGGGTGTTCGCCACGCGACGCAGATCGAACTGGACGAAGTCGCGCTGGTAGCCCGGCACAACCTGTGGCCCCGGCGAGGCGTTCGCCACCCAGAGTTTCAGCGCCGTGACGTCATAGGCGATGGCGTGCAGGCTGCCGGTGCCGAGATCGCGCATCACGTCTCGCATCCCGGTATCCTGGTCGATGCTGCCCCACCGGGCCTTGAGCGCATCGTACACCTTGTGGTTCCACTTCCCGTCGCGCTCCCAGCCCATCGACCAGTAGACCACGTTCTCAAGCCGGTTGCCGGGGTAGTCGGAGGGATCATAGACTTCGCAGAAGTCCATCGCCGTCCGCAGAGCCCGCGCCGAGGGGATCTTGCTGTCGCCGACGCAGTACAGGAACGAGCTTGTCCGCTTGGCCCGGCGAATGATGCCGACGCCATCGTCCAGCGTGTTGGCGCGCTCCAGGACGTCGCGCAAGACGAAGGGCATCGGCTCCCCGGCGAGCGTCTCGTGCTCGTGCCCGAAGTTGTCGCCGATTTCACTCACGGCGATGTGTTTGAGGTTCATCCCCGACACGCAGCCGATGAAGCCGACCCACCCGATGTTGACGAAGACATTGCCGCCGTCGGGCTTCGACACGATGAGCGCCGGGGAGTTCTGCAAGCCGGCCTCGGTGGCATAGTCCAGGGCGCGGATCTGCTCCAGGTGCCCGTTGTGCGTGGCTTTTCCCCAGGCGGCGAAGAACGTGCAGTGGTGCTGGGAGAGATCGGGGATGGCGTGCGCCCACTGCACGAGTTGCAGTTTGACGCCGGCGCCGTCGGCGAGGCCGCGCATCTCCTCCCTGTACCGGGCAGGCACGAACGGCTCCATCTGCTTCCAGGCCTTATCGAGATCGGTGGGCGTGCAGTTCATCGCCAGGCACGCGCCCATAGCCAGATGCTCGCAGATTCCCTTGACCTTGTCCGCGCACAACTTCCCGTGGGCGAAGCCCATCTCATACGGCGTTCCCCAAAGGTAGATGACGGTGATGGGGTTCGGGCCGGTGCCCAGGGTCTCGATGCGACCGTGAACGGGTTCCGCGCCTGCCGCCACACAGACCGCGATGAGCACGAATGCGACCGCCCACGCCATCCAGTCAGTGCGATACGCCCGAAGCCGAGCATCCTGGCGCAACACGATGAGCCTCCATTGAACGTATCTGCAGAGCGTGCCATCGTGTTCGCTCTGATCTTGCATGTGATCGCGCGGTTTACCGCGTGATCCGCGCGATAAATCGCGCTGCCACATGAGGCGATTGCAAAAGTCTGTAGGAGCACTCTCCAGAGTGCGAACAAGCCGTTATTCCCGCTATAATGAAATAGATAATGACTAATGTATGTCATTATGGCGGCATATTAACGGCAATCGCGGTCTGGAGACCGCTCCTACAGACGACGCAGCGACTTTTGCAATTACCTCACATAATGTGAATGGACAGGACCGCGTGGCGCAGGTTCTCGCCCGTCAGCCGTTCGCCGTAGTCTTTGTCGTTCTCCCCTCTCCGCTTGCGGAGAGGGGTCGGGGGTGAGGTGCCGTTGGCCGTCGCCGCAGGCGGGTCAGGGTGGACCGCCGTCAGCGCCTCTCCACCACAAACGCCGCCCCATCGTTGGCGGGCAGCGCGCAGGTGACGATCTTCGGGTTATCCGCGCTCACATCGCCGGTGTAAACTTCGGCCAGCGCCCAGCCCTCCGCCAGCGGCAGCGTCTCCGCCACGGCTTCGGGCGACTGGTTGATTGCCACGATCACCCGGCGCGTGTCGCTCAGCGGATGCTCCGTGAGCGCGACTGCCGGGTGCGTCTTGCGGATCGCGCGCCCGGCCACGGCCTCGGTCGCGATGTGGCGGTAGATCAGCCGGCACGGCGCGGCATCCGGCGTATGGAACGCCCCCGGCGTCTGGGTGAGCATCATCTCCATCGGCACGCTCAGAAAGTACACCTGGCCCTTGCCGTACTCCGCGACTGTGAACGCCGGGTTCCCGTCGGCTTCTCGCCCGAGGACCTCGGCCCGCGTCGGCTTCAGTCGCACCTTGAACGCCCCGCCGCAGGGGATCTTCGGCTGGCCGCCGAGGCCGTCGAGCAGGATCTGCCCGAAATCGCGCCGCCGCTCGCGAGTCTGCGGCTCGAGGCCGGTGATCGCCTCGAAGCTGCTCGGCAGGCCGGTATCCAGCGAGATGTACAGCGTGGCCCCAGCCTCCACCTTCTCCAGAAGCTCCGTCATCCGCCGTCGCGAGATCATCGCGTGGCCGTTCAGGCACGGCAGCAGGTACAGCGGGGCCTCGCGGATCGGCTGGTCGCAGAATTGGAACTCGAGGTCGAAGCCCGCTTGCTTGGCGAGGATGAAGCTGCTGTAGGCCACTCCCCAGTGATCCTGCCCGTCGCTAAGGATGCAGACCGCCTCGCGGGTGCGCTGGGGCAGCCGGTCGAAGGGCAGTGTATCGAGGAACCGGCGGAAGGCGGTCATGGCCTGTAGCGCAGGCTTGGCGGTTCCGTCGAGGCGCAGCAGGCCCAGTTCGCGCTCGACCGAGTGCCAGTCATAGGGCGCGTATCCGAGCTGCGTCAGGTCATTGGCACACCACCACATCAGCCCGTGGCAGTCGTTCGCCCACAACGAAAACAGGCACGAACGGGTGTAATCGCCGGCGATGGCCTCGCTGGCAATCACCGGGCCGAGGGTGCCCATCTCCTCGCACAGGCACGGCTTGCCGCCGATGTCGGCGTACAGGCGCGCTTCCGCGGTACCGTGGAGGATCGTGCGGATCGTGTTCACAGGGTCCTGGTCGCAGTGTGGGGTGAAGACCGGGTACGGGTGGACGCATAGCAGGTCGGTCAGCTCCGCTTGGTCTTGCATCCGCCACGTGCCGGTGGGGGAGAGGCCGTGCATTCCCGACACCACCGGGTGCGCCGGATCGGCGACACGGATGGCGTTGGCGATGGTGGCCGTCCAGGTGTAGGCTTGCTCGCGGTTGGCCGACCCCATGCAGTTGCACTCGTTGCCGAGGTCCCACCCTGCAATGGCGGCATGGCCCTTGAATGCGCCCACGAAACAGCGGACGAAGCGCAATTCCCACTGGATCGCGACCGGATCGGTCAGCACATCGAGGCCCTCGAAGGCCGGCGGGACGTACATGCGCCCGCTCATCCAGCCGGTGATGAGGCCGACAATGACCTTGAGGCCGTGCTTTTCGGCGAGGTCGAGAAACTGCGCGAAGCGGTCCATCGCCTCGGGCGACACGCCCGCGCGTCCGTAGTCGTCATCGGGCAGCGGCTCCTCGCCGAAGCGGAACTCGGCCGGGGCCCCGCCCCCACCGCGCAACAGGTGCAGCGGCTGGAAGTCAGGCCACATCAGCAGTACGCGCACGATCTGCAGGCCCGCCTCCTCGAGCAGGCCCAGGTCGCGGTCGATGACCTCGGGCCGCCAGTCGGACCACATGTGGGTCCCGGCGTGTGAGGGCACATAGTTGCATCCGACGAGGAACTCGCCGGGTTCGGTAAGGGTGATGGGCGAAGGCATGGGTGGCTCCTGTGGATGGGGATGGACGGCAAGGGTGACCACGAAGTCACGAGGGCACGAAACGACGTGCCGCCGTCCTTCGTGTCCTGGTGTTTTCGTGGTTCAAGCTCTTCGGTCCTGCATTCCGCCGGCGTTTGCAGGGCGGTAAAGCGGGGGTGACGGGCTACTTCAACTGCGGCAGGATGATCCCGCGCAAGATGACCTTCTGGCAGAACAGGAACACCACCAGCACCGGGATCGAGTTGACGATGAAGGCCGCCATGACGGTGAACGGCTGGCCGGTGAGCGTCTGGTAGAACTGATAGGTCCACACTGCGATCGTCCACATCTTCGGGTCCTGGCAGACGATGATCGCCCACTCCCAGCCGTTGTAGGCGGCGATGAAGGCGTTCAGCAAGCTCACCGCGAGGATCGGCTTCACCAGCGGGATCGAGATGCGCCAGAAAACCATCCACTCCGGCGCGCCGTCGATGGCGGCGGCCTCGTACAATTCCTTGGGCAGCGAATCGAAGAAGCCCTTGAGCAGGAAGATCGTCATCCCGTTCGCGGCGCCCGGCAGGACCAGGGCGGCGAAGGTGTTGAGGAACCCGATGTCGCGTAGCAGCAGGAACCCGGGGATCGCGGCGACCGCAGCGGGGAAGGCCATCGTCGCGAGACAGAACACGATGACCCGTTCGGTCTGGCGCAGGCGGAAGCGGCTGAGCGCGTAAGCGCAAAGCGGGTTCACGGTCAGGGTGATGACGATGGTGAACAGGACGAGCAGGATCGTGTTGCGCACCGCGCTTCCGCGGGTGAACAGGTAGTCGCCGACGGCGATGTAGCTCGCCGCGGTCTGACTGAGGGTGATCGGCCACTGGCGGTTGTGGAACGTGACCAGCAGCGCCTCCCCGAACGGTATGCCCAACTGCTCGATGGAGCCGAGCTTGAGGCCATACGCCTGGTTGACGCCCGCAAGGCTTCCGTGGCGGCCGAGCGCGAACCGCTGGAAGGCCTTCTCCGGGAGCGTGTCGCGGATCGTCCACTGCTCGGGGGGAATCTCCGTGCGGAGGAAGTCCATCCAAACCTTGGCGAGGGGGCCGGAGGGCACCGTCGGCGTGAGCTTGATCTCGCCCCAACTCCTGATGGGCGTCCACTCCTGCTCGGTGCCGCCCATCACGGCGTTGAAATAGCCGATGTTGCGGAAGCGCTCAATGATGAACCGATGGAAGGCCGCCTCGCGCGCCGAGTCAACTTTCACCTCAACGTGTCGTAGTTGAAAGCCTGCCTTGAGATACTGCAGCCAGAGCGCACGCAGCTTCGGCGAGGCGTTCGCAGGCACGGGGAAGGGCAGGGGGCGGGGGGCATCGTCGCCGAGCTTGTCTCCCCCATGCTCAGATACGAAGTCCTCCCACAGATAGCGCATCGCAGCAGGCCGCAAGAAGCCCGCCGGCGCGCCCTCGCCCTTGAGGTAGCCTGAGTAGCGGTTCTGTGCGTAAGCCTGGCGGAACTCGATGAGGTCCTTGTACCGCGTGTCGACCAGCGGGACATACCCGGCCTGATCGATCGGCTCTCCGCTCCACTCCGAGGCGTCGATCTTGGCGAAGTCGTCGATGGAGACCTCCCAGGCCTTGTTGAGCGCCTCGAGGGTCTGGTACTTGCCGCGCAGGAACGGGGTGACGTAGCGCTGATCGTAGGCGAGGATCGTCTCGTGCGGGTCCCAGGTCTTCGCGAACTCCGCGTAGTCCTTGGCGGCGGCTTCCACGAACGGTCGGGCGGCCGGGTCCTGCACACGGGCGAGTTCCTGCTGCGCCCACTTGTCGCTGTTAGCGGTGTCGTCGCCGACGGCGGCCCAGATCTGCCAGCTTTCAGGAAGATCGCTGAAATACGAGCGAAGCTGGCGGATCGAGTTACGGTGCGCCGGGGGGAAATACTGGCAGAGCATCCGCATGAATCGGTCGCTTTCGGACCACACGTACCGGGGCAGGGGCGCACGACGCTCGTAATCGTATGAGTTACTGACCGAGCCGGTCACCATGATGAGAAACGGGTAGACCATCGTCAGCCCGCCGACAAGCAGCGACAGGTAGATGAAAGCCACCACGAGGCGGCCCTTGGGAGTCCTGCGGTCAGTGTAGCTGATGATCGGCACGACGGGGGTCCTTTCGGGACGGCTTCCTACCCCCCGGCAACGGCAAACGGCTTCCTACCCCCTCGCCCCGCTTCGCGGGGCACTCCCCCTCCCTCGTAGGAAGGGGGAGAACGGCCACGGCTTCCTACCCCCCCGCCCCCCTCCCTCGTAGGGAGGGGGGAGAACGGCCACGACCACGACCACGACAACGGCCACGGCTACGACAGCGGCCACGTCAACAACCCTCGGGGCCGCTTCATCCTTACAGACAATGCGCGGCGCTCAAGACTCACGGCAGGCGTTTAGGATGGCCTTTAGAACCTCTTCGATGTCATCAAGCACGTCTTCGTTCGTGAACCGTAATATCTGTAGGCCGCGTCGGGCGATGGCTTGGTCGCGCTGGGCATCGTAGTCCGCTTGGCTCTCATGTAGCTCTCCGTCTACTTCAATCACAAGGCCTGCTGCGTGGCAGTAGAAGTCGGCGATGAACCCGTCTATGATTTGCTGGCGGCGGAAGTGCAGGCCATCCAGGTGTGTCATGCGTAGTCGCTGCCACAATGCGTCCTCGGCAGGCGTCATCTGCCGGCGCATCGCCCGAGCCCGCTCACGTTTCTCGATCGTATGCGCGCCGGTGACGATCATTGACTTGTCGATTCCCAAGATGATCCCCCTTTTACCCTCCGAGTAGCCATCGCTGCCGTTTGCCGTCGCCGTTCGTCGTTGTCGTTGTCGTTGTCGTTGTCGTTGTCGTTGTCGTTGTCGTTGTCGTTG
>CAYWBK010000160.1:0-12526 GCA_964455745.1 uncultured Armatimonadia bacterium
AAGCGGCCAAAGCAGCCTGAAACGTCAAAACCACCACGGAATCTAGTCGCACCCTCTGAGGATGTCGTCGCCGCATCCACCTGGACCGCATCGGTTCAGTACGAGTTCAGCACGACCGGCGTGAACGTCACGGTGAAGAACCACGGCTGGGCGCCGATCGAGTTCATCATGGCCATCAACCGCGGCGTCCATGCCATGATGGCTGAGGACGGGTCGCTCGTCAGGCATCCGACTGACGGTCCGTGCGCGGCATCGACCTGGTTCGCGATGCACCGCAATGTGCGTATCACAGGTACAACGCGCCTGCGCGGGGGCTGGCGCTACGGAGGGCCGCTGCTCGTCACCGACCTCGCCCCCGGTGAGACGCGCGAGGTGCGCATCGAGCCCGGCGGGGCCAGCGAGGTGGATGCCCTCCGGGCGATGGGCTGGTGGCTGGTATTCCGGCGAAGGCGAGGCAGCGGGCCGCGACGTGCAGGGACTGTCGAGCAGATACCTGGGCGTGAGGAAATGCCGGCGTGATAATCGGGTAAGGGGGACATGCGATGGACGGACAGCTCTACTTCTGGGTCATCCTGGCATCGGCGATCAGCGTGTGGTATGTCATCAGTTTGGTGTACCCGGTGCTGCGGCTACATGATGGCGCTGCGAGGCGTCTGGCAGTCACCTCGCCGGAAGCCTGCGCGAGCTTGGCCTTGGCGCTCCTCTTCGCCGCGCTTGCAGTATGCGCGGCAAGGCCCACAACCGTGGGGGCAGCCGCCAGATGGATCGTGTTGTATTTCTCTATGTGGCTCGTGTTCGGCGTCTATGTTCCGTCCCTCATCACGAGGTTCGTGTCGCCGGGGAGGCCGGGTCCGTGGCCGAGGGGTTCCGAACCGCTGCCGGAGCCGACGGCCCTGCGTTTCCGGCAGGCGAACTACACTGCGGAAGTCGCCGTGGACGGGTGCCTGACTCATCTGATAGTGGGCAGGCGCAACTTCCTGCGGCTGACCAGACGCGGACCTGTGCGCGGCGCGTTCCTCTGCCAGGGAGAGCAGCTTGACCTGCCGAAGGTCGAGCGGGCGGCCGATGATTCCGCCGTCGCGTCCAGCGAGGCTGGCTCAGTCCGGTACGACTTTGGCGCGGCCGAGATGACCGCCACCGCGACGAACCACACCTCACAGCCGATGGAGTTCGTCATGGCCTTCAGTGATGACGTTCACGCCATGATGGCCGAGGACGGGTCGCTTGCCCGGCGGCCGGCTGACGGTGTGTGCACGACGTCGACTTGGTTCGCGAACCACCGCAACGTGCGTATCACAGGCAGCACCCGTGTGCAGAGGCATTGGCACGGCTGGGGACCGGCGCTGATCGCCGATCTCGCCCCCGGCGAAACGCGCGAGGTGCACATCGAGGTCAACGCCGCGAGCGAGGTGGATGTCGTTCGGGCGACAGGCTGGTGGTTGGTGTTCCGGCGAAAGCAGGGCAGCGGCCCGCGACGCAATGCAGGCATACAACAGGCTGGAGGTCAGTGATGAAAGTCGGCATGAACGTCGTGTTGCCGACGGCCCTGGTCGCCGAAGCAGCCCTTGTATCCCGGCGGCCAAGGCGCGATGATCTTGGTGTGGGGTGAGTTGCCGACGGCGGCCGTTTCGCCCTGGCGGAGGTGACGAAACATGACCATTACTGTACCCGATGATGTGCTGCGGGCAACGCAGATGACTGAAAACGACATCAGGCAGGAACTGGCGATCGCCCTGTTCGCGCGCGACAAGCTGACTCTTGGACAGGCCAGCCATCTCGCCGGACTCAGCCAGCGCGAGTTCCGGCATCTTCTGGCGGCTCGCGAGATCACGGTTCACTACGACGTTGAGGATCTCGAGGAAGACATTCTGACACTTAAGAAGCGGGAGCAGGAGTGACTATCGGCAGCCCTACTCCCCTTGCATCACCCCGAATCTGCGAAGGAGAACCCCATGAAAGTCGGCATAAACGCACTGCTGTGGACCGCTGCCGTCACCGAAGAGCACTTCGGTTTGCTGGATGACATCAAGACGTGGGGGTATGACGGGGTCGAGTTCCCTATGTTCGACCCGGAGTGCTCTCCGTGGCAGGCCCTCGCCGCCAAGCTCGACGATCTGGGCATGGGGCGCACGTCCTGCGTCGTCGTCCCCGAGGAGGCCAATCCGATCTCCGAGGACGCCGGGGTTCGCCAAGCCGGGGGCGACCATCTCAAGGCCTGCATCGACTCCAGCGTCGCCCTCGGCGCAACGCACCTCGTCGGGCCGCTGTATTCGCCCTGCGGGCGGCTCGTCGGGCGCGGGCCGACGGCGCAGGAGTGGCAGTGGGGCATCGAATCGATGCGGGCCGCCGGGGAGTACGCGCAGCAGGCCGGGGTGATGCTGTGCCTTGAGCCGCTCAATCGCTTCGAGACCTACTTCCTCACCTGCTGGGCCGATGCGTCGCGGTTCGTCGATGAGGTCGCCTGCCCGAACGTGCGGCTCATGTTCGACACCTTCCACGCGAACATCGAGGAGAAGAACCCCGCCGCCGCGATCCGGGCGACGGGCAAGCGCATTGTGCATGTGCACATCTCCGAGAACGACCGCAGCACGCCCGGCGAGGGGCACATCGACTGGCCGGCGACCTTCGCGGCGGTGAAGGACATCGGCTACGACGGCTGGCTGACAGTGGAAGCCTTCGGGCGGGCGTTGCCGGAGATCGCCGCGGCGACGAGCATCTGGCGCGACATGCTGTCCTCCGACGAGGCCGGCCTGGCGAAGAAGGCGTGCGAGTTCATCCGGGGGATGTGGTAGGGCGGAAAGGCGCCTACCCCTGGCCCGACCTCCTAGCAGACCTACGCGTGGGGCGGGCGTCTCGCCCGCCAGCCGTTAGCCGTCCCCCTCCCGTCACCGGAGAGGTGCCCTATAGTCGCGGCAGGCGACTCAAGCGGGCGGAGTGGGGCCGTTCCCATCGCCCCAGAGCGCCCGAACCTGCGTGACAGCTCGAGCGACGAACACGGCATTGGCGGGCGAGACGCCCGCCCCACGCGGAGCCGCAGCTCTTGAGCCTTGCCGTTCCCAAAACCTATAACCTGGAGTCCCCCCATGCTCAACGACTGGTACAAGCGCTGTTTCCGGCGTGTCCTCGTGGACATGCACATCCCTGACTGGAACCCGGCCTTCCTGGCGAAGCTCGACGCGGACGAGTACGCCGACACGATCCTCAGCGGCAACATCACCGAGACGATGCTGTATACCAACTCACACGTCGGGTATGCGCTGTACCCGTCGAAGGTCGGGCCGGTCCATGCCGCGCTGCAGGGCAAGGATTTCGTGGGCCGGGTCGTCGAGCGCTGCCACGAGCGCGATGTCGCCGTGGTCGCCTACCACAGTGCGGTCTACAACAACGCGATCTTCCTGCAGGAACCCGATTGGCGCATTCAGCCCATCGACGGCGAGGGCGTGTACGAGCACAACCGCTACGGCGTGTGCTGCCCGAACTCGCCATATCGCGACTTTGCAGTCGCGCAGACGGAAGAACTATGCGGCCTGTATCCCTTTGACGGCATCTTCTTCGACATGCTCTTCTGGCCGCACGTGTGCTACTGCGACTACTGCCGCAAGCGGTTTCGCGCGGAAGCCGGCGCGGCGCTGCCCGAGGTCGTCGACTGGAACGATCCGACGTGGATGGCCTTCCAGCGGGCGCGGGAGCGCTGGATGGCCGAGCTGGCGGGGCTTCTCACCGCGGCGGTCCGGCGCACGCGGCCCTCGATGACCGTCACCCACCAGATGAGCCCGGTGCTGCACGGCTGGGGCCTCGCGATGCCGTACTATCTCACCGAACACTGCGACTACTGCAGCGGCGATTTCTACGGCCCGGCGATCCAGCAAAGTCTCGTGTGCAAGATCTTCGAAGCGATCAGCACGCGCAAACCATTCGAGTTCCACACCTCGCGCTGTGTGCATCTTTGGGACCATGTGACGATGAAGACGCCGGTGCGCATGGCGACGCAGGCGGCGCTGGCCCCGGCCCACGCAAGCGCCTTCATGTTCATCGACGCCATCGACCCCGAGGGCACGCTGAACCGTGGCGTGTACGAGCGAATCGGCGCGATCTTCGCCGACATGGCCCCGTATGAGCCGTATCTCGGCGGGGACATGTGCGCCGATGTGGCGATCTACGTCAGCCCGGAATCGCGGTTCGACTTCGCCGAGAACGGCGTGCCGATGAGCGGCCAGAAGCAGCAGGCGAGCAACATGGGCCTCTCGGGCGGGATGCCGCACATGAATGCGGTGATGGGCGCGGCGAAGGCCCTGCAGGAGGCGCACATCCCGTTCGCAGTGGTGACCCCGGCGACGCTCGACCGGCTTGGCCGCTATCGGGTCGTCATCGTGCCGAACGTGCTCATCATGTCCGACGCCGAGATCGCCGCATTGCGCGAGTACGTGGCGAACGGCGGCGCGATCTACGCCAGCGGGTACACGAGCCTCGTCGCCGAGGACGGCTCGCCGCGCGCGGACTTCGGGCTGGCGGACGTGTTCGGGGTCTCGTATGTCGATAGGGGCGCGACGGGCCTGTCGTTCCTCACGGTGCAGGACGAGGGCCTCGCCGCGGTCATTGCGCCGCAAGCCCAGGTGATCCACACCGGCGGGCAGTTCCGGGTGCGAGCGACCTCCGCGCAGGTGGCAGCGACGGTCACGCTGCCGTACTATCCCGCCGACGCCGGGACGGTGCTGCGCGAGTCCTTCGCCAGCATCCACAGCAACCCGCCCGGCCCGACCGGGACCGATCCGGCGCTATGCTTCGCGAGCTTCGGCAAAGGCCGGGCATGCTACGCTGCCGGTGCCATCGAGGCCGAGAGCGCGCTGACGAACCGCGTGATGATCGAGCACATCGTCCGGCGGTTGCTCGGCGGACCGGCGCCGGTTGAAGCCGACGCGCCGCGCTTCGTGGAGCTGACGGTCTTCGACAAACCGGACGCCCGCTGCATGAACATCAGCCTCGTGGCCCTGCGCGAGGACGACGACTGCGTCCCCTGCGAGGCAACGGTGCGGGTGCGCCTGGGGGAGATGAAGTGCGTAGGCTTGAGGGCACTGCCGGGCGGAGAAGAGCGCCCGTACACCGAGACAGAGGGGGTTCTGAGCTTCGAGGTGAAGGGTATCGGGACGCTGGCGATGTTTGAGGTGAAGTACGGGTAGATGCCTTAGCATAGGGTTTTGCGAGCGTCGTTTCCATGTGAGGGCTGGTAAGGCACGGGTGACAGATCATGAGTGATCGGAAAGACATCCCTAAGGCGCTGCGCGATAAGCTACTCGTGGACGCCATGCACCGATGCTGCCTTTGCCCGGAGCACCATGATCTCACGGACATGCACCACATCGTGCCCGTCAATGAGAAGGGGCCCGACACCGAAGACAACCTGATGGCTGTTTGTGGCACCTGCCACGACAAGATACATCGGCTTCGCACCCAGTATAATGCCGAGCAGCTTAGGATATATAAGGAGCGCTGGGTGTCGCTCTGCGCGCTCGGGCTTCCCCTGGACCTACGCCTTGCGCAGGCATCTGACTACACCAAGCCGCCTTCCGTGCTGCCCTTCCTTCCTTCACAGCCTTGCTTTGCCCACCCGCATCCACTCCAGGAGAACTTCACGGGCCGCGTTCACGAGCGGCAGATGCTGACCGGGTGGCTCGCAAACGACAATCGTCCCCTGCTCGCCCTCATTGCCATCGGTGGCATGGGGAAATCGTCTCTGACTTGGGCGTGGATGCAGCGCGATGTGCTCGGATTTCCCCTGCCCGGCGTGTCGCAGGACCCACCCGAGGTCTGCGACGCCTGCCGTGTACCAGAAGACGCCCGCCCCGAAGGCGTCCTGTGGTGGTCGTTCTACGAGCGTGAAGGGCAGTTCGTATCGTTTATTGACCGCGCACTCGCCTACGCAGGTCAGGACACGGTCGACGTGAGGGCAATACCCTCCACCCGCGACAAGGTGGACAAGCTCCTGGAGTTGCTGCAGCAACGTCGGCTGCTGCTGGTACTAGACGGCTTTGAGCGGGAACTGCGCGGGTATGCCACTCTCAATGCCGCGTACCAGGACGATGCGGCCGAAGAGAACGCGCATGGCGATTTTCGCACTTGCACCGACCCCAATGCGGCGGTCTTCCTACGCCACGCCGCGTCTATGCCACTGACGAGCAGCGTGCTGCTGACAACGCGACACCTCCCGAAGGACCTGGATGGGCTTGCTGGCTGCCGCCGGTACGCGCCGGAGGGTTTGGCCCCCGATGATGCCGCGGCGTTCATGCTCGCCCAGGGCGTCATCGGCGGACGATCCGAGATCGACGAGGCCTGTCGGGCGTATAGGTATCACCCCCTGTCACTGCGTCTGCTTAGCCGCTTCATCATCAGAGACAAGAAGACACCAGGTGACGTCCGGGCCGCGGGACGCTACCCCATCGTGCCCGAACTCGTCGGCAAGGAGCAGCACCACATTCTGCAGGTCGCCTGCGGCGCGCTGGAACCGTGGACGTTCGGCCTGCTGTGCCGGATCGCGGCCCTCCGCGGGCCTGCGCCCTACGAGACCCTCGCGGTCTTTCGCGACAAGCGCCGAGAGTCCGACTTCGAGGCAGCACTGGAGGAGCTTATTGATCGAGGGCTGCTTCTGGTCGACAGCGCGCGGGGTCGCTATGACCTACATCCGGTAGTACGTCGGTATGCCTATGAAGCACTACCGCTACACTACAAACGAAAAGCGCACGACCGTCTGCGAGATCACTTTTCCACCGCCCCTGCGCCCGAATTGAGGAAGGTGCGGAGCCTTCAAGATCTGGCCCCTACCATAGAGCTTTACCACCACACTGTCCACGCCGGGCTATACGACGAGGCACTCAAGTTGTATCGCGACCGCCTCACCGAGGCGCTCTATTATCACCTGGGCGCCTACGAAACGGACATGGAACTCAAGATGGCCCTTTTCCCCGACGGCGACGACCAACAGCCCCGACTGAGGAGCGAGCACGACCAAGCCTGGATGCTGAACGCGTTGGCGAACTCATACAGCGCCTCCGGACAGCCACGCCGGGCGGTGTCGCTGTTCGAGATGGGCGGCGGTATCCACGGGGAGACAAGAGACAAGGGCGACCTCGCCGTTCGACTGAGCAACATCGCGCACCAACAGACGGTCCTAGGCCAGTTCGACGCCGCCGGAGGCAACCTACACCGCAGCATTGAGCTGTGGCACGCAGCCGATGACCCCAGGGAAGCCGTCGGTCATGCGGAATTGGGGCGGCTCCTCACTTACGAAGGCTCCTTCGCCGAGTCCGCCGGTAAGCTGAGCAACGCACTCGCATGGTTCCGCAGGCTTGGCCAAGTGCAGGCCGAGTCCATAGGGACGGCCCACCAAGCACTGTTCGCCCTCCTGAAGGGCCAAGCCAGTGCCGCTATTGTCGCAGCTCGACGTGCGCGAGAGCTGGCCGACAAGACCGCGAGGGCTCGCCACCCCTTCGAGCCGGACTACGTTCGCGCCGAGTGGCTCTGGGGCGCGGCGCTGGTAGCGCTGGCCGCCGATCAGCCCAATCGCGCTGATGAGTATCTTGCCCAGGCCGGCGTTCACCTCACCGATGCTCTCACGCGCTGTCGTCGTATCAACTTGGTCGAGCTTGAGCCCGACATCCTCCTCTCCTGGGCGCACTGGCATCGCCTCAAGGGCAACTCACGGGAAGCCCATGAGCACGCCACCGAAGCCCTCCTCATCGCCGAACGTTGCGAGTACCGCCTGTGCCAGGCCGACATCCGCAACTTCCTCGCTCGACTGGCCCTGGATGACGGTGATAGGGAGGGGGCACGGGAGCACGCGGAGATGGCGATGGAGCGCGCTCTCTGCGATGGCCCGCCGCACTACTACAAGCCCGCTTACGAGGAAGCGGAGAGGCTATTGCGGGAGATCGAGGCATAGCCACACATCCCGGCATCACCGCCGCAGGAGATTGAACAAGCACGATGAATAGGGGGACAGTCACCGTCGAGGGCAATGAGTTCGTAGTCGCAGTCAAGCGCGACAGGCCCTGGTGGATCGGCACGGTCGATGACCTGCCCGGCTGCCACGCTCGCGCGAGAAGCCTGGCGGCGCTCCGCAGCGCCATCGCGGGTGCCATCTACGACTGCCAGTTCGCGGAGGAGCCTGAAGTCGACGCGGCTCTCATTGCGGAGGTCGAGCGGCGCCAGAGTGACCCGAACAACCAGCGAACGATCCCCTGGGAGGACGTGAAGGCGGCACTCGGGCTGTGACCTATCGGCTCGACACACTCACTTGTTTGCTATCCGCTTGACCCCAAGGAGGGTTCCACATGACCGCTACCAGTATCATCCACGCCGCACTCGACCAAGGACAGGGCATATTGCGCCTTGCCCCCGCCTGGGTGCCCCGGTCGTTTTGTGTTCCGGGACGGCGCATCAAGCTGCACCCGGACGACTACTACGCGCTCGGCGGGAATCGCGGCGGCATCGACGAGCGATGGTTCTCATCCACCACCCCCGCCGACAACGGGCCGCTCACCAGCCCGAATGAGGGCCTCAGCTTCGTCGTGTTCGAGGACGGCGCGGAGACGAAGCAGGTGCGCCTCATCGACGCCGTCAGCGAGTTGAAGGGCGCGCTTATCGGCGGCCGGCTGTGGAACGAGTATGCCTGCTGGCCGATGTACTCCAAGTTCTTCGACAACAAGGGCCCGCTGCCGCACCATGTCCACCATCAGGACGAGCACGCGGCGCTCACCGGACAGATGGGCAAGCCCGAATCGTACTACTTCCCGCCGCAGGTGAACAACTACGGGGCCGACTTCCCGTACACGTTCTTCGGACTGGAGCCGGGCACCACGCCGGAACAGGTTCGGGAGTGCCTCGTGAACTTCACGAAGGGCGACAACAAGCTCACCAACCTGTCGCGCGCGTATCGGATCGAGCCGGGCACCGGCTGGGACGTGCCGCCGGGTGTGCTGCACGCGCCCGCGAGTATGTGCACCTACGAGCCGCAGAAGGCCTCCGACGTGTTCGCCATGTACCAGTCGCTGGTGAACCACCAGATCATCCCCGAGGAACTCCTGTGGAAGAACACGCCGCCGGAGAAGGTCGGCGACTTCGATCACCTGATGGCCGTCCTCGACTGGGAGAAAAACGTCGATCCCGAGTTCGCGAAGCACCGCTTCATGCGCCCGGTACCCGTGCGGCCCGAGGCCGAGATGCAGGCCGAAGGGTATAGCGAGAAGTGGATCTGCTATAGGTCAGACGCCTACAGCGCGAAGGAATTGACCGTCCTTCCGGGCGCGACCGTGACGATCACCGATGCTGCGGCTTACGGAATGATTATGATGCAGGGCCACGGCACGATGGGCGTGTGGGACATCGAGACCCCGACCATGATCCGCTTCGGGCAGCTCACCCACGACGAATACTTCGTGAGCGAGACCGCCGCGAAAGCTGGGGTGAAGATCCACAACCTGTCGAAGACCGACCCGATCGTGATGCTCAAACACATCGGGCCGGGGAACCCGGACATGGTGGGAGTGGAGGCGTGACCTCACCCCGGCCCCTATACGCGCTAAGTTAGGGCCAGACGCCGTCCAAGGAGGGGCCGGACTACGAGAGCGCCAGTCGTCTCGGCGCTCTGGGCGGCTGCAAGCCGCCAACTGTATCCGGCCCCAGCCGTCCCGCGGGGTGAACGGCAGGGCCGGATACTTCGCTGCGCTCGTAGTCCGGCCCCTCCGCACGGCCCCACCCCGCCCAGCTCGGCCCGCCGATTACGCCGGCCCGTACCGAACGTGCAGCTCCAGCTTCTCCAGCACGATCTGCGGGTCTACGAGGTAGGGAATGCGGTGGGTGATGCTGACGCCGGCGCGGTTCCCACCGTGGTGGCACAGCGTCGGCGGGACGGCGAAATCCAGACGGAGCAGTCGTTGATCGGGGTTCACCTGCCAGAAGTCGGCCCCGCCGGACGGCGGCTGCGGGGCGGGCGAGAAGACCTGGGCGTCCTTCCAGTCGGCATCGCGCTCGAGAAGCTGGAGCGGCTCGCCGTTGAACTCCGCCGCGAACTCGTCGCCGTCGCGCGCTCCGAATAGGATAACCCGGAGGCGGACGTCCTTTACCTGGTCGGCCCGCGCATCGACCGGGTCGCAGCACCGGACAGGAAGCATCATCGCGGCGCCGTTATTGGCGAGGATCGCCGGCAGCGGCGCCGTGTCGTTCCGGTTGAAGTACCCCTCGGCCCACGGATAGCCCCCGCGTCGCTCCACCGCGAACGTCTTGTCCCTGCCCGCCAGCGTCTCCGGCGCGCCGATCTCGTGATACGCCTGTCGCTGTGACTCGGGGCCGGGCAATGCGCCGATGCGCCGACAGTCCTCGGCGGGCGCGTTCGACCAGTTGAAGGTCATCACACTGTCCGCGCCCAGGTCCCACCAGTTGCCGAACACGCCGCGGAAGAACTCGATGGAGGGGTACTGGTAGGCATCGGTGGCGTGATGATCGTCGAGGCACGGCTGCAGCTTGATGTTGTGCCCCGCCACGATCCTTCGGTATGCGGGCAGGTCGATGTCCATCGTCCGGCTGCCAAGCGTGAAGATATCGACGAGGTCCTCGCGCGCCCACGCTTCGACATCGAATCCATCGACGCGACACCCCTGGATGTCTCCCGGCACCCGCACCGCCAGCAGGATCGGCTGTCCCTGCGCGCGCTCCAGGTCGAGCAGCATTTCGCGGACCATGCGGACGAACTCAGTGACGTGATCGCGAAGCTCCCACTGCCTGCCCACCGGCAGACACGGAACGTGGCGCGCGAAGTCGATCTGGAAGCCGTCAAAGCGGTACTTCTCCTGAAGCTCGCGGATCACCGAGACCTGAAACTCGCGCAACTCGGCTACTGAGTAGTCCCATAGCCCCTGCCACCACCAGGTCTTCGTAACCCAGTCCGGATGCGCCGCCTTGAGTGGATGCAGGTCCTGCATCTCGAGGCCGTCGCCGTTGCGCGGGATGTCCACCTCGCTCACCCGGTGGTTCCAGAAGACCTCCAGGCCGCGCTTGCGGGTCGCATCGACCAGCGACTGGACCCAGTCGATGCCCTGCTCCCACCACTCGACAAGGCCGGGGTGCTCGGTCGAGGGGATGATCGTGCTCGGATAGGTCGCCCATTGCCCGCCGCCGATGTCCCACCAGAGCGCGTCGATCTGGCTGCCCGGCTCATCCACATACCGGAACCGGTAGTCGAGCCACGCGTCGAAGTCGCCGCCGAGGTTGCTGTAGGCGTCGTACTGGACGACGATCCGCCGACGGCGATCGACGGCATCCCTGTGGGCGGCCGAAAGGTGCATGGGCCTTGGGTCTCCTACGCGGTGATGTCATCCGGCCCGAGGCCGTCGCTTGCCATGAGGCGCTCGGCGGAGTCGGTGAGATGGTAGTAGTCGCGGATGATCCAGCGCGTTCGGTCATAGACCGCCTGCTGGGCGGAAGTCACATCGCCTGCGGCGAGAGCGCCCTCGTAGGCCTGGCGAATCTCAGTCGCCACGTTCACCTTCGCGATGCCGCGCTGGATCGCGGCGAGGACGGCGTCTTGCTTGACACCCGAGCCCCCGTGCAGGACGAGGGGGATGCCCGTCGCGTCGCGCAGGCGCTCGAGGCGCTCCAGATTCAGGCGCGCCTCGACCTTCTTCTGACTCTTGGCCGCCCCGGAAATCGCGCCGTGGACACTGCCGATGGCGACCGACAGCCAGTCGCAATCGGTCTCGCGCACGAAGCGCTCGGCCTGTGCGACATCAGTGAACCCGGTGCCGGAGCGGAACAGCTCCTCGTAGTCAGGCAGCGGCCCGGCCTCGTGGCCCAGAACCGCGCCCAGTTCCGCCTCGCACGCGATGCCTGCCTCGTGCGCCATTTCGACGATCTGCCGCGTCGCGGCGATGTTGCCGTCGAGGTCCAGGCGCGAGGCGTCGATCATCACCGAGTGGAAGCCGACGTCGATGGCCTCCTGGAAGATCGGCACGTAGTCCACCTGCAAGCCGTCCTCGTCGATGACGGGGACATGGTCGAGGTGCAGGCGAACGTGGTCGGGGTCGTCCCATTTGTCGAACTCCTCGGCGATGGCCGTGGGGCTTTTCGATTCGAACTTCACCCACTCCGGCCGCGCGACCATGACAAATGCGGCGCAGTTTTCGTCAATGACGGCGCGGATGACCGGCTCCATCATCGGGAGGTAGGGGATGTTGAACGCAGGGACCATCAGGCCCTGTTGGTAGGCGCGAAGGACTATGTCACGACTGGAAAGCATGTGGGGCCTCCGAAAGGTTGGATGCCGGAAGACAGACGGCTGACCACGAAGACTCGAAGACACGAGGAACGGCGACGGCATCGCAGTTGGCCTTACCTCGTGTCTTCGAGTCTTCGTGGTCAATGCCGCCGTTCCTCCCTTCCGATGGGCTCTTCCTCAATGTGTGTGTGGCTTGACAGTGGCTGAATAGACCACATCAGGCATGGTTGTTATCCGTGCCGTCGCGTCCGCAGGACGCCCGGC
>CAYWBK010000161.1:0-12495 GCA_964455745.1 uncultured Armatimonadia bacterium
CCCCGCCGTTCCTGCCGTTCCTGCCGTTCCTGCCGTTCCCAAAACCTGAAACCCGCCGTCCTCCCATTTCTCCATCCGAACACGATGACCTTGTGACTCGTCCACGGACAGGAGGAGGTTTCTGCCTGCCATGACGCGAATGACTATTCCCATTAATCGTTGTTTTCCCGTTTCGTCGTCCCCGATGGCCGCAGGAGGCATTTGCATGGACGGTGGTTTTGCCCCGCAGGTTTCGCGCGTTCTGAGAATACCCCGACATGGTTTCGACGAGTTGTTCCTGACTGCACCGGGTTCCGCCCCCACCAATCTCGATGAGGCGCTGGCAGAGCTCCAGGACTTCGAGGGGGGAGAGGTCGCGGTCGTCAACATCGACGTTTTCGGCCACGATCAGCCCCTGAACGGAAACGGCGCATCCCGGCAGTGCGCGCTGCAGGAGAAATGGCCCGTCACCTGGGTCAAAGGCGGCGATGATACGGGCCACCACCTCGGCGGGCTGCACCTGCACGGCATCTCAGGCGTCCCCACCCGTGCGGTCAGCATCGACGGCCGCGTCGTGGGCACGGTTGCCGAGACGCCGTTCGCGACTGAGGTCATGCTCGGCGGAGTGCGGGCGGCTTCGCCTGCAGACCCGCGCCCCCAGCAGGCGCGCGAGACCTTCGAGAAGATGGAGGCCGCGCTCGCGCTTGTCGGCATGGACTTCAGCAATGTCGTCCGCACCTGGCTGTTCCTGGACGATATTCTCGCCTGGTACAATGACTTCAACAAGGTGCGGACCGGATTCTTCCACGAGCGCCGGGTCTTCGACGGCATGGTGCCGGCCAGCACCGGCATCGGCGGCAGCAATCCTGCCGGAACCGCGATGATCACCGGCGTCTATGCGATAAAGCCGAAGACCCCGGAGGTGAGGGCCTTCGCGATCCCGTCGCCGCTGCAGTGTCCGGCCCTCGAATACGGCAGTTCCTTCAGCCGCGCGGTGGAAGTGGACATGCCCGACCATCGCCGGGTCTTCATATCCGGCACCGCGAGCATCAGCCCCGACGGCAAGACGCAGCACGTGGGTAACACAGACCTGCAGGTAGCGCGCACGTGCGAGGTTGTGTATGCGATTCTAGAATCTCGCGGCATGGACTGGGAAGACGTGACCCGGGCGACGGCCTACGTGCGCCACCCCGAGGATTTCGGCGCTCTGGCCCGCCACTGCGCCGCCGCCGGCATTCCGGCCCTGCCCGTGGTCATCGCGAACAACACAATCTGCCGCGACGACCTCCTCTTCGAGATTGAAGTCGATGCAGTGAAGGTCGCATAGTCCGCAAGCAAATCCGGCAACGTTGCCGTTGGCCGTCGCCGTTGTCGTTTGCCGTTGTCGTTTGCCGTTGTCGTTTGCCGTTGTCGTTTGCCGTTGTCGTTCCCCCCTCCCTATGAGGGAGGGGGGCAGGGGGGTAGGAAGCCGTTCCCCCCTGCTTGCGGAGAGGGGCCCAGGGTGAGGTCCGCCGCCCCTACCCGCCGTCATACACCTTCTTCCCCTCCCTCACCGCCTCCCGGTTCCTCATCTCCACCTGCCGCCGCATTGCATACTTCTCTTCACGCTTCTGATCCAGCGGGCCCGGCTCGAAGGTCGCGCCGTCGCCACGGGGCTGCTTCGCGAGCATCTGCGCGCCCGACACGATCAGCGCCACCGCCTCGCGAAAGGCGTCGCTGTGCGGATCGAGCTTCGCCAGGCAGGGGCTGACCTCGGGCCGCTCGAAGCTGATCTGCGGGCCGGGGTTCACGTTGAAGCCCAGGAAGCTGAGCAGCGGCGCCCCTGTCAGTTGCTCCAGCCGCTTCACCTGCGCGTCGGTGAGGGGCGATCTGCCCCCCGGATTGTCGGGGTAGGCGCTGGCGTAGGTCGGGTAGTAGGGCGCGTTGAGGTCGATCCAGGTGATGATGCGGTCGAGGCTCTCGGCATCGAGATTGACATCGTGGTGCCCCGCGCGGAGGACCTCGACGATCTTGCTTGCGTGCGACCCCCACGATTTCGCCTGCTGAACCTGCGCCGGTCCGGCTCCGACATCATGGATGTAGCCCTTGCGCCACAGTTCGTTGTACGAGGCATTGAAGATCAGGTCCCGGTCGCCGCTGAGCACGAGCTTCTGCCCTGCGGGCTTGCCGTAATCGTGGCAGCTCGCGCAGTTGCGGTCGAACACCGGCTGCACTTCCTGCGTGTAGCTGAACAGGCGCGGCGCGCCGTGCCAGCCGTCGAGTCTCGCGGGCGTCCGGCGTAGCGCCGAGGGTATGCGCACGGGCGGCGCGGTCCTGCGGTCCTCGTGGCAGCCGACGCAGCCCTGCCACTCGCCCGACTGCACGATGGTGCCGCTGCGCATCGACTGGACCATCATCCCGTCCTTGTCGAGCAGTTGGAAGTACACATACGTGTCCGACGGCACCGCCACACAGGCCGACCCGTCCTCGGCCACCGGCACCGTCCCCAGGATGCGCTTGTTGTTGAAGTCATGCCAGTTCATCGCGGCGCTCTCGCTGCCCTGGCCGTTCCAGTTGGGGTAGGTCCACTGGCGCTTCTCCGGCGATTCGACCACCCGCAGGTACTTGACCTCGCCGCGCTCCACGCCGGCCATGTGCGTGCCCAGGTACACGTCCGCGATGTAGAAGTACCCCTCCTTGTTCTGGAAGTCCCTTCGCGTCGGGATCGTCGCCGGTCGCGGCTTCGGCGCGAGCGGCCTCGGGTCGAAGCACCCCGGCGGCTCGGTGATGAGCGGGATCTCGTTGCCGAAGACATCCAGCAGGTAGATGCCCATCTGTTCGCCATTGCCGACCATGCGCGAGCACAGGAAGTACTTGCCCGCCCCGGCTCCGGTGGCAGGGTCGCTCAGCGGATACGGGTCTTCGTACTTGGGGTACACACGGGAGTAAGTGTCGAAATCGCCCACGCCGAACAGGTCAACGGCCTTCGTCGGCCAGGTCCGCACCACGGCCTCTTTCTGGTCAAGTCCCTGCCGCCGGTCGAGGATCGCAATCGCCCCCCAGGGCCGGTCGTGGCATGAGCCGAAGGTGCAGACCACCCTCTCCGAACCGGGGATCACCTTCGCGTCCAGCACAGCCCCCGGCGAGGGCTTGTTGTTGCCCCAGTAGACCGCGTGATCCGTCCCGTCGGGGTTCACGGTCCACAGGCCCTGCGCATCGCCGAAGTCGCGGTCCACATACTCCCAGCGGTCGTACAGCACGCGCCCGTCGGGCATCAGCGACCCATGCTCCTCCATCAGCGTGCTCTTGCCGATCTGCACGACGTTCGCACCGTCGCCGTCCATGTGGTACAGGTTCGCCATGATGTGCCGATTGCACATGCAATACTTCGGCTCGCGGGTTCCCGAGAAGATTATCGTGTCATCCGGCATATAGATCGGGTCGATGTCCGTCACGCCCGGAGCCGAGGTAAGCTGCTTCAGCCCCGACCCGTCGGCATTGACCTCCCAGAGATGGTAGTCCTCATTGATGTTCCGCCGCATCGAGAAGATGATCTTTTGTCCGGTGAAATACACATCCGGGTCGCGGACAATCCCCTGGGGCGCATCGACGAGCGTCCTAACCTGACCGCTCTTGGCAAAGTCGATGACCTTGAGCGCCCCCGGCCCTCGGAAGCTGCCGGTGTTGATCTCGTTCGTCTGGAACATCGTCTCTGTATTATGGTGATCGGGCACATACTGCGCACGGCTTACATATAGAAGCGGTTGCCCACTGACAAGAGGATTAGCGATCAGCGCCTCTTTTTGCAGCGCCGCGAAGTCCGCCTTCGCCCGCCTCAGCGCCGCCTTGTCGGTTGCCTGCAGGCGCTTTTCGATTTCGCCCAGCCGCGTCAGGAAGTCCCCGGCTTTCGGGTACCGCTCTCCGAACGTCGCGCTCAGGTCCGAGATCGCCGCCCGCAGGGTCGCCGGGTTGCCCGGCGAGGGCATGTTCGCCGATTTGAGCTGATCGAGCACCGACTCGTAGCTGGCGAAGTTGCGCTGCGTGGCCTCCGGGTCGATCGTGCCCGCCGCCGTGAAGTCATCGAAGGTTACGTGTCCCCACCCGCCGGTGTTGCCGTCCACCACGCGCAGGTAGACCTCCTTGCCGACGAGTTCCGGCAGGCGCCACTGCACCCGCTGCATCGTCTCGGTGTTCTTGCCGCGCCCCTGGGCGATTTCGAGGCCGTCGAGCGTGCATATCGCCACATAAGTGTCCGGGTGGTCCCCGCCGCCAACCAGGAACGACATGTCCGGCCCGGCCAGCCGGAACACAGGCGACTGCACGACCCCGGTGAAGCCGTCATTGGGGGTGCCGTCCGCCTGCTCGAGCGTGGAGAGGAAGTATTTGCCCTGTTTGTTGTAGATCTCGCCCGTGTTGTGGAACCGGGCGCGGTCGCAAACCAGCATCCCGAAGCTCCCCTCGACGACTTTCCAGCCCTGCAAATCGCCGGTCTCGAAGTCGAAACGGACGACGTTCCCCTGCCCAAGAACGGCGGATACTGACAGAACCAGCATCGCCATAGACAATGCAACACATAGACGAACGTGCCTCATAGACGCGCTCCCTGGTGAACAACACGGATTCGGGTCAAGATTCGCGCCGAACGCGCCCGAAACCTGCGTCGCTCCGGCACGGAGATCGACATCGACGCTCTTAGGTGGGCGGAGGAGTAGGAGAGGGTGCCCGGCGCTGAGTTGAAGGGAAAAGGCATGGGAACAGGATGGGCAGGATTTGGAGGATGACGGCAACGACGTCGTTCATCCTCTAGATCCTGCCCATCCTGTTATACTATGCCGTCCGTCGTCTTATTACCCCGCTTTAACCTTCACCGGCACATAGATCGCCACCGGCGCGTCCGGCGCGGCGCTTCCGGTCTGGTAGTATTCCCACGCCGCGGCCGCGCCGTCGTACTCGTAGCCGCTCGCAGGCAGCCATTCGCCCATGATGGCCATCCAGGTCTGGCTGATCTCCGCCATCGTGCAGTCGAACACCGCATACTGCGCGGCGGGCACTTTGCGCAGGACTACGCCCTCGATTGGGTCGGTCCCGGGGGCCACATACACCCCGGCCACGAAGTCCATGATCTGCCCCTCGCCCGTCCAGAAGAAGACGCCATAATAGGCCTCGTCCGCTCGTAGGGCCACAAGCTGCGTATCGAGCTTCATGTAGCGGTTGGCCCAGATGCTGCGGTAGTCCAGTTCCATCGGATTGCCAGTCACCTGCACCCCCATGACCAGAAACGCATCATAGCTGACCATCTTCGGTTCCATTGCTTTCCTCCTTGGTGTGAGTCGATGGTTTAAGAGTGCGGTGGAACGGTTACGCGGTAGAGGGCCTTCCCTCTGGCCGCCAGGAACTCCAGCGTTCCGTCGGGGCGGAAGGAGGGGCTGCCCTCGACGATCATGTCGTACTCCCTGGTTTCCCGGCCATCCATGACTACCAGCCATCGGGCCGGTTTCGGGATCACGTGTCCGCCGCCTGCCTGCTTCGATGCCGCGCCGCCTCTCATCGCGGCGTAGGCGACATGCTTCGAGTCCGAACTGAAGACGGGCCACCCGATCATATCGTATCGCCGTCCCTTTTGACCGTCTACGACGGCCATCTGCTGCTTTCCGTTCCTTACGACATACGCCAGGCGCTTGCCGTCGGGGCTGAATTTCGGGGAGTTGGCCACCCCATCGTAGAACGCCCCCACTTGACCATCCAGGGCCACCGCCTGCCTGTTCCCCTCGAACACGACGCACGCAACGCGGGCCGGGTCGGGGCTGAACGTGCACATTTGCACTCTCCCATACCACGGCCCTTCCTGGCCATCGACGATCACGCGCGCTTTGTCGCCCTTCGTGGCGACACCGGCCACGTGTCGGCGGTCCAGGGAGATGGTGAGTGTGCCGACTTGGTCATACTCCGACCCCTCGTGACCGTCTACCACCAGCATCTGCTTGTCGCCCCGGCGCGCGATGTAGGTCACATGCTTATCATCCGCGTCAAAGGTGATCATATCCGCTATCATCACCATATCGTAGGTCGGGCCCTCGACGCCGTCGATCACCGCGTGCCATTTCTGCCCGGTGGCGGCGGTGTACGCGACATGCTTGCCGTCGGGGCTGAACACCGCAGCCCACGTCGCGTGGTCGTAGCGGGGCCCCTCCTGACCGTCCACGACGACGAAGGCCTTGTTCCCCGTCCAGGCGATGTAAGCCATACGCTTCCCGTCGGGACTGAACGAAACGGGGGTCTCGACGTGGCCGCCGTCGTACTCCGCAAGCTGCTTGCCATCCGCTACTACGATCTCCTTGCCGCCCCTCATGCCCTGATACCCCCAGCGGCTGCCGTCGGCGCTGAAGGAGACGCCGCCACGGTCGATGCTGTCGTAGGCGGGCCCCTCCCACCCGTCGATCACCGCCACCTGTTTGCCGCCTTTCATCGCGACGTAGCCCACATGCTTACCGCCTGTGGTGGGCTGGGGATTGCTCATTTCGTACTCTGGCACAGTGCGGATGTCGTCGTAGGGCTGCTCGGCCCGGCCGTCGACCGCCACGAACCATCTCCCGCCTGCCCTGGCGACACAGATGACGCGGCTGCCGTCGTCGCTGAAGCGCGGCTCGCCCCGGAAGCTGTCGCACCACGGGCCTTCGCGGCCGTCGATCACGGCGACTTGCCGGCCGCCGCGGCTGGCGAGGTACGCCATGTGGGTGCCGTCGGTGTTCCACTTTACCCCCCAGATATTATCGTACTCCGGCCCGATTTGCCCATCGACCAGCGCGGCTACCCCTTGCCGCCCGCGCACCACTGCCGCCACATGCCGCCCGTGCAAGTCGGAGACGGGCTGTGTGACGAGGTCGGTCCACACGCCCAGCTTCTCCTCGTGGACATGCACCCTGTTCCCGGCGCAGCCACCGATGGCTATCGCCGCGAACGCTACCCCGGCGAGCAGTTGCAGCGTGGTTCGTGTCATCGGCCATGCGCCTCCCGTTTACGGCTTCGCGATCGCTTCAACCTTTACGACCACATCGCCCTTCGAGTCTTCCTTGATGATCGGGTCCAGGATTGGGGCGCCATTATCATCGACGCCGTCGGGGCCGATGCTGTAGATCAGCAGTGCATGGCCGGCAGGCAGCGACTTCAGCGGGCCATTGCCGAAGGGATCATCAGGCACCTTCGGCAGATAGCCGGGCACGAGGTTGGCGAGTTCCCCCGGCATCCGCCCGCGCTCCAAGGCGAAGGTTTGCGCCGCCAGCCGGGCCAGCCGCAGTTGGGATGCGGCGCGGCACTGCGCGTCCTTGAACCAGACGCGAGACCAGACGGGCATCAGAATCGACACGAACGGATCGTCGGACCGGATCGGTTTCATCCGTGCGGCGTAGGGCTGCTTCGCGGCCTCGCGCAGTTGTGCGTAGTAATCGCCAAGGGCCTGCCAGGAATCGGCCCAGTTCAGGGTGCGAAGCTTGGCCGCCGCCCCGTTGGGGTCGTCGGTGATGCCACCCAGGGCCGCCGCCGGGTCCGGCATCGCAGCGATCTGCTTGAAGGCCAGCCGCCCGGCACGGTCCTCACCGTCGATGATCTCGACGATGGGCACACGCTTCGTCTCGATGGCCTGCAGGCGCACGAGGGCGGCCTTGGACGCGGCCGCGTCAAGCTGTGGGATCGCCTGATCGAACTGCCTGGCCCCGATGGCCTCGCAGGCGATGCTGACGAGGTAGCCGATCAAGGTGCGGTGAGTGGCCGCGCCCTGGGCCATCTCGATGCAGTCCAGGGCGCTGTTGGCTGCGGCGGCGAAGTCGCCCTTGTCCCGGTACGCCGCCGATTCCATCGCGAACAGGCGAGCCACGGCGCGCCACTTAGCGAGGAACGGGAAGATGTCGTCTGCGCCTTTTGGCGGCGGGATGCGGCATTCCTGGGTCATCGCCTGGCGACAGAGCTTGAGAACGTCGGCGTACAGGGCGACGCGTTGGTCGAGGGGGAGTTCCGGCGGCCCCTCGCCCCAGCCCAGGGGGTCGGCAGGCCCGCCGGCAAAGGTGGGCGCTGCACCCGCCGGCAATGGGAACGGCGGGCCGGTCGCGGGCCACGGAGGACCCGCCTTGGCCTCACCGGCAGCAGCAGGCGGGGCAGCGCCGCCAGGGGGCTGCGGCATCCTGCCCAGGCCGTGCGCCTTGTCGATCTCGTCTTTCAGCGCGAAGGCCTTGAGGTAGGTGTCGAAGCCGTTCGGGTTGGGGAGGACGACGGCAGGGGGCTGCCAGGCCTCCCAGGGCTTGAGAGGAGCCGGGGGTGGGGCGGGCTGAGCGATGACTACGGCGGTACAAAGCAGTGCGGCGAGAGCGATGAGGTCCCGCATGAGCGTCTCCCCTCGATGACTACTGTAACCTGTCTGAAGTCTTCCCCGCAGATGAACACCGCGCGACCGAAGGGGTTCCGACGCCGGTCACTCCCAACCCCAGTTCCCCCAAAGCAATGCCTCGCCTGGCCCGAGGCGAACCGTCAGGCTAATGCCCTTGTGGTCGGGCCGTGACGCCACAGGCCCTGGTCGCGGGTCGTCGGCGTTCCGGCTGAGGATGCGGCTCAGAGCCGCCGACCCCGGCGATGCGCCCGCTTCGCCGACCGCCTGCGCGGACAGTTCGATGGTCACGGACCGGGTTTCGGGACTGTCGTTGTGGGCCGCGAGCAGCAGACGCCCACCGCCTCCCCAGGCCGATGCCGTCACGCCGGCCTCCTCGGGCAGGACGCGGATGTCGTGGCTGCCGACCAGCGGCGGCAACGCCATCGCCTGGGCCGAAAACGCGTTGACCGTCGTCCAATCGGAGCGGAAGCCGCTGCCGATGCACGCACCGAGGCTTAGCGCCTCAAGATACTCCTGCGCCATGTCGGCGCGGGCAGGGAAGAAGGACCAGCTCATCGCTTTGCCTACTCCGCGGACGAAAAAGTCCAGCGCTCCTTGATCGCGGCGCACGCCGTACTCCGCCGCCCCATTGCTTACCCAGCCGGGGCGGGCTTCCCACGCGCCGACATCGGCCGCTGTGATACTGGGCTGGAACGTCATTGGCGCAGCAGGGAGCGCCGGACCGTCCGGTGTGGCGCTGAAGCGGATGTAGTCCACCCACAGGTGCGCCTCCGCCGCCCCCGACTGCATCCCGAAGGCGAGGCCCTTGACCTCCTCGACGTTCGGCAGACCGCGCATGTCGAAGGTCGCCACGTGCCACTCGCCGTCTGCGATGAGCTGACTGCAGGCAATGGCCGGGCCCTCCTTGCCCACGATCTCCTGCGAGGGGTAGACGACGTAGCGGTCGGTCTTGGTGTCGAGGCCGACAGCGCGGTAGCGCATCTGCACGTACCGGGCGGATCGGGTCGGCAGGCCGCGAATCCGGGCCGCATAGTCGCGGGGGTACTCGAAGCTGATGACGGTTGTGCCGATGGCCTTGGCGGCCTCGTAGTCGAGTTCGGTCTTCCCGGAGGCGAACCCGCCTTCGGCGAGGACCGCGTCGGAGAACATCTGCGAGGGCGTTCCGAGAGCTTCGTTGGAGATCGTGCGCATCTGGGGGTACTTCGCGTGCAGCCACGACCAGAGGTCGGCCTGGGCGCGCAACATGCCGTCGCCGTTCGGCGTCCTCGGCGCGGCCCGGGAGTAGCCCCACGTGTGGCCGGCCCCCCACCCCATGTCCCAGGCGATGCCGGCCGGCTGGTAGTAGTCCATACACGCCTTCAGGCGGCTCTCATACCAGGCCCGGAAGGCGTCATTGCCGAAGTCAGCACAGCTTTGCTGCAGTGTGTGGAAGCCGACCTGCGCCGCAGCCGCGTCGGGCACCGGGTAGTCGCCCCACGCCTGGCGGCTGCCGTTCTCATCGCGGCCGGCCCAGTCGCGCAGCGGCGGCCGGTCATCGTGAAGGCCTTGTTCGGCCAGGAACTGGCGGCAGTACAGCAGCGGGAACATCCCATTGTGTCGCTCCCAGGCGATCTCGTCGCGGACCTGGGGCGCGGAGAAGTGACTCCACCATTCCGTGTACCACGAGCCTTCGGTGGGGTAGGTCTCATCCCACGAGTCCCACCCCTGGAACCACAAAGCCGCCACATGGCACTCGCGCCACTCGTCGAGGGTCTTGGCCTCACTGACCTGTGGCTGTGACAGCCGCCCCATGCCCTGGCCGAGGTTGCCCACGGGAAGCGGTCGCGCGTGTCGCTTGCCGTCCCACGGAAACAAGTCGCGCACTAGAGGATCGGAGCTGAAGGCTGACCGTAGATACCACGACAACACGTCCCGGTACTTGGTCGCGGGCTTGTCGAAGCGCTTGAGGACGAGGTCGAAATCCACCCGCTGGCCCATCTCGAGCCGCTTGGGCCGAAGCGAGAGGCCGGGCACGCCTGGCACGATGGCATTGGGGCTGAGGACTGCGAAGCGCCCCACGTCGGGGGAGCCCCACAGCACGAAAGCTCGGCTGCTCTCCAGGACGCCGAAGGGGTAGAACGCGGATTGTGGCGCATCGGTCGGCGACGTGGCATCGCTGGCATCTGCGGCGAAGCGCAAGAGCGCCCGGCCATCGGGCGGGAGTTGCAGGTACGGCAGGCGAGGGATGAACTGCCGCTGCCATGCGGCCGGCTCGAAGGGGCAGTGCACGAGGATCTCGGTCGGTTGGGTCTGAGCCCTGGTGGCAGACAGCGTGAGTCTCAGGCGCAAAGCGTCGTGCCAGGAGGTGACCTTCAGCGATGCCGTCAGCAGCCCGTCGCCGGTGGCCTGCGAGGCGAGGCCGTCTTTGGACCGCGTCCATCCCGCAGTGCCGCCGTCCCATTTCTCGTGGCCCACGCTGCGCCAGTTCACGGCCAGACGATCAGGTTGAGCGCTGATGAACTGCAGCGCGGCGCGCACCGACGGGTTCGCCTGCTTTGCCAGCCAGTCCGCCAGGCCCGGCTCGGCGGATGCCGGCTCGCCGGTCGTCGCCAACAAGAGACAGCCAGGCGCAAGCATCACCAGGAGGGTGCGTAGCATCCTTTGGGGTCACCTCGGGCCGCATCGACCAGGAGCTCATGTGTCCAACAGCCGACAGGCGCGTGATCGAGCCGGACCGTAGTCGCTCGGGGCGGAACTTCGCTGCCGAGCACACAAGGCCCTTTGCGGCCAATGCCGATCACCGGCATCCACAGACGATGCGGCGTGCCCGATGTCATCAGGCACGCCGCGGAATGTGGCTTGCATCATCGAAGATATGGCCCCGTGGGGCTATTGGGCCATACTGGGGCACTTGAGCGAGGTCTTCTCCCCGTTGCGCGCGACGATCAGCGAGCACGGGGCGAGCTTCGCCTCATGGCTTCGCGTCATGGCCTCCTGCAGGTCTCTGGGGCACGAGACGCGCTGGCCGTTCGCTTCCAGGATGACGTCCCTGGGCTGCAATCCCAGCTTCGCAGCGTTTCCGCCGGAGTTCACTTCCAGCACGCCGATGCCCGGCCCCCACGGACCGGCGACCTGGCCGTGAACTACCGTGATGCCCAGCTTATCCTGCAGTTGCGTCACCGGGCACTCATCAGCCGAGTTGAGGGCCTCCGTCGCCGGCACGCCGCTGATGAGCTTCACTGCGCCGGGCGTCCACTCCACGCTCAGTCCGAGGGCCTCGGCAGTCTGCCGCAGCGGCACGTACGCCACATCATTGCGCAGACGTGGGCAGAGATCCCAACTCGCCGGGGTCGTGACACCGTGGTTCGACAGCTTAACGATGTGGCTGCCGAGGTCGAGGTCAATCGCCCTCTTACCCAGATAGGCATTGACCGACCGGCTGCCGTCCCAGGCCACATCGGCCCCGGCCAGGCCGAAGATACGGGCCGGCACCAGGAGCGTGTTCTCGACCTCCACCGCATCAAGCGGGTAGAGTTTGCCGCCGATGTCCAAAGTTACCTTCTGGGGCGCGCCGCACGTGAATCGCGGGCCGGTGTATTGCCCGCCGGTCTCGCTCCAGTACGCATCGGGCTGCGAGGGCGTGTACCGGGCCCCCTGCACAATCGAGCAACACGGGCCATAAGCCTTATCCGGACCCATCGAGCCGCCGTTCCCTGCGCCGACGGCCGGCGCCGCCCTCCATATCACCACGCCGACAGCCAAAGCCACCACCGCTACGGAAAGCATGATCTTGAATCTGGTAGCCATCTCCCATCACCTCCACCGCTCTATGCCTCACCTGGGGCCGCCGCATTGAGCTGGCCCTCTTGGTATGGCGGGTCATACCTTCTCTATACCGCACCTTCCGGCCCGCCAAACCGCCCGGCAGCGCAATACCGGCTCTTCCTGGCGGATCTACCCTCCCGCGACCGCGCAATGCCGGAAACGGCATCGACATGGCCCCCCGAAGTGTCGTTGCCTGACGTTACATTACTGCGCCGCTTTGACAACTGGAGGGCGAGACGTTCGGAGTCTTGTCAGAGGCTGACCATATCCCAAGATGAGGGACGAACGGCATTGAACCACGGAGACAGTAGAGTAAGGAGCAGGACCGCAGGGCACGGGCCTGCTCCTCCTCATCG
>CAYWBK010000162.1:0-12488 GCA_964455745.1 uncultured Armatimonadia bacterium
GCAGGCCGGCCGTTTCCCAGCCGTTCTCTGTGCCCTCTGTGTCTCTGTGGTTCAATGCCGTTCGCCCTTCATCTGGGGATACGGTCAGCCTCTGACAAGATTCCGAGCGCTTCGTCTGCCGGTTGTCAAAGCGGCGTAGTAATCAGGGACGGCAGGTGTCAGGGACGCGACTCTTTCGCGCCACCTTGCTGTGGCAGCCTCCGAACGACACCGATGCTGCGCCGGAGGGTCAGGAGGGTGATCTCCGGGCGGCAACGGAAGCGCGCGTTGGTGCCGGCCCCGACGCCCCGGCTGACGTGACAGAGCGTGCCGGCAACCTCGAACAGCCCCTCGGACCGCCGCCGGTCGCGCCACACCGGAGCCCACGGCGAGCCGATCCCCGGCAGCGTCAACTGCCCGCCATGCGTGTGGCCGCAAAGGACCAGGTCCGCCCACTCGATGCCGGGCAAGTCCATTGCATCCGGCGAATGCGTCACAACTACGCGCAGGTCGCCCTGTGGCGCCGCCTTGAGGGCGGCTTCGAGGTCGTCGTAGCCGCAGCTTGTATCCCCCAGCCCGATCACCGCTACAGGCCGGCCGCGCACTGCGACCGTCCGAGACTCATTGTGCAGGATCGGGATACCCGCCTTGCCCAAAGATGCGATGACCTGGCGCAGTGGCAGATGCGGGCCTGTCAAGCCAAAAGCATACGCCTCGAGCGTGCGGTCGTGATCGTGGTTTCCCAGCACCGCCGCGAGGCGATTCGCAATGCCGGCCAGCGGCGCGACGACCTCACCTGTGAGTTCGACGAATGGCGAATGGTGCGCCAGGTCGCCTGAGACGCACAGCAGGTCCGCGTCCGCGGCGATGACCTCATCGATCGCGCGGCGAGCGATTCGCAGCGCGCGCGGCTCGGGCCGGCAGTGCAGATCGGAGAGGTGCGCGATGACGGTCCCGTCAAGTTCTGCCGGCAGTCCGGGCAAGTGCACGTCGCGCCGCGAGACTTGCAGGCGCATCGGCTCGATGAAGCGCGCATAGACCAGAAAGGCGATGCAGAGGGCCAGCAAGGCCCACAGCCACACGGCAACGGTGATCACGAAGGTCGGTCTTCCGTTTCGTCGAGGGGTTTGCGCGTGACGGCGATCTCATTGCTCGTCATCGCCCGCACCGCGCGCATGGCAAGGTAACCCAGCAAGGCCATAAGGGCGATCCCCGCCACCAGGAGGCCCTGCGAGACGGGCTGCCGGGCCACCGATGTGGTGACGCCGTAGCCCGCGCCCGGCGCTGCGAGGTCTCGCTGCACATCGAAAAGCGCGCCACCGTTCAGCGCGCGAAGAGCACACCCGACGCCCACAAAACCGATGACACAACCCCCCACGCGCAGCAGGCCCCCGATGGCGCGGGAGCGGGAAACCCCGGCGGATCGCGCTTTGATGTACAGCAGCCCGGCCAACGCCCCTCCCACGATCAGGAAGACGACCGCAAACTGGAGCCACTCGATGCTAGACTGCATTGAATTCGTCCCTACGACAGACACGCCGATAGTCGGCGCTCGCCTGCGCCATGGATCTCATTCGACCGGCCCGCCGGTGTCTTCTTTGTTTTTTGACTTTGATTTGCTCTTATTGTTCTTGTGGGCAGGCTTGTCGGAATCGCCTTTAGAGGTATTGTCCCCGTCAGCGGTCTTATTCGAGGCGTCTTTGTCGCTGTTGTCGTCACTCTTGGCTTCGTGGTCGCCGTTCTTTTTCGACTTGTGATGCGCAGTGTCGTGCTCTCGTTCCACGTTCGAGCGCTCCCCCTCGTTCGGCTCGCGAGTCTCGACCTTCACCTCGGCCTTCTCGGGCGGCGTGACGGCGTTCGGGTCGGTGGTCTGCGGGGCGGCATCGGAGTCGCTGTCCGTGCCGCCTTTCGCCTGGAAAGGATTCTTGGGGGTGCGCGCTTCAATGTCCCTGAGTTTGTTGCCCAGCCAGTACTTGCCCCCTGCGAAGCCGGCCATCGCGCCGAACAAGCAGAGCAGCAGCACCGCGCTCCAGAAGACCATCGTCTCCTGTCGGGATGTCAAGGGCGTGCGCTGTCGGTGTCGGCGGGCAAGCGGCATCGGTTGAACCTCGGCGGACGAGAACACTATCACAAGGATACGCCCGGATTGTAACACGGCCATACAAGACTAAGCAAGGACGAGGCACGGCACGAGGCACGGGACGACAGGGGTATCTTTTGGGGGCGGAATGCTTTCAGTGGGTCAAGGCGCGGGGTGTCGCGGTTGCGCTTCGTCCCGCGAAGTGGGATGAGACGTAACCGTGACAGGGCCCCCGCGCCATCCTGGCAGCCACCCGCCTCGAAAGCCGCCGTTTGCCGGGCGAACGGCGACCTCACCCTGACCCGCCTACAGCGGGTAGGCCCCTCCACTCGTGGAGAGGGGAGAACGGCAGCGGTTCACTATTGCGCAAAAATTGCCGTTTGCCTCTCCCCTCCCGGAACGGGAGGGGTGCCCCGCCATAGGCGGGGCGGGGTAGGGCCGTTCCGGCGGGCGGGCGAACGACACCCCCCGGCCCTCCCCGCAAGCGGGGGTATGTGTTTAGCGATATCTCCCTCAGATCATGTGGCAGCGCGATTCATCGCGCGGATCACATCGTATAGCTACCTGCGCTTCTACTTCGACAAAATGCTTACCCGCAGCCGATGGCGTGATACGCGGATGGCGGTTCGCCCCGCATTTGGCGCGATGAATCGCGCTGCCACATGGTCCAAGGGAGGAAGTCGCCAAACAGGTACAAGCGGGTAGGAGGTTATCGTTTTCATCGTTTCAGAGTGCCGGAACCCGGCGTGAAGACTGCCCTGCGATTATCCCGCGCGGGAAACATCCCGGCTTCATACGGTGTTACATCCTTCTTCACGCTCCGGGAAGGCGCTTGCGGGCGTGGCTGAGGAGAAGGACTCCTCGCGCCGTTGTTGAAGTAGGTCTCGGGGTGTGGCAAATCGGTGCGGGGTCTCGGGGCCAGGAATCATGGACAGCGATCTCATTAAGGACGAAATCAAGCGGCGCATCGACATCGCCGACGTCATCTCACAGTACGTGCCTCTGCAACGCGCGGGCCGGCGTCTCAAGGCGTGCTGCCCGTTCCACCAGGAAAAGACCCCCTCGTTCTACGTTGATCCTCAAGGCGGGTTCTGGAAATGCTTCGGCTGCGGGGCGGGCGGAGATGTCTTCTCCTTCGTCATGCAGATGGAGGGATTGACCTTCGTCGAGGCCGGCGAGCGCCTCGCCGAGAAGGTGGGGCTGGAGTGGAAGACGGCGCCGGACGCGGCGGAGCGCACCCAGAGGCGGCGCGAGGCTCAAAGCGTCAACGATGTGGCCGCCGCTTTCTTCGCAGACAACCTCTACAAAGACCCCTCGGCGGAGCACGCGCGAGCGTACGTCAAGAAGCGGGGGTTCACCGGCGAGACCGTCAAGCTTTTCCGCCTGGGGTATGCCCTCGATGGCTGGGACGGTCTCCTGCGACACCTGCGGACGCGGGGAGTTGATGAGGCGACAGCCGAGTCGATGGGCCTCGTGAAGCTGGGCGATCATGGCGGCCGGTACGATGTCTTCCGCAATCGGCTGATGTTCCCCATCACCGACGTGACGGGCAAGATCATCGCCTTTGGCGGACGCACGCTGAGCGCCGACGATCCGGCGAAGTATCTGAATTCCCCCGAGACGTCCGTCTTCAAGAAGGGGCAGACGGTCTATGCCCTTTCGCTCGCGCGGCAGGCGATTGCGGAACTAGGATATTGCATCGTCGTCGAAGGGTATACAGATGTGATATCGCTCCATCAAGCCGGTATCCGCAACGTGGTGGCATGTCTGGGCACCGCGATGACCGCGGATCACCTCAAGCTCCTGCGCCGTTATACCGAGCGCGTCACACTGACTTATGACGCCGATGCAGCCGGGATGCAAGCTGCTTTGCGCAATGTGGCCTTGTTCGAGGGCAGCGGTGTGGACGTTCGAGTGGCCGTTTTGCCGCCCGGTGAGGACCCGGACGAGTGCGTGCGGCGTGTCGGCCAGGAGGGCTTCCGCGAGCTTCTGTCCGGCGCGGTGCCCGTGGCCGAGTACGAGCTGCGGATGGTCTTCGCCAAGTACGCCGACCAGGGGGCGGATGGACTCGCGCGCGCGGCCCAGGAAGCGACCGAAATCCTCGCCCGCATCCCCGACCGGGTGCGGCGCGACGAGTTCATCTCGCGGGCGGCGGATAGCTGGGGCGCGGGCAATGCCGGCCGGACCGAGATGATGGAGCGGGCGCTGCGCCTCGAACTGCAGCGGCACCTCGCGAGTTCGCGTGCGCCGCGACTTGCTGCGGGCATGTCGCCGAGAGACCGGGGCCACATTTTCGAGACGGCGATCAGGCACGCCAACAGCCCTATTCCACTGCGGGTAGGGCTGCTTCAGGAGGAGATTCTGGCGCCGGCGCTGAATGATCGAGATGTCGCGGTATTCGTGCTGTCCCGACTGTCGCCTGAGGAGTTCCCGGATGAGAGCCTGCGGTCGATCGCCGAAGTGATGGCTGAGCGCGTGCAGGACACGGCGACCAGCCTGTCAGGCGTTGTGTTCGAGGCCTTCGAGGGCAACGAGGCAGTGCTGGAGCGCTTGTATGACATCGCCCTGCCGGAGCGGCCGCCCCTCGACCGAGAGCTTCTGGAGGCTAACATCGCGGCCCTCAAGCGCTACCTCGCCGCCGGCGGGCTGCAGGAGCTTTTCGAGGTGGACAGTGCGGCTGATGGCAGCGCCGGGCCGAACGCCGAGGCGGTCGAGGACTTCGCCGAGCTGGAGAAGCGAGTGATCGAGAAGCTCAGCAGCGGCGACTTCGATCCCGATGACCCGGATGTGGCCCGCTTCATGCAAGCCCAGGCGCGGGTCAGGGGTCGCGGCAGCAAGGAGTATGTGGATTACGATTCCACGGTTACGGCACGCGAGCGGCCCGGTCCGCAGGATGCAGGGATAGGCGCAAACGGCGGCGAATAGGCGGCCACGGTGGATGGGCGACGGGGGTTGACAAGAGGGGGACGCGAGGCCAACGGGGACGGCGGTACAGAGACCGCACAGTGGCCTGATGTGAAGGGAGTTGTGCTTTTTGTCGCAGGGGAAGGATAGCGACATCCATGAACTCGATGAGGTGAAGCTCCTGCTGCGCAAGGGCCGGCGGAACGGCTACCTGACATTCGCCGAGATTCAGGATGCCCTTGGAGACAGCGAGGAACTTGACACCAGCGACATCGAAGAGATCTACCGCGTTTTCATGGATGCGGGGATTCGTGTCGTCGAGGAGGAGGAGTTCGAGGAGGAAGTCCGCGACGAGTTGGTCGAGGCCGACATCGAGGACCTCGATGCGGTTCCGATCGACGATTCGGTGCGCATGTACCTGCGCGACATCGGGCGGTTTCCGCTGCTGGTGGCGCGCGAGGAAGTTGAGCTGGCCCGACGCATTCAAAAAGGCGACGGGGCATTGGTTTGCGACCGCGTGCGAAACTGCCTGCGGTTCGAACCCAGAGAACGGCTGGAGCCTAATACCGTCTATACAGTCACGGTCCGTGGCGGCGAGAACGGCGTCTACGACATCTGCAAGCAAGGTCTGCCCGGCGATTACGCGTGGTCTTTCCGCACTGCGCCGCTGGACCAGGCGCTGGCGGTCACGCGCAGCGTCCCGGCGCACAACGCGAAGGATGTCGAGGCGGACATCGACATCATTTTCCACCTCGACGACGTGATCGCCCCGGAGTCGCTCGCCGGGAACATCATCCTGCGTGATAAGCATGGACGGTTCATCGAGGGCGAGGCGCAGATCGGTCCCGAACCCTGGCGGGTTACCTTCAGGCCCGAACAGCCGATGCTGCATCGCAACAAGTATGAGGTGATCCTCAAAGGCGGGGCCGACGGCATCCGCACCGACTTTGGCCGGGCGCTGCACAAGGACTTCAAACTGCGGTTCGAGACCGCCTACCAAAAGTCATCGCCGCGCGTCATCGAGACGATTCCTGCGCCGGACGCCGAGGAAGTGGGCCTTGGCACCCAACTCATCGCCACCTTCGATCGCCGCCTTGAGCCTGATTCCGTGAATGACACGACCGTCGTCCTTCGAGACGCGATGGACACCCAGGTTCGCGGAAGCGTCCACTACGACGACGAGATGCGCCGCGTGCATTTCCTGCTGGATGGCCCGCTTGCCGCCGCGATGACGTACGTGTTGACCCTCGAAGGCGGGCGGCACGGGATCGTGGGGCGGTCCGGGTACAACATGCAAGGCTCTTACTCCGTGCAGTTCGCTACCGCTGCCGATCGCGAGCCGACACGGATCGAAAGCGTCTTCCCGGAGCCTGACGCGCGGGGCGTGCCGCCAAGGCTGGCGATTGAAGCCCGCTTCGTACAGCAACTGGATGCCGGCTGCGGCGACCCGTCGACCATGAAGCTCAAGGACGAGGAAGCCGTCAAGAAACTCGCCCAGGCCAACCTGCGTCTTGTCGTCAGCATCGCGCGTAAGTATACTGGCCGCTCCTCCATGAGCTTCCTGGACCTGATCCAGGAAGGCAACATGGGCTTGATGCGCGCGGTCGAAAAGTTCGACTATCGCAAGGGCTACAAGTTCAGCACCTATGCCACCTGGTGGATTCGCCAGGCGATCACCCGCGCCATCGCCGACCAGGGCCGGATCATCCGCATTCCGGTGCACATGGTCGAGACGATCAACCGCCTGGTGAAGACCTCCCGCCAGCTTCTACAGCAACTGGGGAGGGAGCCGACCCTCGAGGAAGTCGCGCAGGAGATGGACATGCCGCTGGAGCGGGTAAGCGAGATCCGGCGGATTGCGCCGGAGCCGCTGTCGCTCGAGGCCCCGGTCGGCGAGGAGGAGAACAGCCACCTTGGCGATTTCGTGCCTGACGAGGAAATTCACACCCCCGTCGAGGCTGCATCCAACCAGGTGCTGCGTGAACAGCTTGAAAAAGTGCTGGCCACCTTGTCGGAACGCGAGCGCGAGGTGCTCAAGCTCCGCTTCGGCCTCGAGGACGGCTACTCCCGCACGCTCGAAGAGGTCGGGCACATCTTCGAGGTGACTCGCGAGCGCATCCGCCAAATCGAAGCGAAGGCGCTGAAGAAGCTGCGTCACCCGGGCCGCAACAAGCGGCTGAGGGATTACCTGTAGCCAAGTGCTTTTGTGCCGTCCTTTCTGCGTTCAGCCTTCCGAGTTCCGCGTTCGAAAAGTGGGCCCGTAGCTCAGCGGTTAGAGCGGCCGGCTCATAACCGGTTGATCGCTGGTTCGATCCCAGCCGGGCCCACCAGATTACCGTCCGGCGTTCTGCTACATATCGAGGCGCACCAGGCGCCTCCTCTGTTGGGGCGGCACTTGTGCGGCCCCTTCTTTGTTCGCTAACTTCGTTCTTGCCGCGTCGCGGTGACGCGGCCGGGGATCATTATGCTGGGCGTAATCGCCGACTATCTGAAGGAACATCGTCACGAACTGGGCAAGCACGCCCTGTTTGTCGGCAGCGGCGTGAGGCTGCAACCCCTGGACATGGCCATCCAGACCCTGGTCGAGGAGACGGCCCTCGCCTACGCCGGAGAGCGGGTCCAGGCTCATGCCATCGAGGCCCGTCCGGATGCGGCGCTGGCGATCTTCGCCACGGAATTGGGCCACGCCGAGCGCTGTCGGCTGGTGCGCGAGCGCCTCGGCGCCGGCAGGACCTCCGAGGGGCACATTCAGCTCTCGCGCCTCATCAAAGAGGGCTATGTCCCGACCGTGTTCATCATGGAACCGGACGACATGCTGGAGCGCGCCCTTCGCGCCCAGCACCTCGAACCGGAGAAGGACTATCACCTGCTGGTCGCCGGTCTCGACGAACCCGAGGCGATCCAGGTCGCCCTGGAGGAATCCACGCGCGTCGTCGTCGTGAAGTGCGGCGGGGACCTGGAGCGCAAGTTCCTGCCCGTAACCCCCGAGGAGCTCTCCCGCGTTCAGGGCGAGATTCGCAAGGTGATCGAGACGACCTTCCGCGTGTTCTCGGTGTTCGTCGCCTACACCAAGCGCGATGAGCCGTTCCTCGCCCGCGTCAGCCGCGACGGCGGCAAGGTTTTCTGGATCAACACCATGATCCCGATGCGGGACAAGCGCCTTTACGACGAACTGCGCGTCGAAAGCCCTGCGAGCGTCGAGTACCACAAATACCAGCCCGAGGTCTTCGAGCTTCTCGAGGCCCGCCACAGCAGCCGGCACCTGCTGTGTCGCGAGCCGGGGTCCTTCAACGACTTCTTCGCGAAACTGCACGGACGGCTTCTCCGCCGCCGCCGCGACAGCCACCGCAGGCGGCGCGACCTCAGCGTGCTGCGCGGCGGCCCCTACCGATTCCTCAACTACTTCGACGTTCCCGATTCCGAATTCTACTTCGGCCGCGAGGATGACGTGGAGGCGGTCTTGCAGATGGTGCAACAGCACCGCCTCTCGGTGCTCTTCGGCAAGTCGGCCATCGGCAAGACGTCTCTTCTGCGCGCCGGCCTGATGGCGCGGCTCAAGAAGGAGACCGAAGACGCCGACGCGGAGACCGTCCGCCCCTGGCTGGCGGCTTACGCGCGCTGTGAGGACGACCCGATCGAGAGCATCCGCAACAGCATCATCGAAGCCGCCGACGCCCTGGGCTTCGACCCCAGCGCGCTCGCGGACGAACCGGACCTGATGGCCTTCGTCAATGGCATCGCGGACTTGACCCGGCGCGACGTGCTGGTGCTTCTCGACCAGTTCGAGGACTACTTCGTCAAGTTGGGGGCCCGCGTCCGCGAGGACTTCATCGAGACCATCGCCGGGTGTCTGAACTCCGACGACTGCAATCTCAGACTCCTGCTCTCGGTGCGCGAGGATTTCGTAGGCGAGCTGTTCGAGTTGCGCGCGAAGCTTCCCGAGATCATGCACCACATGTACCGCGTGCGCAAGATGAGCCGCGAGCAGGCCGAGAATGCGATCATCAAGCCGGCGCAGAACTTCGACATTCAGGTCGAACGCGACCTGGTGACGCTCATGCTCGACGATCTCATGCGCGATGGCATCGAGCCGGCGCAGTTGCAGATCGTGTGCGACCGGCTGTACGAGTCGCTCTCGCACGGCAGCCGGGTCATCACGCAGCGCATCTACGAGCGGCACGGGGGCGCGGAGAAGATACTCTCCGGCTACCTCGACCACATGCTCAACCAGTTCCCGCTCACGGACCGGCGTCTCGCGCGCGATGTCCTCAAGCACATGGTCGCCTCGTCGGAGCTGAAGGCTCAACGGTCCTTACAGCGCATCGCCGCCGAGATCAACGAGGACCGGGAGCAGGTTGAGAAGGTCCTGGCGCGGCTGGTCGATTTGCGGCTGATCCGCAGTGTCGGCCGCGACCGCAACCGCGACTTCGAGTTGGTGCACGAGTATCTCGCCAAGGACATCGCTGCGTGGATGTCCGAGCGGCAGGTCGCCGTCAAGGACGTGCAGGACCTGGTGACCCGCGAACTCAACAACTACCAGAAGTTCGGCCTGCTCATGGACAAAGGCGAACTGCGCCTCATCGGCGACAACCGCGACGAACTGAACCTGTCGCCCGAGGAACTGGACCTCACGATCCGCAGCGCCGTTCAGGCCGAAGTCGATGTCGATGAGTGGTTCGCGCGGGTCAATGACCTCAAGTCACGGAAGCGATCGGTTCTGGCCAGTTTGCTGAAAGACAGCGCCGACCACGTGCGGCGTTCGACCTTCGAGCGCATCGGCGACCACCTTGACGCCGCCCTCGTGCCCGAACTGGTCGACGGACTTCACGACCCTCTGCCGGAAGTGCGGGAGCAGGCGCGGGTCCATCTGCGAAGCCTCGAACGCGACCTGGTCACGATCCTCGGCGATTCGCAAAACCCCCATCGCCGAAGCGCCGCAGCCGCGCTCGGGCATATCGGCGGCAGACGCGCGACGCGCGCCTTGCTGGACGCTCTCGGGTCGGCCGATGAGGCCCTCCGCGACGACATCACGACCGCCCTTCGCGACCTCGATGACGAGAGAACCGGCGACATGCTGCTCCGGCGGCTGGCCGGGGTAGACGCGACGAGCTGGCAGGTGGCGCACGCTGTCGGGTACCTCGCCACAACCGACGTGCAAGCGCGCGACCTGCAGCGCATGTTCCGCGAACACGCTGATTCCGCCACCTACGCCTACGCGTTGGGGCTGGTCGAACTGCACCGGCGCTCCTTCGCCGATGCCCGACAGGCTCTTGAAGCGGCGGCACAGAAAACCGTGCACACCCCAGCGGCGGCCTATGTGGCGAAGGCGCTCGAACAACTGGCCGAGACGGAGTCGAAAGCCGCCGCCGGTGAGGACACCTGGTCGCAGTTCGGGCGCAGCAGCCGGCACGAGGGGCGCGTTACCATTGAGATCACCCCGCCGCTGCACAAGGCGTGGTCGTACGCGACCAAGGGACAGGTCGTGGGGTCGCCGGTCGTCGTCAGCGGCATCGTCTACGTGGGTTCGCGCGACGGAGACCTGCACGCCATCGACGCCCGGCGCGGGGATGGCCTGTGGCGGCTGACCACTCGCGACCGCATCGAGGGCACCCCGGCGGTCTCCGGCGGACGCGTCTTCATCGGGTCCGGCGACGGGAACCTCTACTCCGTGAACGCCCAAAACGGGTCGCGGAAGTGGCTCGCGCACTTGCGAGCCCCGACGCGATCTTCTTGCGCGGTCTCCAAGGGCCGCGTGTACATCGGCAATCGCAGCGGCACGCTCTTCTGCTTCACTGCCGAGGACGGTGAGGAGCACTGGCGCTTCGCCGCCGATGCCGAAATCTCCGCTACGCCGGCGGTCGCGAGCGGCGTCGTCGTGGTAGGGAGCTGGGACAACTCAATCTACGGGATCAACGCCGATTCCGGCAGCAAAGAGTGGCAGGTGACCACCGAGGATTCGGTCTCCTCCTCCGCCGCCATCCGCGATGGCATCGCATACTGCGGCTCAGACGACCGCGGCGTGTATGCCATCAACATCAGCGACGGCCGCCTGATCTGGCGTAGACAGTTGGGGGGGCAGGTCCGGTCATCGCCGGCGCTCGCCGATGGCGCGCTGGTCGTAGGCTGCCTGGATGGGGCCGTCTATGCTTTGAGCCTGGATACCGGCGACGTGCTATGGAAGACCGGCACCGCCGAGGAGGTCATGGCGTCGCCCGCTATCTGTGGCGGCATCGCCTATATTGGCTCGAAAGACGGCTCGCTGTATGCGCTCAATCTTGCCAGTGGCGAGATTGTCTGGCGACACCAGACCGCCTTCGGAGTCTACGCCACGCCCGCAATCGCCGAGGCGACGGTCTTCGTCGCACTGGACTACTATGATGTCGTTGCGTTTCGTCCGCGATCCTAATCCGTCCGAACTGAAGCCTCGCCGCACGTTGCCGCCGGGCATCGCCCTGCGGGCTTTCGGCGCTGCGGCACTGCTCCTGGCGTTGCTTCCGGGCTGTACGCGTCCAAGCCTCCCCGCCGGCATTGGCACAGGCGGCGGCCTGGATGCCATGCGGCGGCAGTTCGTCGCGCTCCGGTATGTCACCGAGGCGTCTCAGCTCGTCGGGCTGCACCCTCTTGACCGCCCGCGCGTCCAGTTCTGCCTCGGTCGCGCCCTCGCGCTTCGCCCTGACGACAAGCTGATCCTCGCGAAGGCCGTCACCCTTTACATGGGTGTCGCCGACTACACAGCCGCCCTGCCCCAGGTCGAGCGCCTTTCGAAGCTCACCGGGGATAAGATGCTGCTCGAGCTGGGCCAGTGTCTCGTGATGACGGGGGACAAGCAACGGGGCAGCGAGGTGCTCCGGGAGGCGGTCCAGCAGGCGGAGGCGCTGTTGCGGTGGAGCCGCGGCGCGAACCTGGTCTCGTACGCCCTGACGCTCAACAACGCGGGCTACACTCTCGCTGACGCCGATGTGGATCTCCCGCAGGCGCAGCGGATGATCGAGCACGCCGTTGAGGCCGCGCCGCTCGAGGCTTCCTTTACCGACAGTCTTGGATGGGTGCTCTACCGTCAGGGCGATCTTCAGCAGGCTGCGTTCTACCTCGAGCGCGCCGCGCGTCAGATGGGCTCGCACGTGGATCCGGCCTACTACTACCACCTTGGCGCCGTCTATGCAGCGCAGGGCCGGCACGACTGGGCTGAGCGCGCCCTCGGCAAAGCCCTCGAAATCGACCCCCACAACCAGGAAGCGCAGGACGCTCTACGTCGTCTCCGTTACCACCTCCCCCCGCCGAACCGTGTGTAGCCCCTGGAATGCCGCTTCGACAATGGAGTGGGCGCAACAGTGGAGTGGGCGCGACAATCTTGTCGCGCGTGGGGCGGGGTAGGGCCGTTCCGGCGGGCGAACGGCGACCTCACCCTGACCCGCCTACAGCGGGTAGGCCCCTCTCCACTCGTGGAGAGGGGAGAACGGCAGCGGTTCACTACTGCGCGAAAATCGCCGTTTGCCTCTCCCCTCCCGGAACGGGAGGGGTGCCC
>CAYWBK010000163.1:0-12386 GCA_964455745.1 uncultured Armatimonadia bacterium
CCAGCCCGGCAGATTGCGCAAAGTGGTGGAATGCGCACAAGCAGGAATGGACGCTTCCGCCGGCCACGACTGACAAGGCGAAGTAAGGCGGACGCTGCGATATGAGAGTCTGCTACGGAACCTGGCTAACGTGGGCACTGACGCTCCTTGCGGTGCTGGTCGGCACGGTCGCTCCCTATCGCACAACTGGTGCACCGGCCGACGACACCAGCACTGACGTACAACGGCTTTTTGAGACCCGTTACCGCGCGTGGCGGCATTGGGTGGAGGATCAGGATCACGGGGGCCTGGAGTCTAGCTCAGGAAGCCGAGACTGGATATACGACAATGAGCCGTACAGGCAACTTGTTGCGCTCGGACCGCGTAGTCTGCCTTGCATGATGGCCCGTTTGCGGGACGAGAACGCCCTGTCGGCTGCGCTACATGATGTCACGAAGGTCAAGTTCCATTTCCACAACCAATCCTTGGCATCGGGAAAGGAGCACTGGAGCATTGATGAACTACCCGGCGTCCAGTGGAGCCGTAACCCGAATGTCACGGAACTCTGGCTTCGCTGGTGGAATGACGAGCGTTTCCACACGCCGGAGCGCTTCGCGAAGTTCTACGCGGAGCGGCAGGCCCTCCTGCAGCAGGGGGACGCCAAGGGCGCGCAGGAGAAGTGCGAGCGAATCCAGAACCTGGGCATCCCGGTGCTGCCGTGCTTGCTGGATAGGATCGGCCAGGGCGCGACGGACCTCGTGCCGATCCTATCGGCGCTTACGAGCGGGGCCGTCAAGCCCGACGCCAGCCCGGCGGATTGCGCAAAGTGGTGGAACGCGCACAAGCAGGAGTGGACGCTTCCGCCGGCCACGACTGACAAGGCGAAGTGAAACACTAGCGGCATACGAACAGCGGGGAGGGGCCGCGCGGGGCTCTTCTCCCCCCTCACCCCGCCTTCACCTTCACCGCGATGTCCTGCGCGAAGTCGGGCAGCGCCACCTTCGGGATGCCGCCCTTGCTCTCCGCCGGCCGCGCCCTTTGCGCCGCCCTGAGGGCCCGGGCCATCGCGCGCCCCTGCTGACAGTTACTGCTTGGTGAACCCGGCCTCCAGTTTCTCCAGCCGCTCCAATATCGTGTTCATTGCATCGTCCTGCGCCTGCAGGTGGGCTTGGATCTGCTGGGCCTCGTGAAAAGTGGCTTCAGCGTCCTTGTATGTCATCTCCGCCCGCTTGTCTGCGGCCTGTCCCAGGATGTTCTGACCGACCATGATCACAGACAACATCACCAACTGGATGAATGTCTGGCTCACCCATTGCACGAAGGTGAGCAGGCCGCCCTTAATGGCATCCGGCACGACCAGCAAGGCCAGGATCGAAAAGACGTACGCGCACCACATCGTCCCGACGGCCGTGGTCAGGGTTAATGCGATCCGACCGTTAATACCGACGTGTGAATCTCTGACCTTGGCTGGCCCGGTCTTCTTGCGGTCCTCGATGTGAGGGTCTCTCTGATGCTCGAAGCTCAGTCTCATTGCATGTCCCTCCCTCAAGTGGTGTAGCGACGAGAGTCTTTCCGCCCGCTTCTCGATCTCCCTGCAGAGGAATTGCGCCGGCGTCGCGCAACTCTCACGTCTCCCTCATCAGCCCGGCCATGGCCCCGTGTAGTATCGACCCCGGTATGTTTCGCGTTCCGCTGTCGGGAAGCCTCACCCCGTTTTAACCTTCACCGCGATGTCCTGCGCGAAGTCGGGCAGCGCCAGCTTCAGCATCCCGCCCTTGCTTTCCACCGTCCCCCGCGAGGCGACTTCGCCCTTCACTGTGTCCCAGAACTCCACGTTGTATTGTCCGTCGTCCATGCCCCGCACAGTTACGCTTACGCCGGTGAGTTTGGGCGACACCTTCGTCGGGTCGGCGAAGATCATCCTGTCCCAGTTGAACACGTACAGGTAGGCGCTCTTCGCGTTCGCCATGCACTGCACGAAGCCCGCATCTCGCGGGGTGGTGACGGCGGTGACGCGCACGAGGTTTTGGTTGCGCCGGTCCTCGCCCTCGTTGAACTTCATCACCGGCTTCTGGAAATCATATAGCTTGTACTGCTTCCAGGCGTCGTTGTACCAAAATTGCGCCGCCGAGGACCGCGGGAGAATCGTCGAGGTCCACAGGCCCACCCGGAAGTTGCGCTGCCATTCTTCGTAGGAGATCGGCAATGTCGCCGTCTGTGGGCCGTATTCGATAATCATGTACGGCTTGTTGTAAGCCTCGCGGCTGACATATCCCTGGTTCATGTCGTGCCAGACGGTCTTGCCCCAGTAGGAGTCCGCCTGGATGTACTCGATCGCCGGCTGCCGCCAAAGCTCGTCGCCGACGCCCCAGTGGAGCGCATAGTGGGTGGCGACGCAATGCTTCCACGGGTCGATCTGCTTGAGATACGACCCCATCTCCTGGTGCCACGCGCCCACCTGCTGCGGGTTGTACCCCTCCACCAGGTCGACCTCGTTCCACATGTCCCAGGTCATCACATGCTGGCTGTATCCCCACCGGGCCACGATGTAGCGGTATCGCTGCTTGTAGAGCTTCTTCACCCGCTCGTCGGTGAAGAACATCGCGGGGCTGGCGACGAAGCCGCCGTTCTTGACCGAGTAGGGATTGTACTCCCACTCGGCGTCGAACTTGTCGCGGCGAATCTGGCCGTGGCTGTTGAGGGTGATCTCGAGGAATAGGTCGTCCTTCTCGGCGAGATCGACCGCATAGTCCAACCGCCAGGCGTTGTACATGCTGTACCGCCCCACGCCGTCGAAACGCGAGTCGTACTTGTCGCTCCACTCGATCCCGCCCCACCACGCGCACATCCAGTTGCGCACGAAGTTGAGGCCCTCATCGTGGAAGGACTTGAAGTAGTCGTCGAAGTCGTAGGTGCCTTTCTGCGCCCGGGCCTGGTCGCCCCCGTCGCGCATGTTGATCCCGATGGGGTAGAAGAATTGGCCGTTCTCGAACTCGAAGTACTTGGGGTCCTTCGTGCTGACCCGCACATACCCCCGCGGGTCCTTCGGCGGCGTCACGGTGAATTTGCGCGTGTCCGAGCGGATCTCGCCGAGGGCGTCCCGCACGCTGATCGTGTAGGTATACGGGCCTGGCTCCATCCCCGCGAAACGCACCTTCCAGCACGATTTGCCCACCGGGATGAGCTGCTCGAAGCCGTCCTTCGTCTGGGTGCGGCGATACGCCTGGTAGTAGAAGGCGGGAACGTCCATCGTCGTGCCCGAGGGCCCCGTGAAGTGCCCCTGAATGTCCGCGACTTCGGGGTCGTAGGGGTTCTCATAGCGCCGGTCCATGCGGAAGGTGACCTCCAGCTTGCCGTACTCCGGCACGCTGGTGGCGCTTTGCTCGACGGACAGGCCCGTCTTCGGCTTGACCGTCTGTGCGGGGTCGAACTTGCCCAGCGGCATCTGGTTGCCGCTCAGGCGAATGTTGTCGAAGTAGACGGAGCCCTCCCAGGACTTCTGCCCGAAGAGCCGGAAGCCGAACTCGCGCGGATAGTAAAGCGACCGCTCCCACGCTTTCTCATGCCCGCCGGGCAGCCAGATGGTGGACTGCTCGGAGATGTCGAGATCGACATGGCACCAGTTGCCGGGCTTCAGCTTGCCGTTGGGCTTGAGGGTCTTGGGGTTCTTGAAGGCCGGGGTCTGATACCATAGATACTGCTTGTCCTTCAGGTACACCCAGAGGTCGAAGTCGTTCTTCACATCGCCGGGGATGTAGACATCGAACGACAGCATTGTATATCCGGTCCAGTCCTGCCAGGGGGTGTAGGCCACCCCGAACGAGCCAGGCAGCTTGCCGTAGACCTTCAGCGACTGCTTGCCTGACTTCGCCCTGTCGCTGCTGATCTTCACGACGCAAGGGCTCTTGCCGCTCGCCGAGGCGACCCACTCGTCGGTCGGCTGCTCGAAATCGAAGAGGATGTCCGGATGGGGTGTATCGGCTGCGATGCCGAAGCTGGCCAGGCGAAGGCACATCGCCCCGGCGAAGACAGCCGTCAATAGTCCGCGCATGGATGAACTCCCGGTGTAGATAGCCCGCAGTGTCCTTAGACGTGTGGCACGCTCATTCGCCTCACTCGCCCCGCCCGCGTGTTTCGCGACAGAGGATGAGGGGACCTGCGCGGGGATTGGTGCGGAGTCCGCCGCAAAAAAAGAGGACTTGGTCGATAAATTGCTGAAGGATAGCATGATCCTATGTCGAATAAAGCATATAACGTGAAATTCAGGCTTTAGAAAGGAAGGCATAACATGGCACGACGTGGCTTCACCCTTATCGAACTGCTGGTTGTGATCGCGATTATCGCGATCCTCGCCGCCATACTGTTCCCCGTCTTCGCCAGAGCGCGCGAAAAGGCGCGCCAGACCTCCTGCCTGAGTAATGTCAAGCAGCTCATGCTCGGCCTCAAGATGTACGTTCAGGATTACGACGAGATGAACACAGCCGCTCGCAATTTCCTCTACGGCGGGACGTTTCCCATGACCGGCTATGTCGCTCAGTTGCCCGGCTGCGGCAACGCCTCCTTCATCCCGTGGTTCTACGTGATCCAGCCCTACGTCAAGAACGAGCAAATCCTCCAATGCCCGAGCGACAGCCACGCGTACTGCGGGTGGAAGGGAGTTATGTCGGCGGCGAATCCGACCGGCGCCAGCCCCACCCAATCCTATGGTTACAACTTCAATTTCGACAACATCAAAGAGGCCAGTATCGGGACCCCCGCCAATGTAGTGCAGATCATGGACAATGACCGCAACATCGATGCCAATTGGGATGACCCTGGCTGCTATATCGACGACCCCCGCCACAACGGCGGCTGGAACCTGGGCTTCGCCGACGGCCACGCCAAGTGGGAGCGCGGCGATACGAGCGTTAGTTGGAATGGGCAGAACTGGATAGGGTTCTCGCAGGCCGACTTCACCCCGTAGCCCTGGCGGTGGCTTCATGCCTTACCAGCGGCCCCAACCTTCGCGGTTGGGGCCGCTTCTCTTTCCACAACGCAGGCTGGAGAGCAAGGGCGGATCACAACCCCACACGAGCGATGACTTCGAGTGTGCCGCCACTACCGGACGCCTCGCCGTGGCACTGCGACGCCGGTCGCACCCGCTACTCGGCCCGCTCGCGCGTGTCTCGCGGCAGGGGGTGAGGGAACCTGCGCGGCCCGGCAGGAGTGCAGCGACGAGCCGAGGAAACGTGTGGCACTCGAGTGCCGCGCGGCCTTAGGACGCGCACGGACCAGGAGGGTCGGTATGGCGAAACGGTTCACGCGAGTTTGGGATTCTCTGCTGCTCTCCGCCCGGCAGCGGCCGGAGGCCAAGTGTGCCCTGCCCCCTCGACATGCGCTGCCCGCCTGTGCGGGCCTGCTGCTGTTCGCGCTTCTCGTCGCCAGCGCGGATGACTCGCGCGCGGGTCCGGGTGACCCCCTGGCAGGCTGGACTCAGACATGGGAATGGCACGCAACACTCAAGGGGAAGATCTGGCGCGGGGATGGCAACGGTCCGTTCCTCGACCGCTATGCGGAATGGGGCGATCTGCGGCGTCTGGACGGCAATCGCGAGCAGCAGGTCTTTGTCTCTCCCGGCGCCTGGAAGCACGCGGGTCTCAACTGTGTGTTCTATGATGCTGTCACGAAATCCCTGGCGATACGGCCCCGTGTCGCGACTTTGGCGGAGACCGCCGTCGTCGGGCACGCGCAAAGCGATGGTCCATACAAGGGCCACGCAATCCTCTCGGCCATGCTGTCGCTTGAGCAGCTTACCGACGCGTGCCCGCGCAACGGCGCTTGGAGAATAGTCGCCAGAATGCCTGGAAAGGGCGTCGGCGGTGCGGCCTACCAAGGATCGTGGCCCGCGATCTGGCTGATGGCTCACAAGTACCCGATGTGGGATGGCGTTAGCGGACCGAGGCCCGGCCAGCCGTTCTACGAGAAGCACTGGGAACTGGACATTCTCGAGCAACACTCGCGGGATCTCTCCCGATGGTATGTTACCGACCACGCGCAATCTCCGTTCGGGGACCCGCCTGAGAGTCCGGCTCAGACAGTCGCGACGGGCGACACCAGTTCGGTCTTCCATGAGTGGATAACGATCGTAACGGATCGCTGGTGGCTCGTCTACTTCGATCGTGCGCTGGTGCTCAGGAAACCAAAGACGCAGTCCGCAGGGCACCCTCCGCTCTACCTCATCTTCAATCTCGCCATCGGGGGTACATGGTTCGGCAACGTTTCCTCGGACACGGACCTCTCCCGCTGGGAGATGAACCTGAGGTCGATCAATGTGTACTCGCTTCCGGCCGGGTTCAACGGCGACGAAGAGCAGCCGTCCGGGCTGGGGTACAAGGTGGGCCGAGGAAGCTGATGGACGGCGAACCGGAGATCACCGCGTCAGGCCTCTCCACCGACTTGTCAGCAGAGCCCACGTCCGTCGCTCGACGCAAGGATTGGGCTTTCCGACCTGGAGCGCCTTCCAGATCGCGCAGCTACTGACGCTTCAGGCAAGGAAACACTCGGCGCAGATCCGTCCGGTCAGTATCATGGGCTTCCGGCACAGGACCATCCTGGGAAGGCGGGTGACCGTCAGGGCCGCTCGGCATCCTCGCCTCCCGGGGGCGGAACGTGGCGCAACACGCGTCCTCAGATCATCTCCCCCCGCCTCGGCGGCGCAATGGGGCTTTGCCCGGCGAAGCACGTTTCGATAACGTACTGCCTCAGCGCCAGAAGCTCCTGCCAGCCGCCCTCGACCGTCCCGTATTGGCTGTGCATGATCGCCGCGTCGATCCAGGCGAAAGGCTCATGGCCCAATGTGCCGGACGGTCCATTCAGCCCCTGTCGAGCCACCCACATACATTGAGGAAGAGCCTGCGCGGCGGAGGCCCGTCATTTCTGCGCTTCGAACGTGAAATCGGGGCCCTGCACCGTCTCATGTGGGCCGCTGCTGAGGGCCTTGAACCAGTTGACCGCCCTCCCGACCCGGCGCGCCTCCGCGCCGCAGCCGTCCGGCACGGTGATAGGCTTGTCCTGGTTCGGGCATTTCTCGTGAGTCGCCCGGACGGTGTAGCTGCCGGCCTCGAGCGGCGGGCCGATGGCATAGGAGTACGAGCCGTCGGCGTTCGGTTGCTGGCTGATGAACCCGGCTCGCACGGGCTTGCCGTCGCGCAGGAGCGTGATCGTCGGCCTCGGGTAGGTCCACCAGACAGAACCCCCTGGGTCTAGGGGGAAGGCCACCTTCCCGATGATCCCCGCGTGCGCGTACAGCCACGCATTGTCCTGCTGCGGAACACCCCCCCATACCTGTGCCCGCCGCTGGAGATGGCAAGACGGAACGGGCGCGTACGACACATCGTAGATGTACCAGCCCGATACCAACGGGCTGAATAATGCCTCCCCCTTCGCGTCTGTCGTCGCCCACCGCGCGTGGGCTTCGTCGCCCTCGCGCCAGAGTCCCACGCGAGCGCCTTCGAGGGGCTTCTCAGTCCACACAGCCCCGACCCACACCTTGAGACCGCCGCCGGCCTGGGGCGGCGCCGTGAGGTGTGGATCGGCCGCAACCCGCCATCCGGCCTTCCCATCCTGAAAAGACAGCCCCAAACCGCCGAGCTGCCTGTCCTCTGGAGTGTGCAGCACGGTGGACGCAGTGAGGGACGTCGCTTGCCCGCCGTCGCGGCGCGCGGCGGCCAGGGGGCCCTTCTCGCCCTCAATGGCCACCTCGTGCAGCAGCGCGCCTGAGCCGCTTGTGGCTGTGATTGTCTCGGTGTAGCTCTCATTCGGTATCAGTACGAGCGAAGAGGACGACCCCAGCAGGAGTGGTGTCTCGTCGAAGCGCTGGTATCCAATCTGTCCGGTGGCGCTGTCGCGAAAGTTGCCCGCAAGTGTGCACTTCGTCTGGAACCGAGGCAACTGCTCCCAGGCGGCGTTCGGAAGTGCATCAATGGGCACGGCGCACCATGGCCCTTCGACCGGTCTCGGGCCGGTCTTCATGGGCTGCGCATCAGGCAGCGTTGAAAGCCTGATCCCCAGATAGTGCGGCCGTCGCACAATGCTTTCCACGACGCCCCTGACGCTGATCGCGCCAATCCGCAACTCGCGGCCCTGCGGCGTAGTGCGCATCCAAAGAACCCGCTCGTCCTCCGGCAGAGCGGCACGGAACTGCAGCAGGTCAGTCTTTCCCGTCACAGTGTCGCAAACCAGTGCTGGCTGCGCTACGACAGCGTATGCCTCACCACTGCGGTAGGGAAGCTCGGAAGCGTACGTCCAGTCAAAGAACTGACCCGGCACGTTGGTCAGCGGTGCCAAGCTGCTCACGCCTATCTCTACGACGGTCCCCTTCCCGTTTCGCGCTGAACGCAAGGCCCCTTCGAGCTTGGTACGCCCTGTCTCCTGCGCCGCCGAGTCCCTGCTCCAACCGGCCCGGGCCAGGGCGGCTTCAGTGTAAGTGGCGCGTTCAGCCCGGTTCATCGCAGTGAACCCGGAGGCGGCGGCGAGGGCCTCACGCAGGGTGCCGCTCCCCTTCCATACTCGGTGCAGCTCGGCGGGCGAGACCGAGGATAGAAGCTCCGCCTGGCAGTAACCGGACCCGTGGGGGACGTCGAGGTCTGGGAACTCTGCCGGACAATCTGCGTGGTAGTCCCTGTAGAATGGGTCAGAGCGCAGAGCGACGCTGTCCTCGAATGACTTCGACAACGTCTCCGCTTGGTAGTGTGCATACCCGGCCAGCCCCTCGGTGGTTTCGATGGTGTCAAAGACTTCAGTGGCCACCGCCGGGCGGTTCGCGCGCCTCGTGTGCTCCTCGCGGATAGCGACCCAGTCCCTCGCAGGCGCGAGACGGTCCTTGGGCTCGCAGTTCATCGCGTTATCGAGTGCCTTGGCCTCAGCATCCCAGTAGTCCTCATCCCTGAGCGATAATAGGCTGAGACCGAGCCCAAGCGGGACCTCCGGGAGCTTGTTGTGCCTCAGCCAGACCACATGATTCGCCTCGTGGATGATGACCTCGAGACGCTGGGAACTCTCCCTCTCGTTGTCGAGCGAGTAGGGCGTGTCCGGCAGCGCGAACCAAAATGGGCGATTGGAGAGACCCGCCACGTATATTCCGTCGAACAGCTTTGTCTCGCCGCCGGGCTGGGCCACCATCGGGGTGTCCGAGGGGCCGACGTAGAGCTTCATGGGGTACGGTTTCGGCCCCTTGTACTCCCGGAAGCCTTCCGGTAGCTTCGGGTAGTCCACCAGCACGAGTTGCCCCTCGTCTGCGTCCAGTGCGTACGGCACGTCGTCGATGTGGAAGCCCGGCAGGATGCTGTCGCCCTTCTCCCGCAGGATTCGACGCATCTCCGTGATCCGCATCAGGTCCAGCCAGTCGATCTTCGGCTCCGGCACGGGCAGCAAGTTCACCGCCGCAATCGGGGCGCTGCATGATACGGTCTCGCCGCTCTCCATCGTAACATCGAACTGCAATGACAGCCCGTGCCGCGCGTGCGTGCCGAGGAACTCCCCCTCCTGCGCCGGCACACGCACTTTCTCGGTGGGCGGAGTATACTGCCGGTCGTACAGCACCGCATGGTCCTGGGCGGCGATGACGCGAACGCGGCGGATGGGCGCCAGCGCCTCGACCGAGGCTTGCGTGTAGTAGCTACTCCACACCGGATGCAGCTTCTCTCCGGTCGCTTTACGCGGCTGACTTGTCAGATCGAGCGTCCGCACCTGCAATTGTCCTTGTGGGGTAAGGAAGTAGCCCTTGAGGGTGCCGGTAACGCGGAGGCATGGCGGAGAGGCGATGGATGGCAGTTGAAGCAAGGCGAGGAGAAGAGCGTAGACGACGGGTTGGTACGACGGGGAGATGGTGCGGGAGAGAAACGACAGTCGAACGGAACAGCGGCGCGGTTGGGCGCGCATGTTTTGGGCCCCCTATTAATACTACGGTCAATAGTAATAGCGTTTCCAGTATATCCACTGAGCCGCCGGACTGCAATACATATTTCTGCAGATAGAGGCAATTGCAGAAGTCTGTAGGAGCACTCTCCGCGCCGGGCTGTGCCCGGCAATGCGACCGGACCCCATAGTGTGCTAAAATAGCGTCTATAGAGACGAAAACATGTCGTTATCGCGGCGTATTAACGGCAATCGCGGTCTGGAGACCGCTCCTACAGACGACGCAGCGACTTTTGCAATTACCTCGATATTCACAGCATCTCCCCCCGCCTCGGCGGCGCAAGAGGACTCTGCCCGGTGAAGCACGCTTCGATAACGTACCGCCTCAGCGCCAGAAGCTCCTGCCAGCCGCCCTCGACCGTCCCATACTGACTGCGCATGATCGCCGCGTCGATCCAGGCGATGCCCGCGGCAGGCGGGGTGCCGAGGCGGTCGTAGAGCCACGCGATCTGCCGCCCGTAGGCCTCCGCGTAGTTGTGCTTGCCCTCGAAGGTGCTCTGCGGCTGGTCGTCGTAGGTGAGCCGGTGGATGGCTCCCGTGATCGCCCCCGACAGCAGCAGTTCCGCCGACGAGATGAACTGCACGCCCCAGCGTAGCGGCTTGCGCTCCGGTTGCGCCGCATGTGCGCGCCGCAGGCCCGAGGCCGCGATGTTCGCGGTGCGCCGGGTGTAGAGCTTGTACCCGCTCTGAAAGTCCGGCTCGTCGCCCTGCAGGGCGCAATATCGCTCATCGACCGCCCGGCCCTCCGCCGCCAGACACGCGTTCAATGCGGTCATTTTCACACGGTTGAGGATCCGCTCGAACTCCCCGCGCGCGAACCCCATCGGCCGGTGCAGCGACCCGCGACACCCGACCACGAAGGCGTTGTCGGTGTTTTCGTGCGCCTCGATGCTCTGCAACAGCCGGAACATCGGCGGGAGGTCGTAGATGTCGTGGTCGCCGTCGCCATCGCGACACCCGATGTACTGCACATCGGCCCGGGCAAGCAGATATTCAATCCCGCAGCACACCGCGCCGCCCTGGCCCTCGTTGTTTCCCTTCTCGATGACCACCGGAGCCTCGCTACAGCGCGCGCGGAACTCCTCCGCTGCGCGGCGTGTGGGCTGCACCGCCGCCGGGCATCCGTCGACCACCAGCACGATGTTGCAGGGGCGGCAGAACAGTTCCGAGTCATCGAGAGTCCGCGCGATCTGAGCCGCCATCTCGTCAGGGTCCATGCTCTCCGGGAACCAGACCGCGATGGTCGTCCCGAGGCTTTCGCGCATCCGGGCGGCAAGGGTGAGGCTACTCACAGGGTCGCTCCTCCGCGTGTTCGTTGCCATTCGGAGCGCCGTTCGCACCTACCGGCTTCGGCGCCCGGAAGCTCACGAAGGCTCTCGGCGTGCGGCCCTCGGGCACCGCAATCTCCAGCTTCTTCAGGAGGCTCGATATTCGCGCCGGGATCTCCTCGGTCATCAGCCAGTCTTGATCCGGGAGCGCCGATGCCTGCAGACGGACCAGGCCCAGCTCGCCGGAGGTCTCCCGCGAGTCTACCAGCGACATCTCGGTCAGGCGTATGGGGAAGGCCTCGACCAACTCCGACGCCATCTCGGCTAAGACCTGCGCGGCGCGATCAGCATCGGCGGCCTCGGCCAATGGAACGTCGATGAGGTACTGCACTCTGGGATGCTCGAAGACCGTCACCTGCACAATGGCGCCATTGGGGATGTAGTGCACCCGCGCATCGGGGCTTTCGAGGATGGTCGTTCGCAGGCCAACGGCGCGGACGACGCCGAGCACTCCGCCGGTAAGGATCAGATCGCCCACCGCATACTGGCCCTCCAGCAGAATGAAGAAGCCCGCGATGACGTCCTTGACCAGCGCCTGCGCGCCGAAACCAACGGCCACCCCCACGATCCCCGCCCCCGCCAGCACCGGCCCGATGTTGACGCCTGCGGCGGCCAGCAACCACAGGATCACCGCCAGGACGATCACCCATCGCACCACGCTTTGCAGCAACGACAGCATCGTGAGCGCGCGTTGGGACCGCTGGCGCACCACCGAAGTCGCATTTGCGGTAACGGTCTCCACTTGTCGGATCGTCCGCGCCAGCGCGTGCATGGCGAGGTAATACGCCACGATGGCGATGATGAGGATCAATACCGCAGTGCCGAGGCGGTCGAACAGCGTTTCGGGGCGGAACAGTGACTTGATGAAAACGCGCCATTCATCCGCCGGCGGTGCAGGTTCGCTCTGCCCCTGCGAGAACGCGGGTTGTGCAAGAAGAAACAGGGCCAGCGATGCAGTCGCACGCAGTTGTCTATAATGAGACACGGTTGCACTCCTTTGGAAAGGACCGGCCTGACGCCTATTATGACACACCAGGCAGCTTTTTCGCCACTCTGCAGGAGCATCGGGTAGGAGCATCGTTTTTGGATGTGGCACTTTCAACGGTCAAGGCGCGGGGTGTCACG
>CAYWBK010000164.1:0-12271 GCA_964455745.1 uncultured Armatimonadia bacterium
AGGGAGGGGGGCCGGAAGCCGTTGCCGTCTCCCCCCTCCCTACAAGGGAGGGGGGGTGGGGGGGTAGGGGGCCGTTCCTCCTTACCCGATTAACGATCTTCACAATCTGCGTCATGTGCGACGAGAACGTCGACAGCGACTGTTCGATGCTCTGCTCGTCGCCGATGTCGGCATACACGTTGCGAAATAGCCCGACGCTGCTTCCCGGCTCGGCGGGGATATGCAGCCCGGACATCGCCATCAGCGTGAGCAGCCCCGCGACCTTCAGCGTCACCGTCTTTCCGCCGGTGTTCGGGCCGGTGATGATGAGTGTCTGGAATTCCTTGCCGAGCCACAGATCGACCGGCACGACGCTCCCGGTGAGAAGCGGGTGCCGGGCTCCGCGCAGGTCCAGGACCGGCTCCTCGGTGATGATCGGCTCGGTGGCCTGCAGCCGCGAGGACAGGCGCGCCTTGGCGAAGATGAAATCGAGCACCCCCATCACCCGCAGGTTGGCCTCGATCTCCGGCCCGGTAGCGTCGACCTTGCGCGTCAACTCGCCGAGAATGCGCAGTATCTCCTCGTCGATGGCCAGTTCGGTCTCTTTCAGATCGTTCCCGAGGGGCACGACCTCCAGCGGCTCCATGAACACCGTCATGCCGCTGTCGGAGCGGTCGTGGATGACGCCCTGGAAGCGCGACTGGTGCGAGGCCTGCACCGGCAGGCAGAAACGCCCTGCGCGCTGGACCACCAGCGGGTCCTGCAGGATGCCTCGGGCTGCCTCGCGGGCGAGGATGCTGTCCATGCGCTCGCGGATTCGCCCCGCCAGTGTGTTCGCGCGGGCATAAAGCCGCGACAGTTCCGGCGAGGCGTCGGGCCGGACCTCGGCGTCCTCGGTGAGACAGCGCCGAATGGCGTCCTCGAGGGCCTGCTGCGATTCCAGGCGTTCGGCCAGTTCGGCAAGCTGCGGGGCGTCGGTGTCCACGCGGGCGAGGTAGTCGCGCATCCGGGACACGGCGGCGCAGGCGTCGGCGATGCGGATGAGGTCCTCGGGCAGCAGATGGTTGACGGCCTTCGCCTGCCGGACGAGCGGGATCACATCCGTCAGTCCGCCGAAGGGCGGGGCGCTGCCGGTGTTCAGCAGCCGCCCGGCCTCGGAGGTCTCCGCGAGGCGCTCGCGGATGGCCACGATGTCGTCCTGTGGCTCAAGCCGCCGGGCGCGGTCTTTGCCGAGGCTGCAGGCGGCGCACCCGGCGAGCATTTCCAGTATCTTGGGGTACTCGAGTACCCGTATCGTGCGTGCATCCATAGCAGTGGCATTGTACCGCAGCAAGGGGCTGAGACGCAAAGGTGGGTACGGTGGCCGCAGGAGCATCGGTTTTACGCACCACGCCAAGCCCTGGAGTGTCGCGAGCCGTGCAGAGCGCGGCTACGGACGGGGACCTTAGAGCGGGTGGCTGCCAGGACGGCGCGGGGTCCCCGTCGCGGCCTCGTTCCATCCCGCTTCGCGGGCCGGAACGAGGCCGCGACACCCCGCGCCTTGACCGTTGAAAGTGCCACATCCAAAAACGATGCTCCTGACGGTGGCCGCGTCCCCCGATGATGTCTGCAGCTTGCGGTGACAGATTGCGGGCAAAACCGTCGGAGTCAGCGGGAACCCTGCGCCGCCTTCAAGAGTCGTGATTAATGGACCGACAGGGTAGATAGGCGGGCCTGCCTCTGGCCTGTCTGTCTGACGTCAAACGCGCAGCCGACGAGCGGGGAAACGATCATCATTGACAGGAGGTAAAGAGATGTCGAAGATGTCCGCTCTGCGTATCACCGCCACCGCCTCACTCATCCTTTCTCTCTGCGCGGTAGCAGCTTTGGCCGACGGGGCGGCATCGGGAGGGCGCTGGAGTGTAACCGCCTCGGCGGTCCCCAGCGTAGCCAAGACACCAAAGGTCACCGTGACGACGCCAGCCAGCGATGGTTGGGCCGTCAGCAACTCCAGCCTCACCTTCTCCGGCACCGCAACCGCTCCCTCGGGCGCAACCCTGACCGATGTGCAGTATCGCCTCGTCTCAACCGGCTCCGCCTGGGCGGATGCGGTCAATGACAGCGGCGACTGGACCGCCTGGCACGTCGATGCCACTCTTAGCACAGGCCCCAACCTGTTCCAGGTCAGAGCCGTTGCCGGCACCGCCATCAGCAATGTTGTGACCCGCAATGTCGTCTACACCGCGGCCCCACCCGCCCCGGTGATCACCTCTCCGACCGACGGCAGCACGGTCACGACCACCCAGGTGCTCATCAAGGGCACTGTCGCGAAGAACACCGGCGGCATCGACGCCAACGCCGTCGAGCTCTTCATCGACGGCAGCACCACTGCGGTGTGGGCGATGGGCTCTCGGAACTGGACGTATCTCTTCAGCGGGAGCCCCGGGTCGCACACGGTGGTGGCCTACTCAGTCATCCGCTCAGCGGCTCCTAACGACATCGTGAGCGCCGCATCGAATCCGGTGACGTTCACCTACGCTCCGCCGCCGCAGGTTACGGTGACGACGCCGCCGAGTGATGGCTGGGTCGTCAGCAGCGCCGCCTTCACCTTCTCCGGCACGGTCAGCGTCTCTTCCGGCGCCACTCTCACCGACGTAATGTACCGCCTCAACCCGACCAGCGCCACCAGCGCCTGGACCGACGCCACCAATGACAGCGGCGACTGGACGGCATGGCATGTCGACGCTACCCTCAATGCCGGCGCCAATGTGTTCCAGGTCAAGGCCGTGGCCGGAACCGTCTCCAGCCCTGTCGTAACCCGCGTCATCGGCTACAGCACGGCTCCGCCCGTGCCGGTCATCACCGCTCCCACCGATGGAAGCACAGTGACGAGCCCGCTGGCGCTCATCAAGGGCACAGTCGCGAAGAACACCGGCGGCATCGACGCCAACGAGGTCCAGCTTTCCATTGACGGCGGAACTCCGGTCGCGGCGATGGGCACTCGGAACTGGATGTACGCGTTCAGCGCAACCGAGGGGAGCCATACGGTGCAGGCCCGCTCCGTCATCCACTCGGCGGCGACCAGCGACATCGTGAGCGCCTGGTCGAGTACGGTGACGTTCACCTACGCCCCGCCGCCTACGGCCGTCATTGACGACCCCAGTTCCTCGGGCCAGACGGTGACCGCCGCCACACTGGTGTTCGACGGCCACTGCGTCCCCGGCAACCCGCCCCCGACAGGCGTCCCCGCGGTGCAGAATGTTCAGTACAGGCTGAACGCGGCGGCGAGCGCCGGCTGGACCGATCTTGCGGTGAGCGGGGCCAACAATGCCTGGACCACGCCCGCCCTGACCCTCAAGAAAGGGCTCAACGTGTTCTATGTCCGGGCAGTGGCCGGTAGCGGCAGTACGAGCATCTACGGCCCTGTCGCGACCGTAACCGTCATCCTGAAGCCGTGACGACAAGCCGATAGAGCGCCGGCTCCACCTGCGCACGACCAGCCGAAGCCCGCGACCCTGCGTGACCGCGCACGGTTGCGGGCTTCGGTGATTTCAGCGGCGTCGACACAGCGCCGATCGTGGCGACCGCCGAGTAGCCGGTTGAGCAGGCAGGCGTCCGGGAGACAGCGCCAGCAAGAAAGGCTCCGTCCCCATCCTCCCGCACCCAAACCTGCAGACGCGAAAAAGCGACCGGGAGCTATCCCGGTCGCCGAGCCGCCAAACCAACAGGTTGCCCTACGCCCTATCCGGCCTTCTGGATCTTGCCGGCCTTGATGCAGGAGGTGCACACGCGAACGTGTGTCGACGCCCCGTTGATCCGCGCCTTCACGCGCTGGAGATTCGGCTCCCACCGGCGCTTGGTGTGGCGCTGGGAGTTGCTGACATTGCAGCCGGTAGCCGGCTTCTTACCGCAAACTGAGCAGACCTTCGACACTTGACTCTATCCCTTCGACGAGCGCAGAATGTGGGGGTCAAATCGCCAACTCCACATCCGCCTCCCGGAGTACGTCCGTTACAGGGCAGTTATTATAGCATGTCACGATTCACTGTGCAACCGATTCCAACAGCTTTGGGGCACGAGCATGAGGAGCGCTTTCATGCGCACGACGATCCGGCCCTCGGGTACACTCACCTCGCCGTCCCCCGGCTGTCGGGCCTGGCGATGCCCGGCGCGGTGTTCCTCTCGTCCGGAACCGCGCGCACCGGCTCGGACGTGCGCCTGTTCCTGACGGGGGTTGCCATCATCTCCCTGGGCGGCCTGGCCAGCGCCGTCGCCTACATCGTCACCTGGTTCCTCAGCACCCTCCTGCCCGGCCTCCCGCTGCCGGCGCTGCTTTTGCACGTTGCGCTGCCGGGGGAGATGCCGCACTACGCGCTATGGCAGGCGGGCCTGCAGGTGCTGGTGTTCGTCTGCTTCCTGCTGGTCCTGCGCGCTTCGCCGCTGGCCGGCTACCACGCCGCCGAGCACATGACGGTCGCCTGCATCGAGACCTACGGCGATGTGGTCGAGGAGTGGGTGCGCCGGATGCCCCGCGCACACAAGCGCTGCGGCACGAACCTCCTTGCGGGCGTCATCCCGGCGATGCTCGTCGGCCTGCCGCTGCTCTCGTACAATCTCATGGCCGCCGGCGCGGTCGCCGTGCTCGGCTGGGCCTATCGGATGCAGATTGGGTATGTGATCCAGCAGTATTTCACCACCAAGCCCCCGTCCGACAAGCAGCTAGCCGCCGGAATCGCCGCCGGTCGCCGCATCATGCACCTGTGGCGCACGAACCCCGATCCACCGCTAACCTCCCTGCAGCGCATCTGGTACCGAGGCTTCGTACAGATGCTCGCCGGAGCCCTTGCCGGCTCATGGCTGATAGGGTTCCTCTTCGACCACCTCCACATCTGGCTGGACTGGTAAGAACTCGCGCTCGGGGGGCCACTATGGCAAATCGCATCGAGGAAAGCCACCCGTACCTGGAGGACCACATCGTCTTCACCGAGGAAGAGGCCGGTTCCCTTCGCCGCCTGTGTGCGAAGACCGACCTGCGCAGTCGGGGGCAATGCCTGGCGTGGATCTGCGGAGGGTGCAGTTGGATTTCGGAGGATGACGCTTCGGCCAACGTTGGGGCGGTGGCATCTGTTCTCGAGGTGCTGATTCAGGACAGGCGACACTGCGTGCGCGACAAGGCCGCGTGGGCTCTGGCCTCGATCGCACGATGGTGTTCTGATGACGTCTGGCCGGTTGTGGCCCGACTTGAGGCGCGCGGCAAGCGCAAGCTGGCGACCCTCGTACTGCACGAAGTGCTGGCTGTTCTGTTGGACTCCTTCTTCTTCAACCACTTCGACGAGTGCTTCCCCAGGGTGCGCGCGGCAATCGAGGCAGGCGACGAGCCAATGCTGGCCGCGCTCTGGGCGCTTCGCCACCGTGGCCGTTTGGCTAAGCGCGCCTCGGAGGTCGACCCGTTGCTGCTCGCCCACGGGCTCGACCCAACGCCGTCAGTAGAGGCCAGCGGCTGTGGGTGCAGAACACGGCGCTACCCTCGGCGGGCCTGCGACCGCGTGCTGAACCGGGTCGAGGGGAGTCATCCGCTCTTTCACGAGGGCGGTCGCCTGCGGCTCAACGCCGCCGAGCGCAAGTCCCTGCGGCGACTCGGTCAGACCGTGGATCCGCAGAGCCGAGGGCGCCTCTGCGCCTGGGTGGATGTGTTAGCCCGGTACCCGTGGTCGGCTGGCAACGCCGCCACTGCCGATCTCGTGTTCGAACTGCTCGAAGCGATGGCGAACGATGCGCAGCAGGACGTACGCTCTCAGGCGCTGATGCTTTTTGAGCGGCGGTTCGCGGAGCGGCCTGCCACGGCGTGGCCGGTTGTAGTCCGGCTCATACATAGCCCCGACCCGGAACTCGCGGAGCTTGTTCCCCCTTTCATTCTGGAGCACATCCTGGAGAAACACTTCGACCGGTACTATCCGCGCGTCCGAGACGCCGTAGAAGCCGGCGACCGCCGCATGGCCGAGGCGCTTGATGGCTGCCTCATCCTGGGCCAGGCGGAGCCACACCGCGAGGAGATCGTCGAGCTGCTGTGCAGGCATGACATCGTTTCGCGCTACGCCAACTGGCAGGCCGCGGATGAGGATGAGTAGGCGCGGCGAGGTCACTATGGCAAATCGCATCGAGGAAAGCCACCCATACCTGGAACATTACGTCGTCTTCACGGAGGACGAAGCTGCGTCCCTTCGCCTCCTGTGTGAAAAGACGGACCTGCGCAGCCGGGGGCAATGTCTGGCGTGGGTCAATTGCGGCCTCTGCGATCTTCTGAGCGAAGTCACCGTGCCGAACGTCGACCTCGTCTTGTCCGTTCTGGAGGTGTTGGTTCGAGACAGGCGCAGATGCGTGCGCATCGAGGCAACATCCGCGATGGACACGGTTGCCCGGTGGTGCCCTGATAACGTCTGGTCAGTGGTGAGCCGCCTCGCGGCGAGTGCCAGCCCAAGGCAAGCAACGTGCGCGCTGTGCGGCGCTCTGTCTGGACTGTTGGACTTCCATTTCGATGACTACTTCCCGAGGGTGCGTGCGGCAATCGAAGCTGGCGACCAGAGGATGCTGTGCGCGCTCTGCGCGTGCCGACTCCACGGCGGTCGGTACATCGGCCAGTTGGCCCCGCATACGCCCGAGGTCGACGCCTTCCTGCTGGCGCACGGAGTTGACCCAAAGCGCATCAGGGAGGAGGGACGCCTCGGCTGCGGACTGAGCGCGCAGCGGACGCGCGCTTGTGACCGAGTGCGGAACCGCATCGAGGAGAGCCACCCGCGCTTTCATGACGCCATCCGACTGAACGATGCCGAAAAGGAATCGCTGCGGCGGTTGTGCGAAGCCGACAACCTTCGCAGTCGCGCTCATTGCCTTGCATGGCTGCACCCTCTCGTCCATCAACTGATGCTTCGGCCCTCTTCTTCCGCGCAAGCCGCTGCCACTGCAGGCTTCGTCATCGCCTGCCTTGAGCCGCTGGCCTCGGATGCCCGAGAAGCCATACGGGGCAAGGCGCTCGGGGACCTGTCGTCTCTTGTGGACTCATGGCCGCACAAGCTCTGGCCGGTCGCGGTACGTCTGGCGCACAACGCTGACGCGGAGGTCGCCGAACTTGTACCTGCTCTCATCCTCGAGCACATCCTGGAAAGCCACTTCGACCTGTACTATCCGCACATCCGAGACGCCATCGAGACGGGCGACCGTCGCATGGTCGAGATGCTCGACGGCTGCTGGCGGGTGGGCCAGGCGCGTGAGCGCCAGGACGAGATCGATGCCCTGCTCCGCAAGCACGGCGTAGACCCCAGCTTCCGAGGCACGGTATGGCTTCACGCTGCCGAGGCGGAAGGCTGAAGGGCACGACGTGGCTCCGGAGCTTTACTTTCTGTACATTGTGATGTACACTTAGATGCACAGGAGGCGAGAGCGATGGCCATTGAACCGACTATCGACGACTACGCCGTGTCCAGGCGTATGACCATTACGACAGCTCGGGACCAGTTCACCCATCTCCCCGAGGAATTCGCCAGCGGGGATATCACATCCGTTGCCGTGACCCGACGTGGTACCCCTGTCATGGCGATACTGCCCTGGGAAGTCTATGAGAGCGTCATGGAGACGCTTGAGATACTTGCGGATCGAGAGCTGACTGCCACGCTTCGCGAATGCGCGGAGGAGATACGGTCCGGCCCCACCTACACCGCCGACGAGGTGAGGCGTAGGCTGGGGCTCGCGTCATGAGCAGCTACGCGGTCGGTTGGACGGAGCCTGCCATACGGCTCCTCGAGGGGATTCGCGACGTGCGAGTGAGAAGCAGATTGCTCAGAGTTGCGGAGGCTCTGCGCGAGGCCCCTCACCAGCGAGGGAGGCCACTGCGCGATGAGTTCAGTGGTTACTGGTCTCTCCACTGGTCCAGGTACCGCATCATCTACATCATTGAAGACGGCTCGCACGTAGTTCGAATCGCCGCCGTCGGCATGAGAGCCGAGGGCAAGCCACACGACGTCTACGAGACGGCACGCAGGCTCCTCAGTCAGGGCCTTCTCGATCCACCTGCCAACTAACCCCATACTGGGAGACCCACCCACCCATGATTGAGACCCACCTCGCCGGCCTCATCGGCCAGGCCATTGCCAATGCTCAACAGAGCGGCGCTCTGCCCGCTTTCGATGTCCCCGAGTGCCCCATCGAGACCCCGAAGAACGTCGATCACGGCGACTTCGCCACCAACGTCGCGATGGCGCTCGCCAAGCCTGCCGCGATGTCCCCGCGCAAGATCGCCGAGGCCATCATCGCCGCTTTCCCGGCGGACCCAATGGTCGCGGCGGTCGAAATCGCCGGGCCGGGCTTCATCAACTTCCGCCTGTCGCCCCTATGGCTGCAGGGCGCGGTCCGCGACGCTCTGGCGCAGAAGAGCGCCTTCGGCGCCGCCCGTGGGGCGGGCGAGCCGGCGATCAAGGGGCGCATCAACCTCGAATTCGTCAGCGCGAACCCCGTCGGGCCGCTGCACATCGGCAACGCGCGTGGCGGCCCGTATGGCGCGACCATCGCGAACCTGCTCGAGGCCGTCGGGTATGAGGTCTGCCGCGAGTATTACGTGAACGACGGGCCGGACAACACACAGCTCAACCTCTTCGGCGGCTCGGTGCAGGCGCGGTATCGCGAGCTTCTCGGCCTGCCCTCGCACATGCCCGCGAACGGCTACATCGCCGAGTACCTGATCGAGTTCGCCCAGGCGATTCTCGACCGCGACGGCGACGCGCACGCAGGCATCCCCGAAGATCAGTCCGGGTACTTGCACTTTGCGCGCCTGGCCGCCCCGCTGGTGCTGGCCGAGATTCGCGACGACCTGGAGAACATCGGCGTCCGCTTCGACGTGTGGTTCCACGAGCAGTCGCTCTTCGAGCACGACCAGGTGATGGCCGAGGTGCGGCGGCTCCAAAGCATCGGGTCGGCCTACGAGAAAGAGGGCGCGATCTGGCTGAAGACCCAGGAGCACGGCGACGACGAGGACCGCGTGCTCGTCCGGGCCGACGGCGCGCCGACGTACATCGCCTCCGACCTCGCCTACGCCGCCGACAAGATCGCCCGTGGCTTCGAGCACCTGATCTTCGTTCTCGGCCCCGACCACGCCGGATACGTGCCGCGCCTGTACGCCGCCATCGCCGCCCAGGGCTTCGACACCAGCCGCGTCGAGGTGATCATGTACCAGACGGTGCGTCTGATGGACGGCGGCGAGGTGCTCAAGATGTCCAAGCGCAAGGGCAGCATGGTCACCCTGCGCGAGATCACGGACGACATCGGGGCGGATGCCACGCGGTTCTTCTTCCTTATGCGCAGCGCCACCGCGCACTTCGATTTCGATCTCGCCCTCGCCCGCGAGCACAACGAGAAGAACCCGGTCTATTATGTGCAGTATGCGCATACAAGAATCTGCGGCATTCACCGCAAAGCGGCTGAAGTCGGCATTGCGATGCCTGCCGAGCCGGACCTCAGCCTGCTGACCCACCCGGCGGAGCTGGCCCTGATGCGCAAGATCGCCGACTACCCCGGCGAGGTCGCCGAGGCCGCCGAGACGCGCGCCCCGCACCGCCTTGGCACCTTCGCGCGCGAGCTGGCGACGACGCTGCATCAGTTCTACGGCCCCTGCATCGTGGTCGATGCGGCGAAGCCCGAGCTTTCCGGCGCCCGCCTGGCCCTCATCGAGGCCGCCCGGGTCGTCCTCGCGAACATCTGCGGCCTGCTGGGGATTTCGGCTCCGGAGCGGATGTGATGGGCAGCCAAGAGGGGCCGGCGGCGCTGCCGAGCGCGGAGGCTGCGTCCGCGCCTCATCCCTCTGTGTGGGTGCGCCATTCATGGCGCACTTTGCGCGGTAAACCGCGCGTCCACGAGAGGGCAGGCAGAATGCCTGGGGGTCCCATCGTGGCCCTGTCGCTCGTAGCGGCCTTCCTCGCCTCCCCGCTCTCGCCCGCAACATCGTCCGGCCCCCCCGTCCTCGTGATCGAGGGCGACTACGTGGGCGCTGGCTCCGCCGCCACCGCGCGGGAATCCGCACAGCGCTGCGAAGCCCTCTGCCAGATGCTCCACGCCGCGGACATCCCCTTCTCCCGCTCGAAGGACTCGGTGGTCGAAGCCTCCGGCGTCGGGGACGCCCGGGTCGCCATCCTCCCCTACAACCGCGCCGTGAGCGACGCCGAAGCCGCCAGGTTGCAGGCCTTCGTCGCCTCGGGCGGCAAGCTCATCGACTGCTTCGTGGGCAGGCCCGATGTCCTCGGCCTGATCCGCGTTCAAGTGGGCGGGGCCGTCCAGGCGCAGTATCGCGGCGAGTTCTCGATGATGCTCTTCGATAAAGGCGTCGTGTTCGGGACACCCCCGCGCGTCTGTCAGGACAGCCCGGCTGTGCGCAGTTGCTCGCCGTTGCCGGGCGCGCGCATCATCGCCCGCTGGGCCGACAGCGCCGGCGATCCGCGCGATACTCCGGCGGTGATCGTCTCCGACACCGGGGCCTACCTCAGTCAGGTCCTCACCTCCAGCGACATGGCCAACAAGACCCTTCTGATGCGCGCGCTCGTCGGCCAGTGGGCGCCGGAAATCTGGGCGGCCTCCGTGCCCCGCGACCCGCAGGCCTTTGGCCCTATCGGCAGGTACCCCACGATTTCGGCGTTTATCGCCGCCCTCGGGCAGCGCCTGGCGGAGGGCCCGCAGATCCGCGACGCGCTGGCCGAGGCGCAGGCCGCTCTCGGCGCGCTGCTGAAGTCTTCCGCAATGGCCGGCGTCGGGCAGTACCGCAACGCCGCGCAGCTCGCCTGGGAGGCCAAGCTGGCGGCCCGGCAGGCTTACTGGCGGCTGTATCCCTCGCCCCGGAATGAGCTTCGCGGCGTCTGGGCGGTCAATGAGGGCCTGCCCACGTGGGACACGCAGATGCAGGAACTGAGGCGCGCGAATTTTAATGCGGTGTACCCCTATATATGCAGTGGTGGCGTGGCGTTCTATAAGAGCGCATTCCTCTATAATGTAAAGTCGGTGCAGGAGCACGGCGACTACCTGAGGGAGGCCGTCCAGGCTGGGCGCAAGTGGGGCGTCCAAGTTCACGCCAGGATGCTCGCCCTCAGCACTATCTTCGCCCCCGATGCCGTCCGGCGGCAACTCGAAGCCGACAAGCGCCTGATGCTCGACACGAAGGGCCGCCCCCAAAGTTGGCTTTGCCCTTCGGACCCGCGCAACCGCGCCCAGGAAGTCGCCGTGGCCCGCGAGCTTGTGACCCGCTACGACATCGACGGCATCCAGTTCGACTACCTGCGCTACCCTGGCGCAAACTGCTGCTTCTGCCCGCGCTGTCTCGCGAAATTCGAGCATGATACCGGGCTTCGCGTGTCGAAATGGCCGGATGACGTGATCGGCAAAGGCTCTCTGGCGGACCGCTTTGCGGACTGGCGGCGCGAACAGATCACCTCGATTGTGCGCGAGGTCTCGCACGCCGCGCGGGCGGCTCGGCCCGGCACCACCGTCTCTGCAGCGGTCTTCCTCAACTGGGAGGACCACCGCAACGAGTTCGGGCAGGACTGGAAGCGGTGGGTGGACGAGGGGATCGTCGATTATGTCTGCCCGATGAACTACACCACGAACCCGACGCGGTTCACGGCTTGGGTGAAGCGCCAGATGGCCTGGGTTGGCGGGAAGGTCCCGGTATGTCCGGGCATCGGCGTCTTCGCCGACGGCGTCACCTTCACCGGCCCGCAGCAGGTGTTGGATGAGGTCGAGATTGCCCGCAACCTCGGGGCCGGGGGCTTCGTGATCTTCAACTACCAGCCGGAACTGGCGCGCGATTATCTGCCGTATCTGGCCCTGGGGGCCACAAGCGCGCCGAGCACCTTCGACGTGAAGCAGGCGGCGCGCTGAGACGGCAACCTCACCCCCTCGGCCGCCTACGGCGGCCACACGCCTCTCCACGGGGTGGAGAGGGGAGAACGACAACGGTACCGTGCCCCCCTCTTCGTTCCACGGAGAGGGGGGCTGGGGGGCTATGCGCTAAGTTAGGCGGCGCGAGCCGTCTGGAGGGGTCGGACTACGAGCGCAGCGAAGTATCCGACCCGGCCACCCCTGCGCGGACGGCTGGGGCCGGATACTTCGAGCGCCCAACGGCTGGCGCTCTCGTAGGTCCGGCCCCTCCTTGGGTAGCGTCTGGCCTTAACTTAATGCCTATGGGGCCGGGGGACGAGTCGCCTCAGCAGAAAGAGGATACGATGGATCTCATCGCGCTCATGCTGATTCTAGTCTCACTCACTGCCGGATTCGGCGTATC
>CAYWBK010000165.1:0-10756 GCA_964455745.1 uncultured Armatimonadia bacterium
AGCCCCTCAAGATGGCCTCTTGAGGACCTCTACCTACAATCAAGATTCGGACCCCCTGGCCCCGCCCGATAATTCCCGCGAAGCACCCGCCCGCTATAGCCTCAGCCGCTCCCCATGCACCTCGACCGCGTTCCGTAGGGCCTCGTCGACGCGCCGCAGAACCTGCGGATGCACCGCCGGGGCCGGCTCGGCATCGAGGCCCGGCTCGCCCCACAGCGCGGAAAGGGTGTTCTCGACGCCCGCCGCGAGAGCATCGTGGTCGTACCCGCCCTCCAGCACAATGCAGACCTTGCCCTCGCACAGCACCGATGCCGCGCCGGCGATCTGCGCCACGAGGTCGTAGAACCCGCGCGCGGTCATGTTCATGTGGCCTATGGGGTCAGCGTGGTGCGTGTCATACCCGGCGGAGACGATGATGAGCTGCGGCCGGTACTTGCCCAGCACGGGGATGAAGATGCGCCCGAAGACCTCGGCGTAGTGCCCGTCCCCGGCCCCCGCCGGCAGCGGCACATTAACGGTCGACGCCGTGCCCGCGTCGATGCCGACCTCGTCGAGGCCGCCGGTCATCGGGAAGAGGGGGTGCTCGTGGACGGAGCAGTACATCACATCGCCCCGGTGGTAGAACATCTCCTGCGTCCCGTCGCCGTGGTGAAGATCGAAGTCGAGGATCGCCATGCGCTCCAGGCCCTGGCGCAGCGCGGCCTCGGCGGCGAGGGCGGCGTTGTTGAACAGGCAGAAGCCATGTCCCCGGTCAGGCAGCGCATGGTGTCCCGGCGGGCGAACGAGGCACAGCGCCGTCGATGACGCCCCGTCGAGGATCGCCTCCACCGCGGCGATGCAGCCCCCGGCGGCCAGCGCAGCCGCCTCGAAGCTCGTCTGCGAAACCGGCGTATCGGGCGCAATCTCGAAGCCCCCGCCGGCGCACACCGCCCGGATCTCCTCGATGTATTCCTCGGTGTGCAGCCAGGCGAGTTGCTCGTCCGATGCGGCATCGAAGGGCAGCGACGCCATCCGCTGCCAAAGGCCTCGCGAGCGCAAGTGCCGCGACACAGCCTCGAGCCGCGCCGCATTTTCGGGGTGCCAATCAACGCCATGGGCGAGGAACCGGTCGTCGTAGATGAGGAGGGTGGGGATTGGCATGTGCACCTGATGGGTTGGTTCGCGTTCGGAGCGCGTAGGGTCTTGGTTAGGCTGTGGTCGTGTGATCGGGAGGTTCTGACCACAAAGACTCGAAGACACGAAACGACGTAATGGTGTGTGGCGGCTCTTTGTGATGAAGCTCGCATCTGGTTCCGGCGGTGCCGGTGCCGTGTCTCAATGGCGCTTCAGGAGTGCGCTGAACTCGTCAACCGTGAGACCGGCTTGGTGCAGAAGCCCTAACAGCGTACCCGGGGGCAGCGTCTGGCCGCTGTGACAGGGAACGACTACCCTCTTGCCGCGTGCGTGGTCCTTCAGGATGACATGGCTGCCTCTTCGGCGATTGAAGACGAAGCCCGCCCGTTCGAGTGCCCTGACGGTCTCGTCACCCGTCACCACCGGGTATCTACGCAACCGCTCTCGCCTCCTCGACTGACAGTCTGTAGACAAAGGCCTCTTGCGCCTCGCTCATATCCACGCTGACGTTCGGGTTATCGGTCGGAATCGGCTCGCCGTCCTCCTCGAGGGCCTCGATGTACAGGATAATGGCCTCCTCCGCCATCCGCAGGGCCTCCGGCAGAGTGCGTCCGAATGTCGCGAGGTTATTCAGCGCGGGAACGACCACGGAGTAGCGGCCATCGTCCTCGCGCATCACGACTATCGTGTAGACCATCTCATCCGCCTCCTTCGCATCTGGTGCAAGCACCAGACGATCTACGTGCCCACATTACCCGTCTTCCGGCAGCAGATGCACAGCCTCCGCCGGAAACGCCGCGTATACCTCGTCGCCGAGAGACAGCTCCTCGGCGTGGTAGGCCTGGCGCGTCATGATCGCCACCAGGCTGATGTCACCGTCGACATATAGCCGCAGGTACCGCCCGCGGTCGTCGATCTTGCGCAGCGAGCCGCGCACGAGGTTGTCGCGCGGGCCGGGATCGGTCGCGGTTATCGAGATGTCCTCGGGGCGGATCGTCGCAATCATCGGGCCGTCGACCGCCGACCCGTCCGAAAGCAATCGCGGACCGTCAGCTATGCAGATCGGAACGCGGCCGTCGGTTGCTGCCCCGCCGGAGTCGATGGCTGCCGCGAAGATGTTCTCCGACCTCACGAACCGCGCCACGAACCGGCTGTTCGGGCGACGGAAGATGTCCGAGGGGGTGCCGACCTGGATGACCTCGCCGGAACGGACGATGGCGATGCGATCGCCGAGATCGATAGCCTCCTCGAAGTTGTGGCACACGTGGATGACCGTGGTGTTCAGTTCTCTTGAGATGCGCGACAACTCGATCGACAGTTCCGCGCGGGTGCCCTCATCGAGCGCCGACAGCGGCTCGTCGAGGAGCAGCACGCGGGGATGGAACGCCAGCGCCCGGGCGAGGGCGCTGCGCTGCTGCTCGCCACCGGACAGGGTGCGCGGATGGCGGTCCAGCAGGTGGCTAATGTGCAGCATCTCCGCAAGCTCGGTCACGCGGCTCCGCGCCTCGGTGTCATCCCAGCGACGCAGGCGAAGCGCGAAGGCGATGTTCTCGAAGACGGTGAGGTGCGGGAAGAGCACGTAGTCTTGCGGCACGTACCCGACGCGCCGGAGTTCGGGCGGCAGGTCGGTGACGTCCTCGCCGTCGATGAAGACCCGCCCGCTGTCTACCTGGTTCAGGCCGGCGATGCACTCGATCAGCACCGTCTTGCCCGAGCCTGTGGGGCCAAGGACGACGAAATACTCGCCGCGCTCGATCTGCAGCGAGACCCCTCGCAGGCTGAATTCGCCCAGTTCTTTGCGGATCGAATCGACGCGTATCATGTGGTTCGGTGAATGGCCGCCCGTATGTTCATCGTTCTCGCCGCCGCCGGGTGTGTTCCTCATCCGCAGGCATTAACCGCTGCGGTACTCTCCCTGTTCCCGCCTGGGATATGCCTTGTACACCATCGGAGGGGAGGTTTGCAAGGCAAGGAGGTATAATGGTGTCAGTGACAGTGAAAGAGGTGATTATCTTGCGCATTGCCGTTGTCGTCAGCGCCGTCATCCTCTGTGCGGCCTGTAACGCGCAGACCCTGTTCGATCCGCAGGCGTCTCTACAGGCGAATGGGGTCCAGGTCGCCACCGCGCCCGCGCCCGATGACGCCCCTGCTGAGATCGCCGGGAAGTCCATCTGGCGCTTCACGGTGCAGAACGCCGGCGGGCAAGAGCATTTCCCCGGTGTGACGCAAGCGTTCCCGGCCAAAGGCCCGAATCTGTCAGGCTACACGACCCTTGCTTTCTGGGTGCGCGTCACCAGCGGCGACGCGGCGGTCACGAGCAAGGACTTGAGCCTGGTTCTCTACAACCGTGGCTCGGACAAGCAGCAGTTCACCCGGCATACCGTTCCGGTGGGTCGGTGGACGCTGTTGCGCGACGACATCGCGGCTTACTCGCGCAACGATCTCTCGCAGGCCGTGCTGTGCCTCTACGAGACCCAGACCGACCGCCATGACACCTATACCTGGGAAGTCGGCCCGGTGATGCTGCAGCGTCTGGCCCGGCTCGACGCCGGCTGGATGCAGGCGGGCATCCCTGTGCAGGGCGGCGCGGGAGAGACCCTGATCGCGAAGACTGACGACGCCCTGCGTTTGTATGTGCGTCCCGGCGCTGCGTCGGTGTCTCTGGACGGGAGCATCCTACGTGCGCGAGCCGATCTGCCGTCCGGGCTGCTGGTGCGCGATGTGGCCGCCGACGGTCTGTGGCTGCCGGCCTCGGAGGGCGGCAAGATCGGCTTGAAGGTGGACTTCAGCCTCGCGCAGGAGGGCAAGGCCGTGCGGCTGGCCGGGACGGTCCGCGACACCACCGGCAAAGATCGCGCCGTCTCCGTGGCTTTCGCAATCCCGGTGCCGAAGGACGGCCTCACCTGGTGGCAGGATGTGCGCGAGAAGCGCCCGGCAGCCGCCGAGCCGGAATGCGGCAACTTCCGCTGGGATGGCGCGGGGGCCAGAGGCCTGCATTCATTCTACCCGCTGGCGGTGGTGACGCGGGATGCCGGGGAGGCGGCGCGGGAGCGCGTGGGGCAGGCGTCTCGCCTGCCGGGGGGGGCGGTATCGGCGAGCGGGACGGCAAGAACGGCACTGGCGGGCGAGACGCCCGCCCCACGCGAGACGCCCGCTCCACGCGAGATGCCCGCCCCACGCGGGCCGGACTTCGGGCTGGCCCTGGCTACCCGCCTCGATGAGCCGACCGTCTCGCGCCTCATCTACGACAGCGTCGCCGAGCGGCTGGCGGTCGTGTATGACTTCGGCCTCGCGCCGGACTGCCGCAAGTACCCCTCCCAGGCATCTTTCTCGTTTACCCTCAGCCGCTGTGACCCCGCCACCGGCTTCCGCAGCGCCACCGTCCAGTACGCTGCAATGTACCCCCGTTTCTTCGAGAAGCGCCCCATGACGGAGGGGATCTGGATGCCTTTCACCGACATCGCGAAGGTCGCCGCCCCCGAGGACTTCGGGTTCATGTTCCAGGAGGGCGCGCCGAACGTTGCTTATGACGACGCGCACGGCTACTACTCGTTCCGGTATACCGAGCCGATGACGTGGTGGATGTCGATGGCCAAGGACTTACCGCGCACGTATGAGGCGGCGATGCAGGAACTCGACCGCTGGCAGAAGCAGGACCAGGACAGCTTCGACCGCCGGTCGGCGCGCGCTCTGCCCTGGTGCGGCATCAAGGACGCTGACGGCGCTTACAACCACAGCTTCCAGAACACATCCTGGTGCGATGGCGCCGTGTTCGCGTTAAGCCCTGACCCTGATCTGCCCACTGACAGCCCGGACACGCCGAACAAGGGCCACATGGATTACAGCGCGGCATACGCGGATAGGGCTTACGGCCCGGCCCCCCAGGCCCACCGCGCCGCTCCCGGTCCGGGCCTCGACGGCGAGTATCTCGATTCCCTCGAGGGCTGGGGCGCCGCACAAAACTACCGGCGCGATCACTTCGCTTTCGCCGACACGCCCCTGACTTTCTCCCAGCAGACGAAGCGCCCGATCATTCTCAACTGGTTTTCGGTCGACAAGTTCGTGCGCTTCATCGCCGACGACCTGCACTCGCGCGGTCGGTTGCTGATGGCGAATGCCGTCTACGCCAGTCACGGCTGGTTTGCGCCGTATCTCGACGTTGCCGGGATCGAGGTGGCGTGGCTCGATCGGAAAGGCCAGTACCGGCCGGATAGCGACGCGACCCTCGCCGGATACCGCTGGCTCTCGGGGAAGCGTCCCTACCTGCTGCTCAATAATGTGGACTTCTATGCCTTCGATCAAGACATGATGCAATCATACTTCAAGCGCGCGCTGGCGAGCGGGATGTACCCGAGCAACTTCGAGGGCGATTCATGGGATTCGCGGCAGCAGCAATGGACCAGCCTGCGCTATTGGGAGCGCCCGGAGTTGTACAACCGCGACCGCAGCCTGTACGTCCGCTTCATCCCGCTGGTGCGGCAGGTGGCGACGGCGGGCTGGGAGCCGCTGACCTGCGCGACCTGCGCCGACGCGGACATCGCGCTCGAGCGGTTCGGACAGTACCCGGACCGGCTGCACATCACCGCCTTCAACTCGTCCGAGGGCCTCAAGCGAGCCGAAGTGCGCGTCGATGCGAAGGCTCTGGGGATCCCCGTCACCGAGACCGCAGGTCGGCCGCTGGTGATCGACCTCGTGTCCGGCCTGGACCTGCCGGTGCGATGGGATGGCGACACCCTTGTGGTTACTGTCGCCCTGTCGCCGCGTAACGTGGCGGTGATCCGGATCGCCCCGCGCGCGCGGATCGTCGCCGATCTCGTCAACCGCGCCGCCGATGCTCTGGCCCGTCACCCGACCGCCACCGGCGCGGGCGCCGGTGCGCAGGCGGTCAGCGTAGCCGGGCTGGCAGCAGGGCTCCACAAAGCGGCGGATCAGGCCCTCACCCCGGAGGGTCCATCCCCGGCATGGTGCGATTCTCTGGGCGGGCTGATGTTTTCGATCAAGGGCCTGCGGCCCCCGCCGGCGGCGCCCGGGACCCCCAGACCGGCGACCGATGATGCCCGCGCCTCCGAGTCCACGCGCCTCGCCCGCGACTTGGGCATCGCCTCATCGTCTTGCACGCGCGCGATCATGGCGGCAAAGGGGATCAGGCTGTACGCAACGCTCATAGGACCGGGCACATCCTCGACGAACATGCAGGTGCGCGCCGCCGTGGTCAACGCCGAGGCAACTCCGATCAGCGTTGCACTGGGCTTCGGTGACGAAGGCGCTCCGTCGACCTTCGGGGAGACGCACCTGATCCCCGCCGGGCAGACGCTGTCCTCGCAGATCGAGATGGATGTCCCGGCGTTTCTTCAGATCGGCAAGTGGGTGAACCGGCGGCTGTCCTGCCGGTTGAGCATCGCCGACACCGCCTTTGCCACTGCGGCATACATCGACCTCTCACCCGGACGCACCCTCCGCACCTCGATTGCCGCCGCCTCGGCGGACACGGCGTCGGTCGAGCGGCACTTCACGGTGACGGTCGAGAACCTCGCTCCGCGCCCGATGCGGGGCCTTGCGTCCCTCGTTGTGCCGCCGGGGTGGGGCGCGGTACCTGAGAGTGTGATGCTCGAAGTGCCCGTCGGTCAGAAGCGCGAGGTGGCGCTGGCGGCGATCATACCCAGGGACGCGCCGGCGACGATGTACTCCGTGTTCGGGTATTTCGCCGCTGATGAGGGCACGCCCGCCGACCGCAAGTCCTCGCCGGTCAATGTGTTCTACTTCCCGCCGGTGGAATTTCAGGGCACTGATGTCGCCGCCGCGACGGCCGGCGCGAAGATCGCCGTGGACAGCAGCTACGAGGGCTACGACGCGCACCCGCTGAATGACGGGATCATGCGTCCGGCCCCGACCGCACCCTGGACCGACGCGGCCTGGGCCTCGAAAGACAACGGCGACGCCCACTGGATCGAGATCACTTTGCCGCAGCCGGAGGAGGTCAGCCGGCTGGTGGTCGTGTGGGCTTATGACAACGGCAACCTGTACGCCTCGCAATGCTGTATACTACAAGTCGAACGTGACGGTAAATGGCAGGATTTGGGCGAGCTTGTGTCGAAGACGTTGCCGGCCTACAGTGTGCTCGACTTCGAGCCGACGACAGCTACCAGGTTCCGTCTCTACCAGCCCGCAGGCGAGGGGCCTGTAGCCCGGCCGGGGATCATGTGGGTGACTGAGGTGGGGCTGTACAGGCAATGAGCGCGGTACAGCGTGCGCCGGTTTCCCCGGCCCGGCACAGGTCGTTTTGACGTTGATACCGGCAAATGAGCGCGTTAGTGTCAAAACCCGGGCCGAGGCAATGTCACAATAGCCCCTGAGTCCCACAGCAAAACCGGATTCGCATTTGCGCGCCATAAACCGGCATGTTCACAGTTCGCGTCAAATGAAGTACCCAACAGCGCTGTCTTGGGCGCATCGATCCCTCATCTGGAGGTACCACATGCCCATCTCTTACGACTCTCTCGTCTCCGAATTCACCTCGCCTTCGGCAGCCGACAGGCCGATGATCTTCTGGGTCTGGAATGGGGACATGACCCGCGAGGGTATCGCGGAAGACATCGCCGACTTCGCCGACAAGCGCCTCGGCGGCTTCTTCATCCATCCGATGGGTGAGAGCTTCCGGCTGAAGGACTTCATCAAGGGCATCAACCCGCCCTATCTGTCCGATGAATACTTCGCCCTGGTGCGGTACGCGGTCGAGTGCGCCCGCGACGCGGGCCTGTATGCCTGGCTGTATGACGAGGGCGGCTGGCCGTCCGGCACGGCGCAAGGACATGTCCTCGAAGGCCATCCCGAGCATCAGGCCAAGGTCCTCGCCGTCGAGTGCGTGGATGTGACCCCCGCCGGATCGGCTCCGCCTCCGCCCGAAAGTTGCGTCCTGGTTCTCGCCTTCACGGGCGCCGGCCTGCCACAGGTCGTCGAGTGCGTCGGTTCGGACTGGACGCCCCCACCTGGCGCCAGTCGAGCGCTGTACTTCTCCGAGCAGCCCGTCGAGGGACGCGTCGACTTGCTAAGCCCCGCGGCCGTCGCGCGGTTCATCGAGGTCACCCACGAGCGCTATGCCGCCGTCGTCGGGGAGTTTTTCGGGAACACGGTCCCCGGCATGTTCACCGACGAGCCCTCGGTGCCCGGTCGCATCGGCACGGACGCGATCCAGTACACTCCCGGACTCTTCGAGGCCTTCGGCCAGCGCCGGGGCTTCGACATCCGCCCTTATCTGCCGCTCCTGTTCGCGCCGAAGTTCTGCGATGACGACATCCTCCGTCACTACGAAGACGCCCAGACTGAGGCCATCCGCTGCGAGTACGCCGACTTGTGGACCGACCTGTACCACGAGGCCTACTGGCGGCAGATCAACGACTGGTGCGCGGCGCACGGCCTTCTGCACACCGGCCATGTCGGCGGCGAGGACAACCTCCCCGATCACATCCGGGGCGGATTCGGCCACTGGTTCAAGACCGCCGGATCGCTGCATATCCCCGGCGTCGACGCAATCTGGCGGCAGATCTTCCCCGGCGCAGACAACGCCGCTTTCCCGCTGCTGGCATCCTCGGCGGCGAACCAGCGGGCCCTGCCCGAGGGCAGCCAGCCGTTCGGCCGCGCCGTGATCTCCGAGACGAACGGGGTCTACTCGTTTGGGTTCACCTACGAGCAGATGCGCTGGGTCGCCGACTATCAGTACCAGCGCGGCGTGAACTTGTATGCCCCGATGGCCTATCACTACGCCACCGATTCAGGGCGATTGTATGCCACGATGTCTCACGTCGGCCCCGGCAATCCGCTGTGGGAGCATCACGGCGAGTTTTCCGACTACATCGGGCGGCTGTCGGCGGCGCTCCGGTCTGCTGACCCGTGTTGCAATATTGCCGTCTACTATCCGATCGAAGACTGCTGGGCGGCAGGGGCTGACGACGCCGCGCTGGAGCAGACTTGGGCGCACTTGCGAGAGGTCGCCACTCGCCTGGCTGAAGAGCAGGTGATGTACGAGTACATCGACGCCGCGACATTGTGCCGGGCCGCGACCGAGGACGGCGCGCTCATCACCGACGGCCACGCATACCTGACCGTGATCGTGGCCGGCAACCGTTGCCTGCCTCTCGCGGTCATGCAGAAGCTGAAGGAACTGCACGACGTCGGGGGGCGCGTCATCTTCGTGCGCGGCGTCCCCGGGACGTGCGCGACTTTCGGGCGACAAACCGACTTCGCCGCCCTCGCCGGCGAACTGCGTGGGCGGGCCGCAGTCATGGGCGCTCGCGCCGAGGCCGAGCGCGGGTCAGGGGAGGACCTCAGCACGACCGGGGTGATGCGAGCGGCATGGGACGGGTTTGCCGCCGCATATCTGGGGCCTGGCGGCATCTACCGCTTCGCGCCGGAAGTGTTGGACCCGTCGGCGCTGCTCATCGTCCCCCCCGAGGAGACCAAGCGGATGGCGCGACTGCTCAGCCAGACCGGCGGGCAGTTCCGCCTGCTGGTCGCCGAGGATCAGCCGTGCTTGAGGATGAACGCCTTCGCCCTGCCGACCGCGTCGACTTCCGATGGGGACACTTTCGCTCACTTTCTCACCAACGAGGGACCGGACGAGATACCGGTTGACCTGGTCATCGTCAGCGACGTGCCGCTGCGGCTCGACATCTGGGATTGCGAAACCGGGGACATCATGCCCCTCATCGACCACACCGAGATAACCGAGGGCACCAGCTTCTCAGGGGCGTTGGACCCCTTTGAGTCGCTGCTCATCATCAGCAGGCCGCTCCCCGCAGCGGCGGACGACGAAGTCGATGGGGAGCCGGACGCCAAGCGTGGGAGTTTGCTGCCAGCGTTGGATGGCTCGGAGGCCAAGACACTCTCGCTAATCCTGCACGAGAGTTGCGAAGATATCGAGGTTCGCCGCTGCTTCCGCATCGAAAACGGCGACGTGCATGAGTGTGCGCCCTCGAGTGTGCCGCTCCCCCAGGGCGAGGTCGAACTGCGCCCGTGGGAGGACTGGGGGCTGGCAGACTTCTCCGGGAGCATCGCCTATCGGTTCGCGCTGCCGCTTGCCGAGGGGTTCCAGGATGCGCGGCTGCTCCTGCAATTGGGCGAGTGCCTCCACGTCGCGGAGGTGTGGCTGAACGGGGAGCTTGAGGCCAGCTTCCTGTGGGGGCCGTATGAATTGGAGGTTACGGACGCGCTCAATCTCGGGCACAATGACCTCGTGGTGGTGGTGACGAACACCCTCGCGAATCAGGCTCTCCGCGAGGACGTGCTGGCCGAGGCCAAAGCGCGCGGCTGGTTCAACGGCTACTACGAGCGTGCCGTGCCGATGATGGAGGAGTCGCTACCCTCCGGGCTGATCGGCCCGGTGGAGCTGATTGCATTCATGGAGTGATCGCCGCAGTCTTGACGGGCGGTTCTGGCCACAAAGACGCGAAGACACGAAACGACTGCGCAATGGCGCGTTGCGGTGTCCACTGCCTTTCGTGATTTCGAGTCTTCGTGGTAATGCCTCCACTTGGTATCGGCTGCGTCGAGCCGCGGATTCCATTCGCCGGTTCAAACCAGGGAGATAGCGCTATGAGTTGGTCCTTTCAAGTCGGGAGACTGTTCGGAATCCCGCTCCGGGTCCACA
>CAYWBK010000165.1:10856-12217 GCA_964455745.1 uncultured Armatimonadia bacterium
ATGAGTTGGTCCTTTCAAGTCGGGAGACTGTTCGGAATCCCGCTCCGGGTCCACATCACGTTCCTGCTCTTGCTGGCGTTCATTGTCTGGGCGGACTCCCATAGCGGCCAGGACATGGTCGCCGGCCTGATCGGCGCCGGGTATATCGCCGCGCTTTTCGCGTGCGTTGTCTTGCACGAATTAGGCCATAGCCTGGTCGCGCGGAAGTACGGCGTGAAGGTAACGCACATTCTCCTGCTGCCCATCGGCGGAGTTTCGATGATGGAGCGTATCCCCGACGATCCCAAGCAGGAGTTCCGCATCGCGATCGTCGGGCCGCTGGTCAGCATCGGGATCGGCGTCCTCATCGGACTCATCCTGCTGGCCACCCAGCAGCCCCTTATGCCGCCGCCCGGCGACCTGCTGAGCGGCAGCGGGTTCCTCGCCAAGCTCGCCTCGATCAACATCTTCCTGGCGTTTTTCAACCTCCTGCCTGCCTTCCCCATGGACGGCGGACGCGTCCTCAGATCGTTCCTCGCGCAGAAAATGGACTACATGGCCGCCACCCACGTCGCCGTCGCCATCGGCCAGGGGATGGCGGTATTGTTCGCCTTCCTCGGCATCTTCGCGAACCCTTGGCTGCTCTTGATCGCTTTCTTCATCTTCCTCGGCGCAGGCCAGGAGGAGCAGCAGGTGCAGGTTCGGCGCCTCCTGCGCAGCGTGCCGGTGGGGAACGCGATGGCCAGCCAGTTCGCCACGATGCAGCCCGACGAGCCTCTCGGGCGCGCCGTCGAGGAGGCCATGGCCGGCTACCAGCAGGATTTCCCCGTGGTCGAGGGCGGGGAGGTCGTCGGGATCGCCTCGCGCGATGTCCTCATGGCCGGTCTGTACGAGCGCGGGGCGGCGACGCCCTTGCGGGATGTGATGCTGACTCAGTTCTGCACCGCTCGCAAGGAGGACAGCCTCGCCGATCTGTACGATCAGATGAGCCACCAGGGGTGCCAGATCGTCGTGGTGACAGACGAGACGCACCCCGTCGGCCTGCTGACGCCGGAGCGGGTGGTGCAGTACCTGCGCTACCTGGCCCAGCACCCGAGTAAGGGGGAGGGTTAGCGGGGGGCTCTTCCTCAATAGATGCCATGAACTGGTCTTGGCGAGGGCGGTAGCCGACTGCTCTGGGTAAGCCGTTGCCGTCGCGTCCGCAGGACGCTTGGCGGCGTAAGCCGCCCGGAGCCGTTGGGCACGCGGGCTGATCGGGCCTTCGGCCACCCGTCCTGCGGACGGGATGAGATGGGGCGCGACTGATCCCGGACGCTGAAGCGTCCGGCTAACCGATCTTTGACACTCGCGCCCGTGAGGCCTTGATACACAGGGGCTTAGGA
>CAYWBK010000166.1:0-12183 GCA_964455745.1 uncultured Armatimonadia bacterium
AGGAGGTCCTGGCCGGTCCAGGTGAGGTAGTCCATCGCGCGGCTGAGGGTCTGATCCCACTGCGTGTAGTCGGTGCCCGTCCAGCCGAAGTCCTGGGCGATGACCGGGTCCTCCCAGTAGAGGCCCGCGTAGCGGTGATTGCGCGCACCGAGTGCGGGGCCGGTCGCGGCGGGGCCGTAGCGCGCGTCGGCTTCCTCCAGCCGCAGCGTGCAGGCCGCGGCCGGCTGCCCGCTCGTGCCGGTTTCGATGATGATGCCGATCTGGTCGGCGGCGCAAGGGAAGACGAACTGGCGCGAGACGATGCCGTTCGTCAGCGGCACGATGCCTCCACTGAGGATCCCGTGGCCCAGCACCTGCTGCTCACTTCCGGCAATCCCGGAGGACTGGAACTTGGGGATGCTATACGAGATCATCGTGCAGCGCTTCTTGTCGTCCGGGTGCTCGACGGTCAGACGCAGCAGCCGTCCCGCGCCCGACAGCTTGAAGACATAGGCGAAGCGGTCGTAGCACGCAGCGCCCGCTTCGCGGCATCTTCCAGCCGGGCCGTCCGCCGCCGCCGACTTGCCGACCTCCGTCACGGGGGGCTCGTCGGCACAGTTGACGGTTCGCACCAGCGTCCATTGCGGGGCCTTCGTCTCCAGGGCGCTCGGCGGCGGGGGGATGTAGGCCGCTAAGGCGTCCGAGCGGGCCGTCTTGCCACCGAGACCTTCTTGCCAGTGCAAGTCGAGGGCGATCTGACCGGTAGCGCCGACAGCGACGGGCGACTGCGCGACCACCTGCACGCTCTGGCCTGGCTTCAGCCCGGCCACGGGCATGTTGCCGGAGCGCGTACCGCACGACCAGTAGACGTTCCCCCGCCAGTCGCCGCCACCGGCGTTCTCGACTGTCACCGGGATGCCTGAGAGGGTCGTCGTGAACAGCGAGTGCTCCAGCCGAACGGTAAGTTGCGGGATGCCCATCTGCAAGAAGTGGGCGCGGATGTCGTCTGCCGGCAGGACGCGGTCGTACATGCGGACGCGGTCAACCAGGGCGTTGGCCGGGAGCGAGCCCTCGCTGCCGAAGGTTCGCCCGCAGCCGATCGTGAAGCCCTTCCGGGTAGGGACGCGCCACGGCGCTACAGACTTGCGCACGAGGAGGCGACCGTCGAGGTACAGCTCGACTTTGCCGCTGTGGTCCCAGGTGCCGACGAACTGGTGCCAGCTGCCGACCGCCCATGTCACCCCTCGCGGCAAGGGGGCGGAGATCAGGCGGTCGCCACCGTCCATGTCGAAGCGCGGGCTGCCCTCGTACATCCACAGGCGCGGCACGCCGTCCGGCCCCCACTCGGTGGCGTCGCCGGAGAGGAAGTACCAGCCCTTCCCCAGGCCGGCCTGCAGCGGGGATGCCCAGATCTCCAGCGTGCCGGTCTCTCCGGGCACGACCGAGGCCGGGTACACGAGGCGGGCGGCATCCGCCTGCAGTGCCTGACCAGTGAGCCCTGGCGCGAAGGCGACGTGGTCGGCCTCAAGCGGCCTGATCTCGGAGCCGTCGGCGGCATGCGCGACGATGGTGCCGTCGAAGTCGAGCGAAAAGACGGGCGGGGCCTCCGCGGCCAGGGCAAGACTTGCCGACGGCACAGCAAGCACAGATACGATGATAACTGCTGCGATGCGGAGCATAGGTACTGCCTTTCGATGGGGTGCAGCCATCGCGGGACGAGCGCGGCGGAGGGACCTCCCTCCGCCAGCATCTGCGCGATGCGCTTGCGCTCGCTGTCCTTCAACCGTGTTAGTTGGCCAGGAAGCGCTGGTATCATGCCAGTGCCCTGTGTGCTCGTCACCGCCTGCGCTAACTACTCGCCACCGGGCGGAGCCGATCTCCCAGGCGGACGGCCCAGTCGCCACGTTCCTCAGTTCAGCGAGCACCGCACCACCGTCGCCCGCGACCGCGCCGGGTCTTCGGGCACGGTCAGCCGCAGAACTCGGTCCGCGACGCAAGTTCCCTCGATGTACTCCCAGTCCTGATGCGGGGCACTGTTGACGACGACCGCCTTCGGCTGCGTCCGCAGATGGATCGCGAGTTCCCAGACGCGGGATTCCGGCATCCCCTCATACGCGCCGACCCGCGGGCCGACGGTCACGGTCACCGCGTCCGGCGCGCAGTCGCAGGCGATGTGCGTCGTTGCCACCTGCCCGTCGCGGTAGGCCTCGGTGAGCCCGTCATCCTCGTACAGCGTGAACTCGCTGTGCCCGTGGGGAAACAACTCGAGCCCGACTGTCTTCACGGGTCGCTGGCCGACGTAGTCCACCTGCGGCCACGTCGGGATGATCGCGCCGGCCTTCACGAACAGGGGGCCGCCGCGGTCGGCGGGCGGGTCGTACTTCAGCTCCAGCGGCCCTTCGTACCCCGCGCCGGTCCAGTAGTCTATCCAGGTCCCGGCCGGCAGGCAAATGGTGTCGGTGAAGGCGCAGGTCAGTAGCCAGTCGCCCAGCATGTATTGCAGCAGGAACTCATCACTGCGGGGGTCGTCGGGCGCCACCAGTGGCATGGCCCGCATGATGGGCAGGCCGGTGCGATGCGCAACATGGGCCGCGGAATACAGGTAAGGCAGCAGGCGATAGCGTAGTCGGGCGTAGAACTTGAACACCTCGTAGATGTCCGGCGGCAGAAACCACGGCTGGTTGTACTGGTGCCAGCACAGGATCTGCGACCAGGGCTGCAGGAAGCCGAAGTGGATGCCCGGCTTGTTCCAGACCTGCATGTCGCAACTGGTGTTCGAGTGCCCCGAAAGTCCGTGGTTGAGCAGCGAGACGAGGGGCTTCTCGTCGCCGCCGGTGTCGCCCGCCCAGGTGGCGGCGTACTGCTGAATCCCCGCGTAGCCGCCAGCGGTGTAGATCATGGCACGCCGGCCGGTGTGCTCCTGGAAGCCCTGAGCCATCTGCTTCGCCAGCAGGACGGGGTAGAGGTTGTGAACCTCCTCATCCTCCATGCCGCTGCGCCATTTGCGGTCGGGGTGGAAGCAGATCTGGTTGGAGCCATCCAGCTTGAACGCCGTCGCGCCGTTGTCCACGAACTTGCGCAGGTGCTCGAACCACGGCTCCCCGAGCTTGGTGATGCGATCCTGGTAGGCGGGGACGAAGTGCGGGTCCCTGATGACGTCTTCGTCGTAGCGATCCTCACCGGTCGGGCCTGATGCTGCGGCGGGGTCAGCGTCCCCCGCGCCTGAGGGCAGCGAGTGCTCCTCGTACTCGGTGACATCGTAGTCACAACAGAGCCACAGGCTGAGCTTGAAGCCCATGTTGCCGAGGGCCGCTGTGAAGCCGCCGGGCTTCTCGTGGGGCATCCACACGGGCTGGTGGAAGCGTTCCTTACTCCACTCCTTGTTGACCGAGAAGTCGTAGAGGGTCTCCATCCAGTCGGGCTCGAGGCCGACAACGTCGAGCGGAATGCCCTCGCGGCGGAACATGTGTGCCTCGTATAGCACATCCCGGGCGCGCACGCCGCGCTCGTCGCAGACCCAGGTCAGCCCGTAGCCGAACTGCGGCAGGAGCGCCGGCCGGCCCGTGATCTGGGTGTAGCGATCCAGGAGCAGGGGCAGCGTCTCCCCGGCGATCAGGTAGTAGTCCAGTTCTCCCTCCCGAGCGGAGAAGACGAGGCGGTCCGGCTGGGTGGCCCCGGCGTCCACGTGGTGGAACCAGGTTGAGTTGAGGAAGACAGCCCAGCCGCCGGTGCTCATCAGGAAGGGGATCGGGGCGTAGCTCGTCACGTTGCGCACGATCATCGGGGTCGCATGGCCCCGTTTGTTCAGGCGGTCGCGCGACTCGTCTCCCAAGCCGTAGAGGCGCTCGTCGGCGGTGAGCGCGAAGCCGGCCCGGAAGCCGCTGGCCGGGTCGGACACCGGCGGCTCCGGCTGCGCCACCAGCATGCGCCCGGTGGCGTCGCTTAGCGTGACGCAGCCCGTGTCCCGGCACAGCGTCAGGCGGGCTTGCCCGGTGTCGAAGGTCGTGGCGGCGTCATCCTCCGTGACCGTCACCGGGACCGCCGGCCAGTCGGTCTTCACGATGCCGTATCGCACGAGGCCGGGCTCGGCGAAGTCCGCGTCGGGGCGCAGGCGGACGCGGAAGACGTGGGGTGTGATGGCTTCCACGCGGGCGATGGCACTGCTGGCGAGGGTGATGTCAGGCATGGTGGTCTCCTCTAGCGCGGCACTTGCACGAACACGATGCGGTCCACGAAGAAGCGGTTCTGCTTGGCGGCGCTCTGGGGGTCGTAGGCCGGGCCTTCAAAGCGAAGCGAAGCGTATACGTCCCACTGTTTGGCCGGGGCCGCCGGATCGTATAGCCCTGAGACATCCGGCATCTGGATGAGCCAGCTCCAATCGAACCAGACGAAGCAGTTGGCGCTCAGGGCCGTGCGGCCGATGGGGTAGAGGTGGTATCCCCCCGGTGTGAGCGGCGCGTCCTTACCCGCGTGGGATTGTTGCTGACGGCCAGTGGTCGCATCGTAGAAGCCCATGTTCAGAACGTTGGCGGGGAGGCCCTTTGGGGCGTAGGGCGGCTGTTCGAGGCTTGGCTCCATCGTCGCGGCGATGCCTGCGGCCGCGAGCGGGTCCTCGACCAGCTTCGGGGCGGCGCCCTCCAGGCGCGCGGTCTCAGGAGTGAACTGCCGAACGCGCTCGGCCGGGACCGCATCCAGCGGCGACGGGAGGGGCTTGAGGGGCGTCATCAGCTCGTACCACTTGAGCGCATCGGCCAGCGCGGCGAGCAGCGCCGGTTGTCGCGTCTCGAGCAGTCGCGCCCTGGCGGCCTCCGCGTAAGTGTTGCGGTAACGGGTGGCGAGTTGCTGCATGGTGAAGGGCACCGCGCCGGCGGCGGAGAGCTCGTTCCACTTCAGGATGCAGGCCAAGTCCAGGCTCATGCGCGCCTGCTGGACCCGCGGCAATGCGACCCGATCGGTTGCCACTGCCTGCTCCGCCGCGTCCAAGAGACGCTGCGAGGACAGGAGTAGGTCAGGGGTGAGGAAATGGTGCTGGCCGGCGCTTGCGTTCCAGCTCATGGAGGTGCGCTGAGCCGCGGTCGCACTCTCCAGGGCGGCGACGTACTGCCGGATCAGAGGGGCTGCCGCTCTGTAGTGGCGGTCGGTGTAGTCGGCGATCAGCTTGTCGAGATCACGGTCAGGATTCCACATGAGCTTGGTGATGAGCCAGGTCTGCAGATCCGCCAGGCGGCGCGAATCGTAGATGCCGTCGGCATCCTGTTCGATGAAACACCCCTCAACACCGACGCGCTTGAACAGGCGGAAGTCCTGCGCCAGCTTCCGCAGATTGCCCATCGGCAGCGCGGGGCCGTAGGTGTTGGGGTAGTACCAGATGCGCAGGTGTGAGGTGGCCCTCCGCCAGTTCTCCAGGTTGCGCCGAGTGCTGGCATTGCTGGGCTGGTCGATGGGGGCGGCGAAGTTGTCGTCAATGGGAGCGAAGATGATGATCACGTTGTCCGGCAGCTTGATCGTCCGCGGCGGACACTCGCTCTGCTCCTTGCGGTAAGCGAGGGTGCTGATTGAAGCCTCCGGGAAGCGCTGCTTAACCTGCGGGCCTAGCTCGGCCAGGTAGTCGAAGAGAGGCGCTCCCGGTGTGCCCTCGCGCTCGACAAGGGCCTTGCAGTTCGGGCAATCGCAGAAGGCCCCGGTCCAGTCCATCGCCGAGACGGAGTACTGCCCGCCCGGATCGGCCTCGCCGATGCGCTTGAGGATCGCCTCGGTCAGCGCTGCGCGCAGCCCGGGATTGGTGAAGCAGAGCTGGCGGGTCGAGACGCGCTTGTCGCCCGCGAGGCTGTACCAGTACGGATGCGCCCCGAAGTACTTCTCTGGCGGCACCCACTGAAAGAGAGTGTGCGCGATCCAGCCATTGGGAGGGAAGGCGTACCGGTGTGAGGTACCGCCCACGGCGGTCACGTCGCCGGTGAAGCGCAGGTCGGGACCCTGGCATCGGTTGCGGACCAGGAAGCGCTGCATCAACTGCCGGTCAAAGTTCTGGTTGGTGTGAGTGACGATGTCGCGGACCGCCATCGCCGGTCCTTCGCGCCGATCGAGCGCGGGGACGGTGAGCGTGGTCCGGTGCGGGATGCTCTCGTCGCCATACCAGGTGGTCCAGCGGCAGCCGAGGTCGTCCTCCAGGAAGGAGTACACCGCGTAGAGCGTCCCGCGAGGGCGGCCGCCGACGAGCAGCAGGTCACGGCCGTCAGTGCGGATGATGAACTCGTCCGGGCCGAGGGCGTTCACTACGGCGTCGCCCAGGACTCGCCGGGCCTCTCGCGAAGGCCCGACCAACAGGCGCGCCTGGCCCTGCGCCTTGTCCACGTTCACGGACTGGAACTCCGCCCCGGTGATCTTCTTCAGGTACGAGGCCAACTCGGTGGCGGCGGTCCTTTCGGCCGGGCTGGGCTCCTCACCGGACACGAGCACGGCACGCGCCTGCCCTGCCTCGGAGAGCGTGAGCGCCTGGGCGGCCATGCTGCCCGGCAGGACCAGGGCGAGAAAGGTCAGCGTGAGCACGGTTCCGGTCAGAGTCGCCACGCTTGCCGTCCGGTCGGCACCAGTTGATCTGGACATGGCTTGGCCTCTTCAGGTTCGGCGTGTGGTTCCTCTGTGTCTGCTCGGACGCAGCCGTGGGCAGGGGATATGGGTTGGTTCCTCCGGGACGACTGCCTGACCTTCAGAATCTCCGGGGCAGAGCACGGACGGACGGAACGCAAGACGGGGCGCGGCGCGGTGACACCAGCGCCAGACTTGCCGCTCCCCCGAAAGAGGTCCCATCCATGCGGACGTTCACGATAGCCGTCTTCCTGATCGCCGTCTGCTTCGGCAGTGCGGCGGCGCCGGTCCGCGTCGTCAACCTCCACCGGTGGGTCGCCCGGACTGCCGGTTGCAGGGGCGCTGATCGGTCAGGGGGACCGCATTAGCTTGTCTCCGTTGCGTCGAAACTACCCCGCGAACCGCTGCTCGATGATCTCGGGGATGTCAGTCGGAACATCTCCTTCAACCACTTGCACGTCATCGAACCAGGCCGTGCCGTTGCCTTTCACATCACACCACACCGCCAGGCGCGCGACCCCCGGCGCTGTCTTCACAGTGATCGTGAGACGCTGCCAGCCCGCGAGGTCACGCTGCGCCGGAGCGTGCTGGTTGTTGAGCTGCTCCTGGCTGTCTGCCGGGTAACCATGAATCGCCAATGACACGACAGCGTCCGGGGACAGCTCGCCTACTCTGACGTAGGCCGAGATGGAGTAAGTCGTGCTGGCTTTCACGGGGATGATCTGGCCCCAGTTCGACCACGGGTCACTTGCGGTGCGCCCGGTCGCGGCAATCTGGGCGGAACAAGCGCCGGTGTGGGACACGGTGCGGTCTATGACGCAGTAGGGGCGATCGGGCTGCCAGATGCCGTATGCCCGCGCGCGTTGGTCGAGTCCCGGCATGGTCGGCGTTGCGATCGGCTGCTCGAAGCCGCTGTTGGACAGCAGGTTGGACAGGCGCGTCTGGAAGTGCCGGGCGTCGGTCGTCACGCGGTCAGTGACGCTCCCCTGTCCCATCCGCGCTGGTGTCAGGAGTGACCAGTCGCCGCTGTCGGGCGCCTCATCGGGGCGGGCCTTGCTCGTCCCCCAGATCTCATAGCGGTATGCTGCGCCGGGAGGTAAGGCGGTCGTGATGCTGCGCACGTGCGGGAGGCGGCTGTCGCTCGAGAAGATGGCTTGCGGCGACGTGGGGTCTGCGCGCCATGTCGTCACGAGGCGGCCCGTCGCGAATCCTGTGGTGACCGGGCCGCCCTCGTCGGTGGCGCTCAGCGTGAGGCCGAGCGGCATTGTCACCCCCGGTACGAGTTTGGGGAGGCCCTGCAGGGGCACGGCGGCCTCGAGAAGCGTGAGATGGTTCGACTCGTCACGGGACATTCGCAGGTCCGAGCCGGCGACGGTCTGCCACGCGGCGGACGTGGCATGTCGCACCTGTACCGCGTCAGCGCCGGCATCCAACAGGAGCTCGATAGGGGCCGTTGCCGGACCAAGTCGCGCCACAAGTTGGCACGTCTTGGGGCGAGCGTCGGTGGTGATCCGAGCGCCGATGTAGAGCTTGTCGCCAGCGGTGCCGAAGGCCACCTCGCCACTCAGGCGGTGCAATGGCGGATCGTTGAGAATGCGTCCGCCCTCGCCGATCCTCAACTCGGTGTTGATGCCCACCGGATGCGCGAGGCTCCACCATTCGTCAGGATCACCGTCCACCACAGGCTGGCACAGCAACGGGGGACATAGGACGGTGCACTTCGCGGCCTCGGCGGCGCGTTGGCGCAGCACCCCGTCCGGGGCCGGCCGCCAATCGGCGGATGAGTACAGGTAGGCGGGGGCTTCGGTAGCCGCGAAGGACAGGGCATCCCCGGCTGTGTGGAGGCGGTCTTGCCCGCCCATCAGACTGCACACGCGCACTTCGTCGGCCCCGGTCCGCAGGTTGACACGTGTCAAACTGTGCACGGACCACGGCACCGCGATGAACTCCCGGCCCTGGCGGAAGACGGCGCAGCGGGCGTCAGAGCCCACGTCCAGCCAGCGCAAGAACGTGGCGCCGACGAGGTTCTGGGCGGCCACGCGATACGAGACGAAGGCGGGCTTGGGCGTCAGGTCGGCGCGGATGAGCGAGCCGCCGTGCGGCCCGGAAGTGCTGGGGTCGTAGTAGGGGTAAAAGGGGAACCAGAAGAGCCGCTTCACTCCCGCGGCCAGGGCGTAGACGTAGCTGCGCACGAGCCACCGCGCCTGATTCGCCTCGCCGACGCCGTGCCACCACGGTGAGCCTGGGAAGTTGTCGCTCATCCAGCAGAACTCCGAATCCCACAGCGGCTTGTTGGGTTGCCCCTGCAGGGCGAGGAGTTTGCGCAGGTCGAGATAGCCCTGATAGAACGGCGTGTCCTCGGGCGGGCCGGGGCTGCCCAGTTGGTAGTTGTGAACGGCGAGGATGTCACATGCGTCGGCGGCCCCGAGGCGGAACAGGTCGCGGTAGAACGCTACGTCGGCCCAAGACGCGTCGAACATGACCTCGCAGTCGGGGTTGCCGCGCTTCAGCCCATGATAGCCGGCTTTGAGCACCTCGGCGAACTGGGCGTGCGTGCCCATGAAGAAGTCGCCATTCGGCTCGTTCCAGATCTCGAAGTAACGCAGTCGGCCGCGGTAATGCTGCGCCAAAGCGTAGCAGAATCGTTCGTAGTCGGCGACATCCTTCGGCGGGTAGGCGGCGTAAGTGCCCCAGTAAGCGCCCTGCGCCATGCCTTCCTGATACGAGGAAGCCCAGCGCGGGGTGTTGGAGACGGTGACCAGAAGCTGCATCCCCTGGTCCTCGTAGCGCTTCAGCATCGCGCCCACGTCGTCCCACCGGAACTTGCCGGGCTCGGGCTCGACCCACTCCCAGTCAATGTTGGTGCGCATCCATTTCACGTAGCCTTCGCGTGCCAGAGCCATCGCCCGGGGGTCTCCGTGCGGATGCGAGCCGAACAGCGAGTCGGCGGTGTAGCAGTGGGGGTCGAAGGCGGCCACAAGGGCGAATGAGACGATGCTGTGCGCGAGGGCGCGGGCGCCTTCAGACAGCGTGAGATCCAACTCGTAGTAGCCCGGACCGGAGATGCGCGGGCGCAATACGATCACGCCGTGTCCCCGCTCGGACAGACCGATAGCTTCCCGTCCTGACACCGCCTCTGCGCCCCCGAAGGCGCGAATCCGCCAGCCCAGTGCGCCCGCGACGCGGCGACTGAGGTAGTTGTCCACCGCGACCGTGAACGCCATCGGGTCTGCAGTGTGGAAGACGTTGCCGGGCTTGTCAGTGCCCGCGCACAGACGGGCCGCCAGCGGACGCAGGGAGACCGCGTCTATCCAGGCGTCGCCCGTCGCTCCGCCACGGCTGCGAACGGCGAAACGGATCTCCACCGAGGCGCATCCGTCTGGCATTTGGGATGGAAGGAGTTGCAGGCGCAGGTCGAAAGGGGTCGTCGTGAGCTGCACGGGGTCAGTAGAGAGCATCAGCGGGACGGTCTTGGCAGTTGCGCCGTGAAGGACGAGTTGTGCCTGCAACGAGGCGTTGTTTAGCCGGTCCGTCCAGACGTGGGCGGTGAAATCGTATCCGCCGGCGGGGTTGATCGGGATGGCGTCACTCCGCCAGCCTACGAGGCCCGCTCCCGCCGTGAGCTTGAGGGCGTGCTTCTCTGGGACCCAACTGGCCGCCCCGGCCGGCTCCGGGGCAGCCGCGAACTTGGTGTAACCGGAGGGTCTGTCAGCGACCCCAAGCTTGAGGTCCGGATTGGGCGCGATATTGTCGCCGTTCCCTTCGGCGACGGACGCCGGGCTTGTGGTTGGCGGCGCGGTCGCGCGATCACTGGTCAGAGCCGGGTGGCGGAAGCCCACCTCCGACCCCGTGGTCGTCACCTGGAAGTACGGCCGCACCGATCGCACGCCCCGTTGCCACAAGTCGTCGGTAATGATGAACTGGCGGTGCAAAGGGGTCCATTGAAGCGCTACGCCCGCAGGTGATACGTCGCCCCAGACAACGTGCTCGCCGAGGGCGTCGCATAGCTCCAGGCCGATGTCCACGTTCCCGGTCGCACTGCGGTATTCGATGGCAACGCCGACTGTTTCGCCTCGCTCAATCGTCGCGTAACCCGCCCACACGAGTTTGTTCCAGGCGCCGGACTGCGTGCCCGGCAGGAACATGATGCCTTCGCCGTCGGCGCCGCTCGCCTGCACCTGCCACGGCCCCTCGACCCGCCATCCCACCGGCGCGCCACCATCGCGGGAGACGAAGCCGCGGCCGCCCAGCAGGTTCGGCGGCTGCGCCTGGCCGTATCCCGCGGTGGCAAGACCTGCCAGGGCGAGGATAAGCATAGCGACGTGAAGCGGCCGCGCAAACGGGGTGTTGGTGTTGTCTCGCATCTTCCTGACCACCGTTCCTCTCGGGAGATGGCGACGCCGGGGAATGTCGGGCGACTGGGCGCTGCATGGCCGTCGGCAAGGCTAGCGGGAAGCGCGCTCCCGCGGATAGAGGATCGGAAGGACCGGGTGCCAGTCGCGCTCAGCGCCCAGGTGTTTCCAGTCGTCGGAGCGCCTCATCCATGACGGCCAGGGCCTCGTCTATCTTGCCGGCTTGAAGGAGCCCCGGGAGTCGTTCCTCGACAGAGTGAGCGATCGGCGACGGATCCCGGCCCGCCGCCTGCCACGCGCGGAAGCCGGCTTGCAGCGCGTCCATCTTCTGCCGCACGCGCAGCATGGGGTAGTCTGGGGGGATGGGCCGCTCGGCCAGCTTCTCGCCGCGCAGGAACTTGCGGTAGGCGGCCAGGGCTTCCGGCCCGAAGGCGCTCTTCTCGAGCAGGTCCGGGAGTTCGGTGCCCGTCGCCCCGGTGTTGATGGCGACCAGCACAGCGCCGTGGTTGTAGTGCCAGCCCAGGTAGGTCTCCCAGTCAACCACTGACCCGGGCATGCCTGTGTTGGCCTCCACTCCGCCCCAGGCCGGGTCGGCACGCGTCGTCAGCGTTTCATACAGGGGGCCAAAGCCTTGCTCCAGAGGCCCCACGGCATAGGTAGACCAGCCGGGCCGCGACCAATCGTTCACGGCGGTCCAGGGCGGCGTGCATGTCATCTCGATCGGCGCTCCGGCGGGGACATGCGGATACAGCTTGCTCGGGGGCAGCCCCTCTTCCGTGAACTGCCGGCACCAGAAGGCGACCGTCTCCTGGACAACGCCGGCCAGTGCCTGGTGAACGTCCTGGGGCGGATTCTCGCTACTGTAGCCCCGGTCCAGCAGCGCCCGATAGCCGAGCTGCCCCAGTGGCGAGCCGTCTTCGGCGGCCATCTTCGCGGTCTCGGGATCCGTATGGGTATAGTTGTCAAAGGTCGGCTCCGAGCCGACCAGAATCCCGGCGAACAGGTGCCCCTTACCGGCAGCCTGTAAGGTGGCGAGTTCCGCCTTGAGCGTTGGGCAGATCACGTGACGGATCAGGCGCGTCCACTCGGCCCGGACGGCCTCGCTCGTGAAGCACATGGGCGGCGCCATGCGCTGCGGCACACCCCAGTTCAGGTAGCGCGCCTTGGCCGGTGGCCCCTCCCACCCAAACCACTCGACGTTGCGCCTATTCGCCGGGTTGTAGCCAGGCTTGGCCGGGTCGAACCAGTTCCACAAGTCGGGCCG
>CAYWBK010000167.1:0-12174 GCA_964455745.1 uncultured Armatimonadia bacterium
GTACCCGTGAAGCTCAATCTCCCGTGGCGTGTGCATTCGGTCCGGTACTGCTGAGACGGAACCAACGCGTCTCGCCGCGCTCGAACCTGGCGAACACGATGGCCCCCTCGCGTCTCTCGATCTGACCGCCGATGGTGCTGGCAGCGACACCGGGCGGGAGGTAGATCGGCCAGGTTCCGGTCTGGGCAGCATGGATCGTCAGGAACCGTCCGTCAGTCTGCACGATCTCGCCGTCGCGGGTCCACAGATGCACGCCCGCGCTCTCGCACAGCTTGCGCAAGACGCCTGCCGCGACCTGGATGTCCGCCAGGAAGATGCTGCGGTGCCTGCCTGAGGTCACCTCAGCGGCGGAGATGAGGTGGTCGGTCACGTACCGCCCGAGGACCTTCACGGCGGAATCGGTGATCTGCATCCTGGGCACTATCTGTAACCCGACGCCCCAGTGCTCGCCAGCGAGGAGGCCCGCGCCTTCGCTGCTCTGCACCCCCGGCGCGATAGCGATCGACATGCCGACGAGCTTGGCGGTGCGGCTCGCGTCCATACCGGCAGGTCCGATGTAGCCTGGGGCGTAGACCCACACAGCGGTGGCCTTCTCACGGTCCAGCCGCGCCCGGATGGCGGCTGCCTGCTGGTCGGTGAGGCGGAACGCATTTCCGAACACGTAGACCCGGCAGGGCGGGACCACGCCTGAGATGAAGTCCTGGAGGCTGTAGTATCCCACACTGGTCCCGACCTTCGCGATCTCGTTCCGCAGAGCGTACATCGTCCAGGCGTTCGCATCCCAGTCGCTTTTCACGTAGAGCTTCGAGTTCTCGTCGACAATTGCCGCGACTTCGGGGCGGAAGGGCGTCGGGGCGCGGTAGACCTGCTCATAGAGGGCCTTGCGGTCGCGCATCATGTCCCACAGGCTGGGGGCGTCGAACGCATCGCCGGCGAACAGGTCCATCCACCACGTGCCAGCCCGGTGTACGAGAACGGCGGCCAGGTTGCGGTCCAGAACCCAGGCTGTGCCGGCGAGGGTGTCAGTGATGGGGCTTAGCAGCGGGCCCTCGAGGCTCCATCCGGGCACGTCCTCGGGCTTGATGAGGTTCGTGCGCGTGTCGTCCTCATTGAACCACAGCTTGCCGTGCGCGGTGATGGTGTCGACGAGTGACATGAAGCTGCCCGCATCGCCCGGGGTGCGGTCCACATAGGAGCAGGGGCCGGCAAGGATGTCCAACTCGGGGCAGGCCAGCACCCGCTGCAGGGCATAGTGCCCACTGAAGCTTCCGGGCAGTTCCATCGTATAGCCATAGAAGGAAGCTGACAGCCTCCGCCCGCCGGTTTCGCGCTTCACGATCTTCGACCACTCGATGACCCGGTCGGCGACGAGGTCCTCGGAGAACGCGGAAAAGTCCACCCAATCTTGCTCGCGTGGGAGATCATAGAATACCGCCGTCGGCACAACTCCGCCGTGCATGGGGAAGCGGCCCGGCTCGAAGGCGGGTATTGTGGCGGTCGCCAGGGACACGTCGGCTCGCGCCCAGGCCTTGCGGAGGGCCTCGTCGGTGCTGTAGCGGCCCCGGAGCCATTGCCGGAACGCGCGCTGGTTGGCGGCGCAGTAGTCGGGGCCTTTCTCGCGGTAGCTGTCGTGGAAGTTCTCGTGGTTCGGCCCGCCGGGGTGATACGCAAAGATGCGGTCGCCGTAGGGGCTGTTCTCGAGGGCGCGGATCATCCCGATCAGGTCTTCGTCGGATGAGTGTCGGAAGAACTCGGAAGCGAACGAGATGCAGCCCTTCGTGCCGTCTGCAAACGTGGCGACTTCGCCGTCCGGCAACTGCTTCCACGTGCGCCAGTTCTGGTCGATGCCCGGATAGACGCGCACCAGGAACATCGCTTGCGGGTCCACGGCAATGAACCTGTCGAGCAGGCGTTTGGGGTAGGCGTAGTCTGCGGACACTCCGTCGGCCTCTCGCGGCACCCGCAGGGGCAGGGAGTACAGATGGATTCCGGCTTTGGCAGCCTCGGCCACCTGGCGGACAAGGTAGCCCTGTCGCTGGTCGCCTCCCACGTCGGTGTTAAAAAAGAAGATGAGCGGGGGCGTGGGGCGGCCGTTCAGACACAGCCGAGGCATACCATTGGCGACCTCAACGGAGGCGCGCAGGCCTCCGGCGGTGGCGGGCAGCGCGAACGCCGCGACGGCGAGAGCGACGGCGAGGATAGGGATGTTGTGTCCGGACATGGTGGACTGCCTCCAGATGGCCTGTGCTATCACCGCGCCTGCCGGGGATCGAGGCGCACGAACGCCCCGTCTCCGGCAGCGAGTTTCAGGCGCAGCGGCGGCTGACCGCCGACCCAGGCGGGTTTGCGGGCCCAGATACAGCGACCGGCGTCGAAGAGGGTCGCCTGGGCGAAGCGATCCCAGCGCAGCCGCGGCTGCACTTCGATGGCCTGGTTGACGTTGCGGTTCACGACGAGCAGGTACGTGGCCCCGCGAGCATCGGAGAACTCGCCGACCGTGACGAGGCCGCCGTCGACGCCTGTGATGACGCCCTTGGAGTCGAAGCGGGTCAGTTCGTCCTCGCCGAGGTGGTGCCAGCAGTACACGGGTTCGGACTCGTATGTGCCGACCGAACGCAAGCCGCGCAGGATGGCGCCGATGGCCCCGGCCTCGCGGTTGACACGCCGCAGCCAGTAGTAAACCTGAGTGGGACGCCAGGATACGCCGTCCGGGGTCTTGATGCCGACTGCGCCCTCGTCGTATTCATTGATGCCGGGGGTGAAGTATACGAACCACCCGATCCCGCCGGCGTTGTATGCCAGGGCCGAGTACGCCTGCCAGCGTAAGCGGGCCTCAGTGAGGTGTCCATAGCTGCGATGGTACTTTATGCCGTCGGACTCGTAGTCCACATAGTGCCCGCAGCACAACATCGTCGGCAGGAACTTGAGGCCGGCGGCGAGGCAGGCCTTACGGTGGCGAGCGAGGTCATTGAGGAAGTTGGAGTTCTCGAAGCCCGCGGGAATCCGCCCGTCCAGCGGCGCGCCGTCCTCGAAGATCGGGTAGTGGTCGTATGCGGTCAAGTCCGGCTTCACCTCGGCGATGAGCTTCGGCACGTCGCTGCCGGGGTGAACGTTGATGAATACGGGCCGTGTCGGGTCCACGGTCTTGATGATGTCGCGAACGGCTCGTACCTTCTCGTACAGGACGGTACCCGGCTCGTCGCACAGATGGTATCCCCACAGCGCCGGGCTCTTGCGGTCAACCGCCGAGATTGCGGCCACGATCCGTTGACGCTGGGCGTCGGTGACCGGCTCTTTCGGCGTCCACCAAAGTTCCCGGAACTCTTCGCCGCTTACGGCGTCTGACATACCTTGAAGGCCGAAGCGCTCGGCCTGTTTCAGCGGCCCGCCCATCACCAGGTTGAAGTTGCAGTCGCGGATGAGGCGGTACTGCTCGTCAGTGATCAGGTTTGGGTACTCGGGCGATGTCTTCCAGTAGTGCATCGCCCAGAAGGTGATGGGAAAGACGCTCGCGGGCGGGGCGACAGGGCGGCCGTCGGCTACGACAATGGCCGCAGGTAGGAGTGTCATCAGCAAGGGCGCGTACAGAATGTGCTTCACGGTGGTGGACCTCCGAGACGAGAGATCTCCTACCCCCTCCTCAAAGGGAAGAGGGGACACAGTGAACGGCATCGGTGACGGCTTCGAGCGAGCCCTTTCACCGCCGCCCTTCGCTTTCGAGCAGGAACTCCGGCGCGAGCGCTGGATCGGGGCAACAGTCGTCTTTGGCTAGTGCTGATGAGCCCCGTTGGGCTTACCGGGAGGGTCAGACATGCCGCAGATGAGACCGTCGCGTACTTTCGTAAGCGTTGCGCTCGCCGTGGCAGCCGTACTGGTGGCCTGCACGTTGTGGGTGTCGCAGTGCGGAGGAATAGCCCCGTCTGCGCCGTCGGCCGACGCGATGGATGACCCCGATGGGTCTATGTTGTTCGATCGCAGCTTCAGCCTCGGCAGAGTCCTATTCCCCCGATCCGCAGCCGCGTCCAAGGCAGGTCCACAGCTTAGCTACGCTAACTATACCGGGCCGAGCACCTGGATTGTCCGGGGCGCACCTACCGACGATGTCAACGGCACCTACGTGGCCACCTCGGTCCAGGGCTCGTACTTCACCTTCCGCAACGAGCACGGGCGCTGGCTGCATTACTCCTCGGCGACCCACTGTTGTCACATCACGCTTGCTGAAGATGAGGTTGTGTTGTACGCCAGCACCGAGCCGATGCCCCCGAGCTGTCGGTGGCAGGCCATCCTCGGCCCCAAGCCGGCCCCCTCGGTCACAGCCGGTCCGCCTTATGACCCTGCAGGCGGCGGGCAGGTCGCCCGGCAGTCTTCGCAGCCGCCAGGGGGTCACGCCCGGTAGTGCCGCTGCACCTCGGAGTGGTATCGCGCCCCCACGATTCCTGCATGGTCGCGCAGCCAATCTGACAGCCGAGTGGTCCCCAGTGGCGGCGTGTCCGAGACGAGCAGATTGGCCGCCAGCCCCTCGATCTCCTCGCCGGTGATGACCACGTCGCCCACGATCCGCCCGATGAACCCGGCCAGCAGCAACGTCAGCCTTCGGGGGGGATGCACGATCAACGCCCGGCTCCGCACCACCTGTTTGATGAGTCCGAGAAGCTCGTCGAAAGTGAAAGCCTCCGGACCCACGGCGTCGAGCGCGGAGTTCCCCTCGTCTCGTCCGAAACGTACCGCCAGGTCGGCGAAGTCCTCTACGAAGATCGGCTGCAGCCGGGCATCGCCGCGTCCGGGCACTGCGAACACCGGGAAATGGCGCAGACACCAGGCGATGTTGTTGATGAGAATGTCCTCCGATCCGAAGATGACCGTCGGGCGCAGGATTGCGTATGATACTCCGCACTCGATCAGTGCTTTCTCGACGAGGGCCTTGCCGTGGTAGTAGGGGAGAGGCGACGTCTCCGCCGGGTTGGCGATGCTCGTGTGTACGATCCGGCGCACGCCGGCCCTCGCGGCAGCCTCGAAGAGGAGGCGCGAGTTCTCGACGGCCTGAGCGAAGGTCGTTCCGCGATGCTCGAACCGGATCCAGTAGGTGTTGAACAGCGTGTCGGCGTCTTGCAGAGCCGCCGATAGCTCGTCCGGGCGGTCGAAGGCCATGCGAGCGACGCTCACCCGGTCGCCGAAGGGATTCGGCCGATCTGGGTGGCCGGTGAGGTTGCGCACCGCTTCGCCTTGCGCGAGCAGTCGCTGGGTGATGTATTTGCCGGTGTAGCCGAACGCCCCGGTGACGACGTTCATCGCGTAGCTTCCTGTCGCGTCCTGGACGCTTCCTGGTCGGCTTCCGCCATCGCAGATGAGGCCACGATATTGCGACGCTGGCGCGCCTTGCGGCGACGGTAGTTCGCTCCCAGCCGGATAGCCGCCAGTAGCGTCGCGATGACGATCCATCGCCGATAACTCCACGCAACGTGCTTCAATACCGTAACAGCATCCTCAGCGCTAAGCTCCGTCGTTGCCACCGGCGTGAACTCCGTACCGTCCCATCCGTAGACCAAGAGCGCGGCAGGAGGCTGGAAGATAACGACTTGGGCGGCATGCCTGCGTGGTGACTGTTGGAGTACCTCCGCCCAGGGATCGCACCAGAGCGCCGGCCACAGCAACTGTGCCAGAAGCCACTGGGGACGCCCCTCCTCTATGCTGTAGACCGAAACACCAATGACCCCAGGGCAGCGAGTCCAGTCACTCCACATGGTCGTCTGCACGGAACCCTCGTCGAGGAGGTGGCGATCCTCCAATACAACCGATTCCATCGCGAAGCAGTCGCTGAGTCGTACGACGGGCGATCCTGAGCGCGAACCCGCCCGCAAGGCCTCCACGTCATGCGCCGATAGAGGACGCAATGAGGACGATGCGGCGTAGATATCAGGACCGCATAGGCTCAGCGACGTGTCCATGCCGCCGATCTCAAGGCCATGCACGCTAGACCATCCGCTGCTCGACCACACAGGGACCGGCGCTGCCTCGACAAGCCCGGACACGTGTACCTCGGTCATCGGCGTCTTCCGCTGGTCGCGGAGCCGCCCCCGTTCGATCAGCGCGGGGCCACCAGCGGGCACGTACCACGCATCGACCCCACCCGGGTCCGTCGGCACGGCGACGCAGGTCTGCGCAGAAGGGAACACCGCGCTGTCCGGGTAAGGAAGCGATCTTTGGGTCAGAGCCGCGACCCCGAGGAAGGCCAGAGCAAGCAGCGCGGCCCAGCGTCCGTTCATAGAGAGCTCCCATTCCGTAGTGTGCGCCGGGGCGGCCCGACCCAATGCCGGCCCCGACAGCAAATTCGCCGATCACCCCCCCTGCGCCTGCGAGCCGGCTGCGTCGAGCCCAGCGCCGGTCCGTATGCCGAATGGCAGCTTTGCCCTCGCCTTCCTCGGGCTGCGCCGAAAGCGATGAGGCAAGGAAGGGAGCGGAAGCTGCGGCCGGGAGAGGGGGCCAGAGGGTGAGGTGCCGTTAGCTTCTCCCCTCCCGGCACGGGAGGGGTGCCCCGCGCAGCGGGGCGGGGTAGGTCGCCGCCCCCCTCGGCCCGCCAATATGGTACAATGCGGCCACTATGACCAGACAAACCTCCCCTGACTTCAATCGTCTCTACACCGCCCTCATGGGCGGCACGCCGGACCGAGTGCCGACTGCCGAACTCAAGGTCGATGAGCCTGTGAAGGAAGCCTTCCTCGGGCGCAAGTTTCCCGACATCAGGACCGACCCGCGCGGATATATCGAGTGTGACATCGAGTTCCAGATACAGGCCGGGTATGACCATCTGCGCGTCGCTCCGGGTGTCGCCTACCCCGACCACTGGACCGCGCAGGAGCACCACTACAGCCTGTATGCCGAAGGCGAACAGACGCGCAAGTGGGCGCACACCGGCTCGGGTATGATCTCCACCCGCGATGACTTCGAGCGCTTCCCCTGGCCCGACCCGGCCGGGGCAAACTACGACTGGATCGAGATCGCCGGCGAACTTCTCCCGCCCGAGATGCAACTTCTCACCAGCCTCAAGGGCGGCGGCATCTTCGAGCGCGCGTGGATGCTCATGGGCTTCGAGAGCTTCTCGATAGCGACCATTGAGGAGCCCGATCTCGTCGCCGGGATGATCGACAAGGCGGGCGAGATTTACTACGAGTACCTGCGCCGGGCGTTCGAGTACCCGCGGATGCGCGGCGTGTGGCTGGGCGATGACATGGCCTACTCCACCGGGCTGATGGTCTCGCCGACCGTGCACCGCCGGTGGGTCTTCCCGTGGTATAAGCGCATCGCCGAACTCTGCCGCAGCTTCGATCCGCCGAAGGCGTTCATCCTCCACACCGACGGCTTGCTGTGGGAAGTCATCCCCGATCTCATCGAGTGCGGCATCCACGCCCTGCACCCGATCGAACCCAAGGCGATGGACATCGGCGAGGTGAAGCAGCGCTACGGCGACAAGCTGTGCCTGATCGGCAACATCGACCTGGGGTACACCCTCACGCGGGGCACTCCTGAGGAGACGCGCGAGGAGGTGCGACAGCGAATCGCCACCTGCGCGCCCGGCGGAGGGTACGTGGTCAGCAGCGCGAACAGCATCACCGAGTATGTGAAGCTGGAGAACTACCGGGCGATGCTGGAGGCGGTGAGGGAGTTCGGGCAGGTGTACTGAGGGAGATGGCAAAGGACGGCTTACGGCAACGGCCTGGGGAAGATCACTGGCCGAGGATGCGGTCAGCGAGGATGTGCCCCTGGACCTTGTACTGGCCCGACTGAAGCTGCTGGCGGAGGGCGGCGACTCGGTCGGCACGCACGGCGGGGAGCGTCTGCAGGGCCTGGCGGGCTATGGCGCTGATGTCGAGGGTCGAGGCCTGGGTGGATGCCGACTGGCTCGGGGGCTGCGGGGTGGTTGCCTGCGGTTTGTCGAAGCGCACGGATCGGTCGGGGATCGACTGCGGTCGGATGTCACCAATGCGGATGGGCATCGGTCCTACCTCCTGCTGCGTCTGCCGAGCCTCAAGAGGCCCGGCGTGGTTCGATTATGGAGACCTGTACGCCCGCGCCCCTCATGGCTCTCGACCGGTGGGCGTGGCGGCTGAAACACACAGGCGCGTCTGGCGAACGGCTTGCGTCGCCCGCCCGACATCACAAGCCTCCGTTCCACAACTTCCCAGTGCTAACAGGTACTGCGACCCCTCCGCCGTCTCGATGAGCGCCGTCACCGCCGCACTCACGTTTTCCTTCGACAGCTTGCGCTCGAAGGTCCCATCAGACACGCGCGTATCCAGGCACACCGCCATCGCGACCTCACCGGCGAGCACGTCAATCGCCGACCCATCCACCGGGAACCTGTCGCCTGTTTTGATGTGCGACCCGCCAAAAGGCGTGCGCGCCACTACAGAGAGCAGTCGCCGCCGGTCGTCGTGCGCCATGAGAAGCGCCGTGTCGTGCGGAACGGCATCCTGTAGGCGCAGGCTGATGTCGTGCAGGAGGGTTGCGATCGGGTCGCGTGCATCCTGGCGGGGCTGGGGAATGGTCGAGGCTGGAACGAACGACACACGCGTCTCCCGACTGTGCATCGAGTGCGGTCTCTCAATGCCGTTATCGGGAGTGTCGCGGGCAACTTTAGCGGATTGGTCGTAGCGCGCTAACTGCGGCGCACTGGTTACATCACGAAGATGATAATGCCGGCGATGCCGATCCCGGCGAGGGCAATGAGCGCCGGGATGCCAACTCGCCGCCCCCCGAAGCTGGTGGCGTAAATGCCCTTGACCACATTGTTGCTGGCGGCCGCGATGATAACTGCGAGAGCCGCTGTCGCGATCGGCGTCGCCGCAGCGGCCGAGGGCCCGCCCGTCTGGGCCAGACCCATGATGAACGGGTCGATGTCGGTGACGCCCATGATCCCGGCGAGAGCGTAGACCCCCGCGCTGCCCAGATACTGCGACACCAACCGGGTAGCCACGGACAGGATGATGAACAGCGCCGCGAAGAGGAATGCGGTGCCCAGCTCGAGCGGGTTGCGGTCGATCTGCACGCCGGACGCAGGCGCGGTTTCGGCGCGGCTGCGCGCGGCCATCAGCGCAAGGCCCGCGACGGCTGTCATCACGATCAGGATCGCGAACGTCACCTGCAGTTGCTGCGCGAGAGCCGGGTTGAAGATGTAGATCAGAATCCCCAGCCGCAGATACATGACTGCCGAGGCCAGAACGATCGCCCCCGAATAGAGCTTCGGCTGCCCCTGCCCGACCGATTCCTTCGCGAGCGTCACCGTCGTCAGCGTACTGGAGTATGCGCCTCCGAGAAGCGCCGACAGCAGCGCGCTCTGCTTCGCCTTCACGCATCTTTGGAGCAGGTAACTGCCATAGGACATGCCGCTGACCACGACCACGATCAGCCATGTCTTGAAGGGGTTGATCCCGAACTGCGTGAAAGACTGGTTCGGCAGGACCGGCAGGATGACGCCGGTAAGCAGCAGGAACTTCACGAATGTAGTCAGTTCGCCCTCGTCCAGACGCCGGGCGAGGCCCTCGAGCGATTGCTTGGCGCTGAGCAGTAGAACGTCCGCGACAGCCACGGAGACCGCGATCCAGGCCTGGTTGCGGGCGATCAGCGCGCCGACGGCGTAGGCCACGAGAGCGGCCATCTCGCTCGTAAACCCTCGACTGCCGTCAGCGATCTTGTGCTGGTACGAGATGACGAGGAAGACGGAGACCGCGATGAGGCCCGCAGCGGCGGGCAGGAGGTTCTCAGGGGACAGCACGACCAGCATGTAGCCCAGGAGCGCGATAAGCGGGAAGGTCCTTACTCCTGCAGCCACGTAAGTGCCGGGCTGCACCTTGTGCTCCTCACGTTCGAGGCCCATCAGAAACGAAAGGCCCAGTACCAGCAGTATCTGGATATAAGGCGACGAGATCAGTCCAGCAGAGTCACCCATGAGCAATAGTCACCTCCACGGTTCGCGCGAGATGCTTGCGTTTCGACTGACGCTGCGAAGGTTCGGTACTGTCTGGCCGCCGCCACGGGGCGTCTCCTCGGGCAGGCCTTGATCTATTCGCCTCGGATCGCCACACTTCCTGCACAGGCGGGCTCTTCTCTGATGCGTGTGGGTAGTGACCTCGAACTGGTCTTGGCCGGGGTCCTAATCAGGGCGTAGATGAAGTCGTTGTCGCTGCGTCCGCAGATAGGTTCATTTGACCTTTTGGACGTCTTCCCCGCCACCCCGCTGGGGGGACACCTCCGGTAGCCCGTCCCGGGGTGGACACCGTTGTGTACTGTCGTGCTTGCTATCGGTTGGCGAGCGCAGTATCGTTTCCTTGGCGGGCTCGTGGGAGCCCGACTGGGGGGACACCGACGGTTCCCGGACCGGGGTGTCCCCTTCTTCCTTCGATGACTGTTGCCGCAAGATCTCGATGTACTGGTCGACGACCCGCTGGCCACGTTGCATCAAGCGTGCGATCTGTTCGACGTCGTAGCGCGGCCACAGTTCGCGCACCAGCTCGAAGTCGCGCAGGTAATGCTCCACCGCCTCCAGACTATGGTTCGTCATGCGCGCGATCTCGGTGGGCAGATGACCGCCCAGGTACAGTTGCACGATTTTGGCCTTGTGGGTGATCTTCGGGCTGGCATCATGCACGGTGCCACGCAAGGGCAACAATGTGCCGGTCTCGTGCTCATAGGCGCGAAGATGCGAGTCCACTGTGGCGCGGGCGACTCCGCTCAGATAGGCCAGGTCGGCGGAAGAGAGAAGCGCGCCTTGAGCCTCGGCCTCGTACAGCCACCGCACCAGGCGGCGAGCGCGCAAAGCCGTCGCGCCCTGGGCGTAGGCTTCGTGGTCATCGGGGGCGATCATAGTCAGTCGAACCGCCTGCTGACGGGTCTGGGCCATGGTTTTACCGCGGGTCAGTTGGGCGTCCTTATGCGCCGCGGCGAAGATGATCTGGTCGGGCCTCTGCCCGCGGTCCGCTCCATAGTATTGCTCGACGAGGCTCAGGATATCATCCACGATCGTCGGGATGATGCGGCGTCCTTTGTCAAAACCGTAATCGTGTTCGAACCGCTCACAAAGCTGCTGGCGCAGGCTCTTTTGGCTCAAACGGCGGGCTTCCTGCTCGCGTCTGGAGGGCGCATTCATCGGCATCGCCCCCCTTTTTCGGGAGCTTTGGGGCCAAGCAAGTCGTCGAGCCGCCTTTGCATGCCGGGCGACTCGAGGGCCTGTTGGAACAGCGCCTGATACTCGGCAATCAGCTTCAACGACAGCCGGCAGGCTTTGCGGATGAGCGGCGCGTCGAGTTGTTCGCGGGTCATCAGAGCGACCTGGCGGAAGGCCTGCAAATACCGCTGCATACTGTCGATGCCGTGGTTCATCGCACGGCTGATGTCGGTGAGACTTTCGCCACCCAGGTAGCGGCGGATGATCTCAACTTTGTGGGAGACGCCGGGGCCGATGTCGCGCTGCAGACCGCGCGTGGGGACGAAGACGCCCTGCCGGCGCAACTGACGCAAGTCGCGCTTGATGGTGCTGTGACTGGTGGTCAGCAGAATGGCGAGATCTTCCTGGGTAAGCAGCCCGCCCTGATCCAGGGCCTGGTCACACAGCCGGATGATGCGCGCCTGGCGCAAGGCGCTGAGACTTTGGGCGGCGGTGTCAAGGTCCGCGGGATCGTGCAGCGTGAGTCGAACGGATATGCGCCGGCACTCGGCGAGCTTCCTACCGGGCGGCTCTTCGGCGGCGAGGGCGCAGTAGGCGACCTGGTTGTCCTGCAGATCGAGCCCGGCGTATTGCTGGAAGTAGTCGGCCATCTGCTCGTAGTAGGCCCGCGCGAGAAACGGGGTGAGGCGCAAGTCTTCGGCGATGCGGGCGACGATGGCTTCCTGTGCGTTCTTATGGGCGACGCGAGCGACAGCTTCGGGTTGCATTCTGGACCTCCCAAATGCCGACTTGAGGCACACTATGCCCAGATACGGCTATGGAGGTCAAACGAACCAACAGTAGGACGCCCGGCGCGAAGCGCCCCTCAGCCGGATGCTTCAGCGTCCGGTTCAGGGCCGGTAGTCACGGTCGTTTCCGTCCGCCAGGACGGGTGGCGGCGCAGCCGCCCAGGCCGTCGATGACGCGGGCCATAGGGCCTTCGGCCACCCGTCCTGCGGACGGGAGAGTTTTGGTGC
>CAYWBK010000168.1:0-12165 GCA_964455745.1 uncultured Armatimonadia bacterium
AAGACACCCCTGGGCTTGGTGTGATCCGTAAAAACGATGCTCCTGGCCCACTCCTGCCTTTCCTTGACTTCACCCGCCCCCGAAGCTAAAATCCTCAACGTATCACGGAATTGTGAAAGGGGCACCACATGGCCGCTGACTGCAAAGCGATCATCTTCCTCGGCGACGGCATGGGAGGCCGACCCGTACCCTCTTTGGGTGGCCAGACCAGCATCGAAGCCGCTAACACTCCAATGCTCGACGTTCTCGCAGGCCGTGGCGCCTGCGGCCTCATGTACCCGGTATCCCCGGGCCGCGCCGTCGGCAGTGACACGGGGCACATGGCCATCCTCGGCTACGACCCCTTCAAGTTCTACAAAGGCCGCGGGCCGTTCGAGGCCAAAGGCGTCGGAATCGACGTCCAGCCCGGCGATCTGGCCTTCCGCTGCAACTTCTCCACGGTCGATGGGCGCATTGTCACCGACCGCCGCGCCGGCCGCATCAAGGAGGGCACCGACCAGCTCGCGGCAGCCGTCAACGAGCGCTTCAAGGACGGGATCGAGGGCATCCAGGTCATCTTCAAGGAGTCCGTTGAGCATCGCGCCGCTCTCGTCTTGCGCGGGGAGGGCCTCGACCACCGCATTACCGAGGTCGACCCGCACAAAGAAGGCGTCGAGTACCCCGCCTGCGCGCCTTTGCCCGAAGCCGCCGATGACCCCAATGCACTCAAGACCGCGCGGATCGTCAATGAGTTCGTGCAGGGTGCATACGAGGCGCTCGACCCGCATCCGGTGAACCAGGCCCGCATCAAGGCCAGCCTGCTGCCCGCCAACATCGCCCTGCCTCGGGGCATCGGCACTGCAGTCCACCTGGAGCCTTTCGCGCACAAGTACGGGCTGAAGGGCGCCATGATCGTCGAGGTCGACCTGGTTCGCGGCCTCGGCCTGTACCTCGACATGAGCGTGATTCACGTCGCCGGCGCGACCGGCGGGCGCGATACCAATGAACTCGCGATTGCCAAGGCGGTCGCGAAGGCCTGGGCCGATCACGACTTCATTCTCTGTAATATCAAAGCCCCCGATCTCGGCGGGCATGACGGCGAGGCAGCCCAGAAGATTGCGGCTGTCGAGAAGGTCGACCGCGCCATCGGCTATTTGCTCGACAACCTCGACTGGGGTCGCACCACGCTGATGATCGGCGCCGACCACTGCACTCCGATCTCCACCGGCGATCACACCGGCGACGGCATCCCGGTGGCGTTCTTCGGGCACGGCGTTCGCCCGGACGACGTGTGCTGCTACGGTGAGCGGTGCTGCGCGAGGGGCGATCTTGGCCGGATCACCGGCGCGGATGTCATGACTCTGATGACCAACTACACCGGAACGCAACACAAGTTCGGAGCATAATGCAGCGGATAATCGCAGCATTGATATGCCTCGCCTGCTTTGTCGCCGGCTTGGCCGTCGCATGGGCCGAAGGACCCGCAATAGCCCCGGAGATCCTGCCGGAGAACACGGCTCCCCGTCGCGAGGGGCTGCTGATTCGTGCCGTGAATTCGCCGGGAGGAATCATCGAGGTCAGCCGGAATAGGGGCGCGCACTGGATGCCCCTCGGCCATGTGGTGTCACCGGCGACCGCCGTCAACCCGCAGGGCTACACGGCCAGCAAGTGGGCGCACGACAGCGCCGTCGCGGCAACCGCGGCGAACGGCATTCACATCAAGGTCCGAACCGATGCCGTCTCCGGCCGTGGGGTCATCTTCACGATCTGCCCCGGCGGCAAGGCGATCGGCCAGGCGGCCGTCGAACTCGACACCGGGGCGCTCATCGTCACCGACATCCCCGGCGGCGATCTGATCTTCGGCGGCGGCCTCGGGCCGTATGTGAACGACGCCGTCACATGCGAGATAGCGGGCAAGCAAGCGCCGCTTCCGCCGAGCTATATACCCAGAACAGGCGACGTACTGGTCATCCACCAGAGCCGCCCGGAGAAGTACCCGCTGTACGTGACCTTCGAGAACAAGTTCGGCGGGCTCATCCGCATCGAGTACGCCGGAGAGACGCCGCGGGTGATCGGCCAGGTATTGCGCCCGGTGAGCGGCATCGGCCGCTTTGAAGGTGATGCACTGGTCGGCCCGGGCCGCGTTCGGGCCAATCATTGTGGCGTCATCGACATATCGACGGCTCCGGCGGGCCTGGTGGGCGGCTTTCAGATCGTGCCGCGCGAACACGCTTCAAGCCCGGAGCTTGACTATATCCGCGAGCGAACCCAGTGGATGATCGTCGGGCCGGTCAGCGCGATCGCGCCGTCGTTCGAGGGCCTCGCCCCGCTATTCTCGGGCTACATCCTGCCCAGCTACCGCCCTGACGACATCACGGGCGGGCATGTGAACTGGCTGGAGCGCACCCTGTCGCGGTGCATGGTCGAGTTTCGCATGAAAGGCGGCCCGTGGCAGCCGGTCCCGCGCGTCTATTTCGACGCGACAGTGCCGAGGGGACAAGTCGTCCGAACCGCCGAGGAAGTCCGAGTCTGGGCCGATAACCGCATCTATACGCCGCTGCCCTACACGGCGGATTCCGCGCTCAGAGACGTGACCGACATCCGGATCGTGTTCCGCATGGCCGATTTCTGGCCCTGGCCCGACCAGCCGTAAGTGCGACCGCATTGTGCCCGCAAGCCGTCGTCGTTCCCAATCTCGGAGGCCCATCGTGCCGCTACGACATCGCCCCCATCGCGTGATCCTCGTACCCCTCGACGACCGTCCGTGCAGCGTCAAGATGCCGCGACTGCTCGCACGGATGGTTGATTACGAGTTGGTCATGCCGTCACTCGAAGTCCTCGGACAGTTCGGCACACCGGGCCAACCCGACCATATTGCCGCCTGGCTGCTCGAGCAACTCGGCGAGCCGGCCGACTGCGCGATCCTGTCTCTGGATATGCTCGCCTACGGGGGCCTGACCGCCTCGTGCACCTCCGGCACTCGCACCCAACTCGCACTCGAGCGCCTGGATATTCTCGCCCGCATCCGCGCCGCCGCTCCGAGTATGCCGATCTTCGCCTCCAGCTCGATCATGCGACTCTCGACGACCACAAGCTCGGATGACACGGCACAGTACTGGGAGGCCCTCCGCCGCTATGCCGTGACTGCCGGACGCGCGGCGGAAACCAATGACGATCCACAGCTTGCCGCGGAGCTTGAGAGGCTCGAACGCGGCCTCCCCGCCGCCATTCTCGGCGAGTACAGCGCAATTCGGGCCAGGAACCACGAGGTGAACCTGCGCGCGATCCACGAGGTCGCCGACGGGAACATCGACTTCTTGCTTCTCGGCCAGGATGAGGGCGGACGCCACGGTCTGCACATCGGCGAGCAGACGGCGCTGGTTGCCGATCTCGACCGGCTTGGTCTGCGCGAGCGGACGCTGATCTGCTCGGGGATCGACGAGGCGACCGAACTGCTTCTCGCCCGGTTCATCCACAAGCACATGGAGAAGGTCCCGCTGATCCGGGTCATCTACTCGAATCCCGACGACGCCGATATGATCCCGGCAGAGGAGAATCGTCCGTTCGCCGAGGCGGTGGGGGCGCTGGTCGAAGCGGTCGGGGCGAAGCTGACCTCCGACCGCGAGACTGCCGACCTGACGCTGGTCGTCAACACGCCCGCTCCGCAACCCCGCGCCGCATACAAGGCCCCCGGCGCTCGCCGCGAGCGGTCGAGAGAACTGGCTGACTTTATCGACCAGATCGACATGAGCGGCACCGGCCGCGGTCTCGCGATCTGCGACGCTGCGTTCCCTATGGGGGCGGACGACATCTTCGCCGAGACGCTCCTTAGCAGCGGCATCACCATCCCGCGCTTGCTGTCGTTTGCGGCCTCCGGCACCGCAAGCTCGGCGCTCGCGAAATGCCTCGCCCACAGCAGCCTCCGGCTGATCGCCCTCCAGGACAAGGGCGCGTTCGACCTCGCACACGCGATCGGCGAACTCTCACCGATGCGCTACCTGGCGCTGCTCAACTCGCTGATCGACGCCGAGAAAGCGCACATCGAGTTCCTGTTCCAGTGCTTCATCAAGGACTGGCTGTTCCAGACGCGAGTTCGCCCGCGCGCGACGGCGCATGTCGCTCGGCTTGTTCGCGCCGCGCAGTTCGACCTGACTGCGTGTGCCCGGTATGCCGAGGACATCGTCCACGACCGCATCGCTCACGCAGCCGCCGACCTGTGGATCGAGTCCTTCCTCGGACGCGACTGCGCCGAGATTGGCCCGGATGAATACCGTAGCCGCCTCACACTGGCGGAACTCGAGGAGACCCGCGCCCGCCTCCCCTGGCGACGACTCGCCGAAGTTGACGTGGACCTCGAGTTCGGCGTCCAGCTTGATGCGGAAGCCTGACGCCGGCGGCGGTTTCGTCCGTTATCCCGAACTCCTCATTCCTCCAGGGTCGCCACCATGCTTCAGGCAACGGACCTCAAAGGCGTCATTCCGCCGATCCTCACGCCGATCAACGCGGATGAGACCATCGACGAACCCGCGCTCCGCAAGCTGGTGCGGTATCTGCTGAGCGGCGGCTGCCACGCGTTTTTCGTGCAAGGCTCCAGCGGTGAGTTCCTCACCCTCCCGCGCGACCAACGCGAGCGTTGCTTCGGCGTCGTCATCGACGAGGCGGCACGGCGGATCCCGATCCTCGCCGGGATCGTGGCGGCATCGTATGCGGAGGCCCTGGCCAACGCCACCGTCGCACAGTCCTGCGGCGCGGATGCGCTCGTCGCCACGACACCCTACTATTTCACTTACTCGCAGGGCGAATTGATCGACTACTTCACCCGCCTCGCCGATAGCGTGCAGCTTCCCCTGATCGTCTACAACATCCCCCAGCGCACCGGCAATCCGTTGCATGTCGAGACGATCCTGAAGCTGTCAGAGCATCCGAACATCATCGGTCTGAAGGACACCTCCGAGAACTTCATGGCCCAGACGAAGCTCCTCTCGGCCCTCCGCGGGCGCGATGACTTCGCCGTCCTCCCCGGAACCGAAACGCTGATGGCCGCCGCCGTCCTATTGGGAGCATCCGGCGGGGTGCTCGGCATCGCGAACCTCGCCCCACACCTGAGCGTGCGGCTGTACGACGCCGCCTTGGCCCGCGACATCGACCGCGTACGGGCACTTCAGGACCAGATGGAGGACGTGTTCCGGGCCTTCTTCACCTACAGCTACGGAGAGCCCAGCATCGGGGCGGGCCTCGGCGGGGTGAAACTTGCCGTGTCGCTACTGGGGATCGGGGACGAGCGCATGTGCTTCCCCGCCCGCCGCCCAGGCGATATCGAGACCATGCGCGCCCTGATCGAGGGCTGGGTCGAGAAGGGCATCATCACCCCGCCCACCGACTGACCTCATTCGCCCCAACGCGCGCGCCGCGCAGAGGCACAAGCATGACTGACGAACTGAACCGCTGCCTGGACGACCTCGAGGCTCGGATCGACCCCGAAGTCGAGGACGCGCTCCTGGCGGAGTGGGCCGACTTCGTGGAGGGGCGCTTCCGGGGCGGCATCTTTTCCCCGCAACGCCGGACCGCGTCGGCGCCGGGCGTCCCGTGGCCGGCAGTCCGGGTGAACGCGACGCTCGATGACTTCGACGCGATGGCTCTCCAGCAGTACGGGGGCTGTTCGGGCCAGCTCGCGGCGGGCGGCGGCCTGCTTATGGCCGTTCGCAGCAACTTCGGCACCAGCATCATTCCCCTGCTTTTCGGCGTCGAACTGTTCGTCATGGCCGACGAACTCGACACTCTCCCCACCTCGAAGCCGCTGCACGACATCAGCGCGATCAAGCGCATTGTCGATGCCGGGGTCCCGGACCTGACCCGGGGCTTCGGCGCGCGGGTGCTGGAGATGGGCGAACGCTTCGTGCAGATCGGCCACGAGTACCCGCGCATCGGCCAGTACGTGCATATCTACCACCCCGACCTCCAGGGGCCGATGGACATCTGCGAGGTGGTCTGGGGCAGCTCGATCTTCTATGCCCTCTACGACCAGCCGGAATTAGTGAAGGCTCTTCTCGATGTGGTGACAGACACCTATCTCGCGTTCATGCGCGAGTGGACCAAGGTCGTCTCCTTCCGCCCGAATGGCAACTGCCACTGGGGCTTCTTCCACAAGGGCAACATTGCCCTGCGCGACGATTCGGCGATGAACCTGTCTCCCGCGCAGGTCGACGAGTTCGTGCGCCCCTGCGACCAGCGGCTGCTGGACGAATTAGGCGGCGGCATCGTCCACTTCTGCGGCCGCGGCGACCATTTCATCCCCAGCATCTCAAAAATGCGCGGCCTCACGGCGATCAACCTGTCGCAGCCCGAATACAACGACATGGAGATCATCTTTACGAACACGATCTACAGGGACCTGAAGATACTCGGCCTGAATCGCGCCGCAGCCGAAGAGGCCCTCGCCCGAGGCAGGGACCTCCACGGGTCGGTTCATTGCATGTAGCAGGCCTTGCCTCTGCCGTTTTCCTTCTTGCCGTTTTTCGTTTCGCCGTTGTTCAGCGTTCAGCGTTCAGCGTTTTAAGTTGCCTCACTACGCTTGCCCGCTGGACTTGCTTCTGACGCGGGTGATGGGGCCTTTGCGGGATCGAGGACTCCAGCAGCGAGAGTTGCTCGGGCGGCGCCTGTCCGCGCAAGTCGGCGGCGGCGAGACGCACGGACTTCACCATCTTCGCCCCGGTTTCGATAGTCGCAGCCATCTGCGCGGCAGGCCTGTAGAAGGCATCCGAGCTATTCGCGAAACCCGGCAGCACATGCCGCCTCTGGAAATCCGTTCCGTCGGCGCAGCGCAAAGTCACGCAGAGGCTGCGTCCCACGCATCCCTCCCGCTGGAGCCGCGCGGCCAAGGCATCCGCCGCCGCCCGCACATGAAGCAGAATCGTCTCGCGATCCCGCGTCTCGCGTAGAAGCCGCGCCTCCCCGGTAACTTCGGCGAAAGAGCGCTGGTCCTCGTAGGACGGTACCGGGGTGTCATCGATTCCCCGTGCCGCCCGGGCCAATTGCGGCCCCAGGACACCGAAGCGGCGCTCCAAGAAAGGCAACGGTATCTCCGCCAGCGCCCCCAAAGTCTGCACGCCCGCCTGCGCCAGCCCTCTGAGTCCGGCCTGATCGAGAAGCCCCAGACTGCCGACGGGCAGGACCGATAGGATGCCCGGCAAGCTGTCTTCACCAATTTCGATGAAATGCCGCAGCGCCGCCTGCCCACAGGCGACCCGTGCGATGAGGCGATTCGGCCCGATGCCGACCCGCAGGCTCAGGTGCATCTCGCGGTCGATCTCGTCGATCAGCCGCGTCGCGATCCGCGCGGCGCTGCCGAACAGCCGCAGGCTGCCGGTCACATCCAGGCAGATTTCATCGAGAGACACAATGTCCAACAGAGGCGTATACTTGAGGCACAGATCGACGATCTGTTTTGTCAACGGCAGGGCGTGAGCGCGGTTGGCGTTGATGAACATCCCCTCCGGGCAGCGCTGGCGGGCCTCCCACGCGGGCATCCCCGCCCGCAGCCCGAAGGCCGCGGCTTCGCCCGACAGGCCCTGTACCGTTGCCTGTTGCCCGGAATCGGTAATGACCACCGGCAGGCCGGAGTACCGAGGGTAGGTTTGCATTTCCGCCGCGGTCGTGAGATCATGGATGATGAGGTGGAGCACTTGTCTTGCAGGCATGGCAGACACCCTCTTTGGAACGTGCGTTCTATTATTAAAATAGACCATTCGTTCGATAATGTCAAGGGGTGATCCACGTGATTCTCGCCTTATTGCTCATCACCAGTTCCCTGTCGATGCAAAGTCCCATTGACCTCGAATGCGGCCCCTACACCGCGCCCAGCGGGCAGGTGATGGTAAAGCTCAAGCCGTTCGCGCAGTGGCTGAACGCATCGATACAGTGGGTGGCGAAGGAGAAGAGGGTGGTCGTGAAGCGCGACGATAAGACGGTGGAGTTGTGGGTGGGGCGCAAGTCCGCGCGGGTCGACAACATGACGGTCGCTTTGACCGAGCAGCCAGTGATCGTCTGCGGGCAGATCACGGTCCCCGTGCGGCCGGTGGCCGAGGCCTTCGGAGCCAAGGTGTCTCTCGCGCCCGCCGGCGATGCCGTGATCGTCACCGACGCGGGCCGGGAAATACGCTTCGCGCTGCCCGCCAAGGCATTGCAGGCGGAGACGGGTCCGGGGCCTACCTATCGACCCGGATACCCGTCCGACTCCCATCGCCAAGCCGCCTGGGTCGGCCTGCAGCAGTTCCTGTACGCGTTACGCGACGGCCGGACAGCGGATGCCGAGAGCCGCTGCACGCCGGACTTCATCGAGACGTACGGGGGGCGTTTCCTGCACCCGCTCAGGCCGTTTAGGGTGGAGCGTTTCGAGCTTCGGGGGTGGCAGGACACGCCATCGGGCAGGCTTTGGATCAAGTCTGAGTTGCAGGTGAGGGACGCCACAACGCGCGAGACTCAGGTCTGGGCGTTCGAGCTGACACCTCAGGGAACCGACTGGCGGCTCAGCGCTGCGGTGAAGCTGCCGGCGCCTCCCCAATGATCCGCACGACCTCCGCCAATCCGTCCACCAGTCGCGGCCCGGGGATCGTGACGAGGTCGTCATCGACCGCGTAGATGTGGTTCGCCCGGATTGCGGAAACATTCTTCCACGCCGCGTCCGACTTCATCCGCGAGATGATGCCGGAGGTGTCGACGCCGGCGCCCTGCGCTTTCGCGAAGATGATGATATCGGGATCGAGCGCGATCATCTTCTCCGCCGACACCTGGGGCCACGGGCTGTCGGCGTTCGCTCCAGCCGCGATGTTCTCCCCCTTCACCACGTTCACGCCCCCTCCGGCGCGGATCATGTCATCCACAAACGACTTCGGGCCGGCAACGAACAGCGGCTGCCACTCCAGGATGAACAGCGCCTTCGGCGGCGTCGCGGGCTTCACCGCCTGGGCGCGAATCGACACCGCACGGGCGCTGAGCGCATCCGCGACCTGGCTCGCTTTCCTCTCCCGACCGCAAAGACCGCCCAGCTTGCGCAGAAGATCGATAGCCGCATCGAGGGTCTGCGGGTCGAACGAGGCCACGGTGACTTTCATGTCAACGAGGCGCTTGAGAAACTGGTCCGGGTTCCCGCGCGCGCCGAGGACGAGGTCAGGCTTTGCCGCCAGCACCTTCTCCAGCACCGGATTGATGATCCCGCCGATGTGCGGCTTGCTCTGCGCCTCGGGCGGGTACTTGCAGAACTCAGTCACCCCGACGAGCAGGTCATCTGCGCCGATTGCGAACATGGACTCGGTGAGGTTCGGAGAGAGGCTGACGACCCGCTGCGCGGGCTTCGCGAGCGAGACGGCGTGACCGAGATCGTCCGTGAAGGAGATAGCGGTCGATGCGGGTTGGGTGGAGGCCTTCGTCTGGGGGACGGCGGTGGTCGAAGTCGGCGAGTGGCAGCCCGCGCACAATGGCACGAACGCGGCCAGCAAGAGTGTATACACCAAACCGGAAACAAGCGGCCTACGCCGGGCGGGCTCCCGGCTACTTCGGAAATCGTCGTCTGCCTCTCCTCGCCCGACATATATGTTTAGCGACATCTCCCCCCAGACCATGTGGCAGCGCGATTTATCGCGCGGATCACATGGTTGAGGGAGATCGTCGCTAAACAAGTACCTCCCGGCACGGCAGGGGTGGCCCGCCGCAAGCGGGACAGGGCGGGGCCGTCCCGGCGGGTGAACGGCGACACGGCGATCCGCGACAGGATTGTCGCGGCCACTCGGGGAGACCTTCCCGGCGGGCGAACGACGATTCGTTTCTATCGTATTGGAAGTTCGGGACGCGATGAATCGCGCCCCTACACGCCTCGTGATGGTATGTTGCATTTTCGCTCATCAAACCAACTGCAAATGCCCGACCGCCAGCATCGCCGCCAAAGCTGCCAACTCGGTCAGAACAATCGCGGCGCCGTAAGTGTCACCTGTCATGCCACCGAGGCGACGCGAGATGCGCCACGTCACGAACACCGCGAATGCAGCCCCTGCGCCAAGGCCGACCAGCCCCGCCAGCCCCGCCGCAGCATAGGCGATGCCCCCGGCCAGGAAGCCTGCGATGATGAGATGCCACCGGCGAGCATCGGCGGCGACACTCTGGCCCGTGCCCTGCTTGCGGGCGTATGGAGCTGCGACTGCGGCATATACGGCCGCTGCGCGGGCAATGGATGCTGCGGCGACGATGATCCCGATCCGCGCATCACCCACCGCCGCGAGGAGCGCCAGCTTCGTCACCAGCGCCACGACCACCGCCGACACCCCGTGCGCGCCGACATGGCTGTCCTTCATGATCTCGAGCGCGCGCTCACGACTGTGATGCGCCCAGATGCCGTCGGCGGTGTCGGCGAGGCCGTCATAGTGGAAGTTGCCGGTCACCCACAGGTCGGCGGCGATTGCCAGCGCGGCAGCCGCAAGCGGCGAGATGCCGTGCAACCCCAGCCAGTACGCCCCGGCGGCGAAGGCCCCCACCAGGGCCCCGATGACCGAGAAGAACGGCAGCGCCCCCCCGGCGCTGAAGGCGTCCGCGCGCCAGCGTCCAAGGGGGATGACCGTCAACAGCCTGATCGCCGAGGCCAGGCCGGTGAGCATCGCTAGTCCTCGCGGTTCGAGACCCCGGCGCTCTCGAAGGTCGCCATTTCGTTGAGTATCTTCACCGAGGCTTCGACGATGCTCATCGCCAGTGCCGCCCCGGTTCCCTCGCCCAGGCGCAGGCCGAGGTCGAGCAGGGGCCGCGCGCCGATGCGGTCCAAAGCCGCCTGATGGCCGACCTCGACGGACCTGTGCGCCGCGATGACATAGTTGTGCGCCAGGGGGCAGAGTTCCGTGGCGATCAGTGCGCCGGCGGTGGAGATGAATCCGTCGATAATGACCGGGATGCGGTGGATGGCCGCGCCGAGTACCACCCCGGCCAGCCCGCCGATCTCGAAGCCTCCGACCTTCGCCAGGACATCGAGGGCGTCGGACTTGTCGGGCTGATTCACCTCGAGCGCGCGATCGATGACACGGGCCTTGTTCGCCCAGGCCGCCTCATCGATACCGGTCCCGCGGCCGGTGACATCCGCCGCGGCGCGGCCGGTGATCGCGGCGACGATAGCGCTGCTGGGCGTCGTGTTCGCTATGCCCATGTCGCCGGTGGCGACCATGTCGAGGCCTTTCGCGCGCTCTTCGGCGACGACCTCGATGCCGCTGAGGATCGCCTGTGCCGCCTGCTCGCGCGTCATCGCCGGGCCGACGGCGATGTTGCCGGTGCCGTACCCGATCTTGCGGATGCGCAGGTCATCGGCCGGCTCGAAATCGGCCGCGACACCGGCATCGACGATGACCACCCGCGCCCCGACATGCCGGGCGAGCACATTGATCCCCGCGCCTCCGGCAAGGAAGTTGAGCACCATCTGGACGGTCACGGCCTGCGGGAAAGCGCTCACCCCTTCGGCGGCGACGCCGTGATCTCCCGCCATCACAATGATGGCCTTACTCGCGAGAGACGGCTTCAGGCTGCCGGTCATGCCGGCGACGGAGATCGAAAGCTCCTCCAGCCGGCCGAGGCTGCCCTGCGGCTTGGTGAGGCTGTCCTGTCTTTGGCGGGCGATCTGCATCTGCCCGGCATCGGGCGGCTGGATCGACGAGATCTGAGTGCGCAGTTGCTCTTCGTATGTCATGGGCTGCCTCCTGTTACTTGAGCTTTATCGGAATCCCGAGCACGGCCATATATGCTTCGTCCGCGTGTCGCGCGAGTTCTTGCCCCGCGCGCCCTGCGATATCGCGGAAAGCCCTCCCCAGGGGCGTCGCCGGAACGATCCCCATGCCCACCTCATTCGTCACGACGATCACGATCTTGCCCGTCTCTGCCACCGCATCGACCAGCCGCAACAACTCGTCGTTGACGACCCTTTCAGCCCTCTCCTGATCCTCGTCCTCGCTGAACAGCACGTTTGTTACATAGAGGGTGAGGCAGTCTATGAGGGCGGCGCCTGTGTCACACCGACGCACGGCATCGGCGAGCCGCAGCGGCTCCTCGATGGTGCGCCAGGCGGCAGGCCGGGCGGCCCGGTGCTTCGCCACCCGCTCCACCATCTCCTCGTCCGCCGGCTGGCAGGTGGCAATGTACGTCACCTCGTCGCCGCCTGCCCTA
>CAYWBK010000169.1:0-12147 GCA_964455745.1 uncultured Armatimonadia bacterium
CGAAGGCATAAAGCTGCGTCCCGCCGCTGGTCAGCCACGTCTCGCCGGTCAGGCGACTGGCATCGTCGTAGCCGAAGTAGACGGCCCTGCCGTCTTCGCGGACGATCCGTGTCCGCCGGCCATCGCCGTCGTACGTATAGTATAGGCTTTGTAGCGTGCCACTCGAGCCCACGTGCAGGATGCTGGTGACCTGCCTTGCGGCGTCGTAGTTGTGATAGGTCGTGACGCCATTCGGCAGGCGCTTCGCGATCTCCAGGCCGAGCGCATCGCGTTGGTAATACGTCGTGTACCCCCACGGATCGGTCAGGCTTTGCAGCAAGTTGCGCGCGTCGTAGGCGTAATACGTCGATTGAGCGTCCGGGTTGATCATCACCGTCCGGTTGCCGGCCGCGTCGTAGTTGAAGTAGAAACTTTGGTTGCCCCACTGGGTGTGACAGATCAGCCGGCCCGCGCTGTCATATTGGAGCGCCTCGTCGCCGATGCCGGTCTTCTTGACACTGGTCTGCGCGCCGCGGGCGTCGTACTCATAATAGATCGTATCCCCCGATGGGTACCGCAGCTCACTCAACACGCGCCCCATGCTGTCGTAGGCGTAGTATGCCTCTACCCCGGTGGTCTTGTTGCGCTGGGTGGCCTGCCCCTGTCACATCGTAGCTGTGGTACGTCGTGACGGGCCTAGACAGGAGCGTGGCGATCACCGGGCCCAGGGCATTTCGCTGGTAGTAGATCGCTAGTAGGCATTGCGCCCTCGGGGTCGGTAGACGGGCCAAGCCTGCTTCGGACGGGCCGATGTCCGCCCGATCCCTGGCTTACCCCCCACTTGCGCGCCCGTACGTGATCACGCGTCCGGCGTGCGTCACTGCAACAAGCCCCGCTCTGTTGGCCAACTCAGCGGCTATCTCCTCGCCCCTGCCGATCCAAATAGGGAGGGGCACAGCCGCGTTAGTCGTTCGCACTGTGATCGACGTTGGCTCGCGGAAGGGCGGTCGCCTGGTCACATGGACCTCCCGGACGTCGGCCCACGCCACCGCCTTCGGCCCGCCGATCGGAGACGGCCAGTATAGCGCGTCAGCCATCCGAAGTCCTTGGCGTGCCCAGACCGTCACAATGCGGGAGTTGATGCGCGCCGACCAGATGCAGATCACCACAAGACATCCGTGCAGTGCCACGAATATAGCGAACTCAGCGATGAGTGTGGCGGAAACATGGTGTGCATCCCCGGGCCGCCAAGCCGTCCTCAGACTGCCGGTGAACCAGGCATAGGCAGGGCGAAAAGCCCAGTATGATCCAGCGATCATGGCTATGTTCCCAGCCGCTATGGCTACCAGAGCGACGACATACCGCCTGAACGGCGCGCGGTAGCATACGGGGGGCCGCATACCGATTCCTCCTGTTCATACGTAGTGACGCCCCCGGTTCGCGCGCGCAAGACAGAACGTGTGAGCGGTGTCACAGCTTTCGGATTCCGTCAGTTCCCTCTGGGTCGCCGCATTGAAGCACTTGATAAGCGCTAGGATCTCTCCTAAGGGGAGAACACCGCAAAAGCCAATAATGGCGGGGAGGTTCTTCGCTTTCAGCGCCGCCTCACAGAGCGACCACTCGATAATGCCTGTGCCAACCCCGAGTATCGCGCACGCGATGCAAGCAGCCGCATGAGACACGCCGTTCAGGCACTTCATGTAGTCCGTTGCGCACTTCCAAGCGTCATCACCGGGCTGGTCATGCCCTCTCTGCAGTCCGGTCGGGTCGATCACCATCGTTGGCAACTGCCCAGCATAATCATACAGAGGCCCTGAGGTACGGGCGGGAAGGGCGTCCCGTGATAGGAAACGGCCATCCCCCGGCTGGTACCACCGATGCCACAGATGCTCCAGCCCCACGTTTGCCTCATCGTAGTACCCATATACCCCCACGTACTGGTACGGTGTCGCCGTCGTCCCTGTTCTCCCCAGTCCCGTGCCAAACGTCTCATAGAGGAACGTATCCGTCAGGATACCCGCATTGCTCGTCAATCCCAACGTCGTCCCCAGCGCGTCGAACAGGAACCAGCACTCGGGTCCCGACTGCGCCACCAGGGGCGAATAGATGCTTGGGCTCTCGCTTACATAGCCCTGCTGTGTTGTCCAGGTTCTGTCCTTCTCGGTCGCCAGCTTCTGGCCGTCGTAGAGCAGATACGTCACCGCCCCGGCTTCGGTGCGCTGAGTCCGCTGCATTCTTGAGTTGTAGAGGTTCGCGAGGTCATCGCTCGGCGTTTGGATGCGTTTCAGGCTCTCGTCCACATCCCAGGTGTAGTATGACCAGCCGGTGGTGTCGTGCTTCGTTGCCATCTCCCCGTCGGCGGCCCAGGTGTAGTACGTCGTCGCCCCCGCCGTCGTCTCGGCGGTGAGCTGGTTCAACGTGTTGTAGCTGTAAGTCGTCGTCACGCTATTGAACGTCTTCTGTTTGCGGTTGCCGGCGGAATCGTACTGGTACGCGAAGGCATAGAGCTGCGTCCCGCCGCTGGTCAGCCACGTCTCGCCGGTCAGGCGGCTGGTGGCATCGTAAGCGTAGTAGATGGCTTTGCCATCCTCGCGGACGATCTTCGTTCGTCGGCCATCGCCGTCGTAGGTGTAGTACAGGCTCTGCAGAAGCCCGCTCGGTCCCACGTGCAGGATGCTCGTCACTTGTCCTGCCGCGTCGTAGTTGTGGTAGGTCGTGACCCCGTTTGGCAGCAGCTTCGCGATCTCCAGCCCGTGGGCATCCCGCTGGTAGTAGGTCGTATAGCCCCACGGATCGGTCAAGGATTGCAGCAGATCTCGAGCGTCGTACCGGTAGTATGTCGGCTGCGCGTCCGGGTTGATCATCACCATCGGAAGCACGGACTTGCAGGCCGTGACCGCACTCATCTCGCCGGGTTCGTGGAGATGAGTGACAAACGTAGGGCCTGATCTACGAAACCACGCGCGACGCGCTCTGACGGGATTCGATACATTAGGGTCCATTTTCTCCAGACGGCACACAACGAAAGCAGGCCCGCAACGGTCTGAACCACAAGAGCCACCGCTGTCGGATCGAGCCCCTCGTTGAGCCCCACCCTTGTGCCTGGCGAGTACGACAGCACGGTCAGAATGAGCATCCAGGCAACGGTCAGGATGCCGAGCGCGGTCATGGTACCTACGCAGGTTCGAAGCAACTCATGGAACTCCTGAGTCTCCGGACGTCGGCGAATGCCTGCTACACGATCCCGGGTAAGCGGAATGTGCGGATGCCTCACGCAGGATCGGGTGTCCTTTGTCTGCCTCCGTCTATCGTCACTCACTCGGGGCCAAGCTGTAACCCAGATTCGGATTAGCTCTCGCTCGTACCTCTGCAGTGCGAACATCCCCATCGCCACGACAACTGCGGCGACCAGACGCAGGCCGAGTGCGTCAGCGACCAGAACTAAAAACGACGCTATCGCGTATGGATGCAGCCGCCTCTGTCTGATCGCGCCTACGGCAGATAGGAACGCCAAGCTAAGAGCCAAAAGAACCTCTATAGCGGGACCTACCCTCTCGTTGCCTGACGCCAGCAGATGCGTTGCGTTGGCGATATAGTACGCGACCGCCAGTGCAACTGGACCATCTACCGCCCAGACGGCACTGGACGTTCCCGCTATGGCAGCCAGACACCGAGCGCGCGTGGGCCCCCCGGCACCCCAATACAGATTGATGATGAAGAGTAGTGCCCACCCGAGTTGGTGTTGCAGTGCCATGTGTTCTGCCTTCCTACGGCCTTCGAAACAGGCGCGTGCACCCGCTTTCAGACGCTGCAACGCATCCGTGCGTCCGACTGCAATCTGATCTGCCTCTCTTATCTGCGCTATAGCTGCATGTGCTTCACTGCTCAAGCGTTGTGCAGGCCCAGAGGTCAGTAACCGAGATGGCACTTGCATTCGTTGATGCAGTTGATGGCTCCGTAGATGATCTCGATCAGTATCAGCTCCCCGGCCAGGCGGCCGTACCTCCCCGCCAACCGCTCATTTCTGTTGATAATGGGATTGAGATCCTTCTTGATCTGCCCGATCCGAGGCCGACGTACGCCCCGTAGAGCACCGCGGCGCTCTACCCTCCCCCCAATGGCGCGCCACTTATGCACTCCCGCCTTGCCTCCTGCCGCATCTCTTGCCAGATCAAACCAGTCGCTCGAGTCCCATGGATCCCCCTCGACCGCACGGAGCATACTGATGAGATCACCAAGACTTTCCATGTCACCGATCAGCGGGAGGAAAGCGGAGATACACTTGCCCCAACATGCGTAATACCCCGACGCCCACCCCTCATGCCAACCTTCGGCCCAAGTGCTGCCCTGGAGGAGTTGTCCCCAAAGGGAGGTATCGAACCATGAATCCCCTGGAGATGATGCACCGAATGCGCCGCCCCCCCCAGGCGAGAAAACGGGTGTCGCGAGCCCACTATCCAGCCCCTGGGGATCAGCCGTATTGCTGGGTGCGTTGCTCACGTATGAGTACGCAGGCTCCGCCCCCAACGGGTCGCGCCCTGCCCAAATGCCGCTTTCTGATCGATACCATCTATGCCATACTTGGCTCATCCCCACGCCCGGCTCGTCCCAGTAGCCATAGCCGCCAACATACCGATACGGCGTAGCCGTCGTCCCTGTCGTCCCCAGACTTATCCCGAATGCGTCATACAGGAACGTATCCGTCAGGACGCCCGCGTTGTTCGTCAGCCCCAGCGTCGTTCCCAGCGCATCGGACAGGAACCAGCACTCGGACTCCACCTGTGCCAGCAGTGGGGAGTAGATGCTGTCCTCTTCGCTCGCGTAATCCCGCTGCGTGGCCCAGGTCCCGTCTCGCTCTATCGCCAGCTTCTGGCCGTCGTAGAGCATGTACGTCGCGGCTTCAGCTTCGATCCGCTCCACACGCTGCATTCTTGAGTTGTAAAGGTTCGTCAGGTCGTCGCTCGGCGTCTGAATGTGCTTCAGGCTCTCGTCGACGTCCCAAGTGTAGTAAGTCCACCCCGTGGCATCGTGCCTCGTCGCCATTTCGCCGTCGGCAGTCCAGGTGTAGTAGGTCGTCACCCCCGCCGTCGTCTCGGCGGTGAGCTGGTTCAACGAGTTGTAACTGTAGGTCGTTGTGACGCCATTGAACGTCTTCTGTTTGCGGTTGCCAACGGCATCGTATTGATACGCGAACGCATAAAGCTGCGTCCCGCCGCTGGTCAGCCAGGTCTCGCCGGTCAAGCGGTCGGCGGCATCGTAGCCGAAGTAGATGGCCTTGCCGTCCTCGCGAATGATCCGCGTGCGCCGGCCATCCCCATCGTAGGTGTAGTACAGGCTTTGCAGTACGCCGCTCGCCCCCACGTGCAGGATGCTCGTCACTTGCCTCGCGGCATCGTAGTTGTGGTAGGTCGTGACCCCGTTCGGCAACAGCTTGGCGATCTCCGTGCCCAGGGCGTCCCGTTGGTAGTAGGTCGTGTACCCCCATGGGTCGGTCAGGCTCTGGAGCAGGTTCCTGGCATCATAAGCATAATACGTCGGCTGCTTGTCCGGGTTGATCATCACCGTCCGGTTGCCGGCCGAGTCGTAGTTGAAGTAGAAACTTTGATTGCCCCACTGGGTGTGGCAGATCAGCCGACCGGCGTTGTCGTACTGGAACGCTTCGTCGCCGATGTCGGTCTTTTTGACGCTCGTTTGCGCTCCGCAAGCGTCGTACTCGTAGTAGATCGTGTCGCCGGACGGGTAGCGCAACTCGCTCAACACCCGGCCCATGCTGTCATAGGCGAAGTACGCCCCCACCCCGGTGGCCTTGTCTCGCTGGATGACCTGCCCGGCGGCGTCATACTGGACGGCCTCGGCATTCCCAACCGCATCCGTCTCCCGCGTCCGCCTGCCGTCGGCATCGTACGCGTAGTACGCCGGATTCCCGAGCGGATCGAGCATCGCCAGTAACTGCCCTGCCGCGTCGTAGTTGTAGTAGACCGCCTCGCCCAGCGCGTCGGTGGTCGCAATCGTCCGCCCGTTGCGGTCGTACTGCATGTACGTTACATGCCCCAGCGGCGTCCTCACCCACACCTGCCTACCCCGGGCGTCGTAGCCGAAGTACGTTGCCCGGCTCAGCGGGTCCACCTTCGCCGTCACCTGGCCGACGGCGTCGTAGACGGTCTGCCACTGGCTCCCCCTCGCGTCGATCACCTCGTACTGGCGGTTCAGGGCGTCGTACAGGAAGTAAGTCGTATCCCCCAAGGCGTCGATGGCCGCCGTCCGATTGGCGTTCCGGTCGTACGCGTAGTAGGTTGGATGCCCGTTGGGGTCGCTGATCGCGGTCAGCCGGTAATCGGTGTCATAGAAGTAGTAGCTCGTGTTGCCCAGCGGGTCACTGCTTGCGACACGATTGCCCATCAGGTCGTACCGGTTGGCCCACGCCTGGAAAAGCTGATCGATCCGTTTCGTCTGTTTCGCCAGAGCATCGTATTCGTAGTAGACGGCATTCCCATCCGGCTGCAGGGTGATCGTCCGGTTCCCGCGCCCGTCGTAGGCCTGCTGGGTGACACGCCCCAGCGGATCGGTGACCATCGTCACCCGGTCCATGTTGTCGTACTCGTAGTACGCGCTCGCCCCGAGCGGATCGGTCGCCGCGATCACGTTGCCCGCCAGATCGTACTGGAGCGAACTCGCGTACCCCAGCGGATTCTGCACCCAGATGCGGTTGCCGTAGGCATCGTAGTTGTACCAAATGGCATTGTGGTCCTCGCGGATGACGCTCGTCCGACGTCACCGTTACTTGGCCTTACCCGTTGTGCTTGTGGTTGGCGGTCCGCGCCAGCGGTGGAAGGCCTCGCCTAACCATCCGCCCAGCGCACCAGAGCCCAATAATAGTATGAACAGCACGACAAGCACGAGATATATGCCGAAACTGTAAGTAGGGATGTCTTGGAGGATACCCCAAACATGTTGGTGCCCCGTGCATACATCAACCACGAACAGAATAGCGGGCTGTATTGCCGCGACCAGCATCCCCCACAGCCAGCCTGGGGCCAGGCGAGTGCCCATCCACAGTGCTCCGACGGCAACGCTCACCAGATATGTGATGAGCGGGACGAGTGCCCAGAATGCCACTGGTCCGCGATGGGTCGCGGATGCGCCATATGCGCTGGCCACGATGATCTCGGCGATTACTGAAAGCAAACATGTGACGCAACTGATCATCACCAGCCAAAGAATGCGCTTCAGGATCAAAGCCAAGTCATCGCCTCCTGTCCACACACCTGTTGCCACCCGTCCAATCGCAGATGAGCGGTGCCATTGAGCTAAGCTGCCTCTATGCTACGATGATGACGCCCTGGCGTTTACACATGTCCTCGCAGTTTGAAGCAACGCCACTGCAGAGAACGCCGAGCGCAATACGGGTGGCTGTCTTGCCCAACTGGCAGAGCTCGGTGGCCGCGCCCTGGAAGTGCTTGCAGATGTCCAGAAGGTTCTTGTAGTTGAAGTTGTCATACGGATCTCCGTGAATGGGCAACCCCCCGTGTTCAGTCAAAAGCCTGTACAACCACGGCACAATCCAGTCCTCGCACCATCTTGACTTGTCCAGCCTCTGACATTGGCATTCGATCCAGTTGTCGAGTTCGTCGACCTGTGTGATACACCACTTGTCGAAGCTGCGACACATCGCCAAGCATCGCTCTTCGCCCAATATGCCAGGAATAATGGGGACACCTGGCTGCGAGGTATCTTCCGCTCGTGGGTCAACATACAGCGTTGGCCCCTGATCCGCGTACGCGTATGGCAGTCCGGCCCCGCGTGAGTCTCGCGACAGGAAACTGCCGCCCTGCGGCTGAAGCCATCTGTACCACACCTGACTCATCCCCAAACCAGATTCCCCGTAGTACCCGTACGCCCCGACATACTGATAAGGCGTCGCCGTCGTCCCTGTCCTCCCCTGCCCTGTACCGAACGCCTCGTATAGGAACGTGTCTGTCAGCGCGCCCGCATTGCTCGTCAGCCCCACCGTCGTCCCCAATGCGTCGAACAGAAACCAGCACTCGGGTCCCGATTGCGCCAGCAGCGGCGAGTAGATGCTTGATCCCTGACTCGCATATCCCTGCTGTGTTGTCCAGGTTCCGTCCTTCTCCTCTGCCAGCTTCTGACCGTCGTAGAGCATGTACGTCACCGCACCGGACTCGGTCCGCCGCACCCGCTGCATCCGCGAGTTGTATAGGTTCGCGAGGTCGTCGCTCGGCGTCTGGATGTGCTTCAGGCTTTCATCGACATCCCAGGTGTAGTAGCTCCAGCCCATCGCGTCGTACTTCGTCGCCATCTCGCCATCGGCGGTCCACGTGTACTGCGTCGTCACCCCCGCCGTCGTCTCGTCCGTGAGTTGGTTCAGCGTGTTGTAGCTGTAGGTCGTCGTGACGCCGTTGAACGTCTTCTGCTTGCGGTTCCCGGCGGCATCGTACTGGTAGGCAAAGGCGTAGAGTTGCGTGCCGCTGCCAGTCAGCCACGTCTCGCCGGTCAGGCGACTGGTGGCATCATAGCTGTAGTAGATGGCCTTGCCGTCCTCGCGCACGATCTTCGTTCGCCGGCCATCGCCATCGTAGGTGTAGTACAGGCTCTGCAGCACGCCGCTCGAACCCACGTGCAGGATGCTCGCCACCTGCATTGCGGCGTCGTAGTTGTGATACGTCGTGACCCCGTTCGGCAACAGCTTCGCGATCTCCAGCCCTAAGGCGTCCCGTTGGTAGTACGTCGTGTAGCCCCACGGATCAGTCAGCGCGGAGAGCAGGTTGCGCGCGTCATATCGGTAATACGTGGGCTGGGCGTCCGGGTTGATCATCACCGTCCGGTTGCCCGCCGAGTCGTAGTTGAAGTAGAAGTTTTGGTTGCCCCACTGGGTGTGGCGAATCAGCCGAGCAGCGTTGTCATATTGGAACGTTTCGTCGCCGATGCCAGTCTTTCGCACGCTGGTCGGTGCTCCGCGAGCGTCATACTCGTAGTAGATCGTGTCCCCTGATGGGTACCGCAACTCGCTCAGCACGCGCCCCATGCTATCATAGGCGAAATATGCCCCCACGCCGCTGGCCTTGTCGCGCTGCTTCACCTGCCCCGCCGCGTCGTAATGCACGACCTCGGCATTACCGACGGCATCGATCTCCTGCGTCCGCCGACCGTCTGCGTCGTAAGCGTAGTACGTCGGATTCCCGAGTGGATCGAGCATCGCCAGTAACTGCCCTGCCGCGTCGTAGTTGTAGTAGACCGTCTCACCCAGCGCGTCGATGGTCGCGATCATCCGCCCGTTGTGGTCGTACTGCATATATGTCACATGTCCTAACGGCGTCTTCGTCCACACCTGCCTACCTCTGGCATCGTAGCCGAAGTATGTGGACCGGGTCAGCGGGTCCACGCTCGCCGTCGCCTGGCCGACCGCGTCGTAGACGGTCTGCCACTGGCTCCCCCTCGCGTCGATCATCTCGTATTGCCGGTTCAGCGCGTCGTACAGGAAGTAGGTGGCGTAGCCCAATGCGTTCGTCACAGCCGTTCGGTTGCCATTGCGGTCGTACGTGAAGTAGGTGGGTTGCCCGTTGCTGTCGAGAGTCGCGACCATCCGGTAGTCGGTGTCGTAGAGGTAGTAGTTGGTGTTGCCCAGCGGGTCGCTGCTCGCGACACGATTGCCCATCAGGTCGTAGTGGCTGGTCCACGCCTGGAAGAGCTGATCGATCCGCTTCGTCTGCTTCGCCAGAGCATCGTACTCGTAGTAGACGGCGTTCCCGTCCGGCTGTAGTGTGATCGTCCGGTTCCCGCGACCGTCGTAGGCGTGCTCGGTGACCCGCCCCAGCGGATCGGTGACCATCGTCACCCGGTCCATGTTGTCGTACTCGTAGTACGTGTTTGCCCCGAGCGGATCGGTCGCCGCGATGACATTGCCCGCCAGATCGTGGTTGAACGAACTCGCGTACCCCAGCGGATTCTGCACCCAGATGCGGTTGCCATAGGCGTCGTAGGCGAAGTACGTCGTCTGCCCCATCTTGTCCGTCGCGGCGGTCAATTCGCCGTAGCTGTCGTACTGATAGTACGCCGCGAACCGCAGCGGATCGATCTCGCAAGTCAGGTTGGCGTGGGCATCGTAGTTGTAGTAGCTGACCTGCTTCAGCGGGTCGATGACCTGGCTGAGAGTGTTGCCCTTGGGGTTGGTGACGTTGTAGTTGTAGTACGTCGTGTGACGGAACGGATCGGTGACCGAGGTGCGGTTGCCGTAGTAGTCCTCGGTGAAGTAGGTGATATTGCCGAGGGAGTCGGTCCAGGAGTTGAGGACGTTGTAGTAGTCGACTGCATAGGCGTCATTACGTGCTTGTGGGACGGTGACATTCTTGAGGGTTTGGTGACTGTCGAAGGCATAATAGGTCGCATTGCCCAGTGGGTCGATGATGTGAGTGTGACCATCGGCCCCACCAAACACCGGCTGATCGTCGTACAGGTAGTATGTCACCCCGCCTGTGGCGGCGATGATGGCGCTCGCCTTCCACGTGTAGACCGGCGGGGCGGCGTCACTCAGGTACGAGGGCACGGGCCCCCAGGCCCACTGGTAGTATGTGGTATAGCCCTCAGGATCGGTGGCACTGGACATCCAGGTGCCGTTGGTGTAAGAGTACTCCCACACGCAACCCGTGGGGCCAGTCTGCTTGGTCAAGTTGCCGCTGCTGTCATGTTCGTAGTACTGCGTGCGACCAGCCCAGTCCGTCATCGATTTCATACAGGCGTTCGCGTCGTAGTCGAAGTAGACCGATCTTCCGACCGGGTCGGTTACCTGACTGAGGCGATTGGTGCTATCGTAGTAGTAATAGGTGGCATTGCTGTTCAGGTCGGTGCTGGAGATGATGTGCCCGTAGAGTTCAAAGATCTGCAAAGACGGATTGGGCTGCGTTGTTTGGTACTTTTGGTACAGTATCTCGCGCCCATTCGGCGTCTGCTCCAGCCACTGATTCTGATCGGGCCGAAGCTGCATAGTGTTGAAGATGCCCGCCATTCTCGTGAACTTGTTGGAGTCCGGATCGTACTGCCATGCGGTGGTGCCGCCATGCGTCCGCAGGGACGTGACACTGCCGTAGTACGGGCTTGTGTGCCACTGCAATTCATTGAGCTCCCCGTAGAGTGAGAGGGTCCACTTCTCGCCGAGCGGCGTCGATGGACCAACGGTGCTGTTGTAGACGTGCCTGACGTCCAGTGACCCGCCTCGGATGTGCAGTTCCACGTCTGGGTCTACCTGCAGGGCACCCGACAGCCCTGCCACCCCCGAAGGAGCAGGCCCGGCGGCGGGCAGAAGACCGTGGAAGGTGTCGCCCTCCGCCCCAACTGTTCTGTAGTCCGACGTCCTATGCTCGTCCAGCTCACGCGGCGAAACGTACTCGTTATCAATGACTTGGTCCTTGCCCATGGTACTTGTCTCCCCGTGCTTGAAGTCACCATCTGCGTCAGGAAAACCTACTGGCCCTTGGCTGGAGGGCAAATCGGCTCGCCACAAATGGACCGATCTGTCTGCGACAGCTTCCCTGCCGCCACGCACGCACTTACGGGACCGTTGTTGCCGATCCTTGGGTCTCTACCGCTGCGATCATTTGGGGTGCATCTCCGCCTGCCGTTGCAGTGGCCTCCGGGGCAGCCCGGCGCTTCACGATCACCGGGCGACACACCCGACTGGCCGGGCGTAGGTGGGGGTACTGCGGTTTCCCCATTCCCGCTTGGCATCTAACATCGACCTCCTTCTGCACAATAAGGACGTACGTTCTCAGGATCGCCGACTACGGTCGGCAGCAGGCTTGACAACGCCAAACCGCTGCTGCCAAACCGGCACACGTGCGGACACGCCAATGCCTACTGGCACTGACTTCATACGCAGAGCGACTACCGACTTCTGGAACACCATCGCGACCGCCCCGTTCACGACAATGCACGCTTCGGCGCGCAACGGATCAAAATGAAGAGTCGAACTGAAACGAGAGAAACCGTGAAGTTAAGTTGAGGGGCCCCCAAATGACAACGTGGTGACAACTGCCCCTGGGTGTGAATTCTACTATTACGGATAATATATAGCACGATCGACCACGGAACGCAATACCTGACGGGGTGCGTTCGCCAGTTGTAGGTAGAGACGAAAAGAGCTACCCTCCAGGTATC
>CAYWBK010000170.1:0-12098 GCA_964455745.1 uncultured Armatimonadia bacterium
GACGGCGATTGACCACAGAGACACAGAGGACACAGAGAACGGCAACGTCCCTTAAACGCCTATCGTGGGGCCGGCCGTATCTCAGCCGTTCTCTGTGCCCTCTGTGTCTCTGTGGTTCAACGCCGTTCGCCTTTCATCTTGACGGTCAGCCTCTGACAAGATCTCGAGCGCTTCGTCTGCCGGTTGTCAAAGCGGCGCGGTACTGATACGTGATCGGCGGTAGTCGGGCCGTATTCAACAGCCAGCGGACAGGCCATCGGGGTTATGCTGCTACGGAACTATCGGTCATGCCGTAATCCCCCAAGTCCTATTCATCCTGTCTCCTGCTCCGTTCCCTGACGCCATGCTTGCGGCAGTCCTACCTACAATCGGCGGGCGGTGTCGGGGCTATGGCTTCGGAGTGTGCGGGACTATGCGCGGTGTTACGACGATTGTCCTTCTCGCGCGTCGGTGGCGAGCGGCTGGGCAGGTGCGCCGGGAACGGGCGGAGAAGTCGTACTCCCTTGCGAGTTCGTCGACTTGGCCGCAATTGGAGATACGGAATGCCGCGATTCCGCCGCAACACGGAGGCGATGGGGGTGCTTCTGACGTGCGCACTCGCCGCCCTGTGCGGGGCCTGTCTCGCCCAGGGGACGCGCGAGTGGTCGCCCGATCTCGTGCGCTCCCCGGAGGCGTGGACGGACAGGATGAACGAGGCTGTCGTCAGCGGCGACCGGGGCGGGCTGAGGGTGCAGATCGCGCCGGGTAAGGAGTGGGCAATCGCCGCGGCGCCGAGTATGCTCCTGCCGCCGACGGTGAGCGGAATTCGCATCAAGGTCCGGGAAATCGGCGGCGGGCGATGGCTCATGCGCCTGTATGGCGATCTGCGCGGCACGGGGCCGACCACGGTGGGGCCGTTCCAGAGCGACACCAGGACGGGCGTGGTCACGATGGACCTCGACCCTCGCGCGATGCGGCTGAAAGGCCGGCCGCCGGTCCAGGTGCAGTTGGGCCTCGAAGGCAAGGCGGGCGACTTCGTAGTGTTCGAGGCGCTGGAGTTTGTGCCGGGACCGCAGCAGGGAGCCTCGACCGCGATCCCCGGGCAGCGCGAGATCGACTGTGTCGACATGATGCCGAACATCCCGCAACCGTTCAAAATGCGGGACTGGCGGGCGGTGGCGCGGGGGTATGACCGCCTCGCCTTCGATTTCGACACGACGGGCCAGTATCTGCCGCTGATCTGGCTGGATGACTCGCGCATCAACATCGACGGGCCGACTTTCGGCATCTACAGCTATGTCGGGGATAAGCGCCAGGGGGGCTCGAACCATGAGGGGGTCACGTGCCTGGGCGCGGTCCTCGGGGCGACGCTCGCCGGCATCGACAAGAGCCGGCAGCAATACGACTATGTCGCGATGTGTGAGGCTTACTATAACAAGCGCAACGGGCAGAACCTCGTGCTGAATGCGATGGACCAGGGAACGGGCGGATCGTTCTGGTATGAGATCTGGCCGCATGTCGTCTTCTACGCGCTGAGCGACCTGTACCCCGGCAGAAAGAACATGGAGGCCATTGTCAGGACGACCGCCGACCGGTGGCGCGACGCCTGCCGAGACATGCGCGGCAAGGACGGGACGCCGGATTTCGACCACACCGCCTTCGACTTCGCCAAGATGCAGCCGGTGGACAACGGCCAGTGGAAGGAGCCGGACGCTGCGGCGGGCATCGGCTGGCTGGAGTACACGGCGTGGCAGAAGTTCCACGACCCCGGGCACCTCGAGGCAGCCGACTGGTGCATGAGGTTCCTGCAGGAGCGGCGGAGCAACCCCTACTACGAGTGCCTCATGCCGTGGGGGGCGCTGACTGCGGCGCGGATGAACGCTGAACTGGGGCGGCAGTACGACGTCGACAAGTTCATCAACTGGTGCTTCGGGATCAGCGATTGCCGCGGCGGTTGGGGGGTCACGGTGGGCAAATGGGGTGGGTACGACTGCAGCGGGCTGCTCGGCAGCGTCGATAACCGTGGCGGGTATGCTTTCGCGATGAACACTTTCACGCAGGCGGGGGCGTTGGTACCGCTGGTGCGGTACGATCCCCGCTATGCGCGGGCCATCGGCAAGTGGATGCTGAACCTGGCGAACTCGGCGCGGCTGTTCTACCCCACGGAGCTGCCCGCCGATCATCAGTCGTGCGCCTCGTGGAAAGGCGACCCGAACGGGGTCATCGCCTACGAGGGCTTACGCCACGAGTGGAACGGCAAGGAACCTTACGCAACCGGCGATCCGGTGGTTATGAAATGGGGGCCGGAAACGGACCTGGGCCTGTACGGGTCGAGCTACGTCGGGTTCCTCGGGGGGATCATCCACCCTACCAGTGACGAAAAGATACTCGCGCTGGACTGCCTGGCGACGGACTTCTACCGCAGCCGCGCTTACCCGACCTATCTCGTTTACAACCCGCACCCCGAGAGCCGGAAGGTCACGCTCGACACCGACGCGAAGGGCCGGTACGATGTGTACGACGGTGCCACCGGGCGGTTCCTGGCGCGGAACCTGGCGGGGAAGCCGGTGGTCTCAATTCCCGGGGACCGTGCCATTGTCGCGGTGCTGACCCCGGCCGGCGGGAAAGCGACAACACAGGAGGGGCGGATGCTGGTTGACGGAGTCGTCATCGACTATATGAGTGGCAGACACCAATAGCAGGTTCTATATGAAGGGAGAACACCCATGAAGATCCTCGGAATACTCGGTTCACCACGCAACAACGGCAACACGGCTCTGCTTCTGGACGCGGCTTTGGACGCCGCGGCCGGGGCCGGCGCTGAGACGGAGAAGATCGGCGTCGCCGGTCTCGACCTGGGCTTTTGCATCGCATGTGGGAAGTGCTACGGCACCGGTGAGTGCATCTATGATGACGGCGTCACGATGCTGCAATCGAAGATGAAAGAGGCCGACGGCATCATCCTCGCCAGTCCCAACTATATCCGCACGGTCACGGCGCAGCTCAAGACCTTGATGGACCGCTCCAGCCTGCACGTGCACTGCTTCCTGTTCAGCGGCAAGTACGGGGCCTCGGTTGTCACAGCCGGAGGTAACGCCGGGACGGAGATCGCCGAGTTCGCAAACGAGTACCTGCAGGCGTGCGGAGCGCAGACGGTCGGCGTGGTTGGCGCGCAGGGCGCGGGTGTCGGGGCGCTGGTCGATCAGGAGGCCGCGCTGGCCCGGGCAGCGGCTTTGGGCGAGGACCTCGCGGCGGCGATCCGGGAGAAGCGCCAGTATCCCGATCAGGCCGCGGCCCACGCCGCGTTCGCCGAGCGGATGAAGCAACTGGTGCAGATGATGGCGGAACACGCTCCGTTCCAGCTCGAGCATTGGCAAAATCAGGGCTGGCTATGAACGGCGGTCCGATGAAGCGGCGGGAGTCTATAGACTTCTGAGACGATTTCAAAAACCTGTAGGAGCACTCTCCAGAGTGCGACCGGCCCTCATGGTGTGCCAAAATAGCGTCTATAAAGACGAAAACGTGTCACTATCGCGGCGCATTAACGGCAATCGCGGTCTGGAGACCGCTCCTACAGGTGACGCGGCGACTTCTGCAATTGCCTCCACTACCACGCCAGCGATGACGCCCTGTTCGTTCAGACGGGAGCTTGGGGGGCTGCTGCGGCCACGGCCGCATTGAGTTTTTCTACGGCCTGCGCCTCCAAGGCCGCGATGTTCTCGACCAGGCGCGCGAGCGTCTCCCGCCCGGACGCACACATCATCGCTGCCTCGCCGGTGTCGGCTGTAGCCAGTTGCTGCAGCGCCTGCCGGTAGAGCTCGGCAGCGGCCAGTAGGTGAGCCGCGACCGGCTCGGGATGGCGGCCGGCCATCTGCTCTAGATAGACGGGCGCACTGCGACGGTTGATCGACAGGTGTAGGACCATATTCGCATGCCATCGCGCCTCGCCAAGGCGCTCGGTGTCGCGCAAGGCCGCCGCCCATAGTGCGAACGCCTTCTGCCCTGTGACGTATCCCCCCGGCATCGGCACTTCGTCACGGCCCAGTGCAACGGCGTGGGACAGCGCCTCGATGTCGGCCTGTTCCCGGTCGAGCTTCGGTACTGCCTCGCCCACGTCCGCGAACGCCCATGCCTGGTCGGGAAGCCGCTCGGCATCACTGCTCCCGGCGCAGGGACAGAAGCCCAGCAACGGCTGGGTCTCGCGGTCGTACTCGGTAACCACCTTCCAGAAATCGTGGTTGGCCAGGACAGGTCGCCCGCACGCCAGAGCATGGGCGACGCGAATCACGGGGATGAGATCGCCTTTGTCGCGGCCTGACGGGCACCAGGTCGCGGTGCCATTCCAACAGTCGATCCGGCGGCCGACCGTCTGCCCGGCGAAGTTCAGATATTTTGAGCAGCAGGATGGGTCCAGGGGCCACCAGCCGACATCGAGCGCTCCTTCGTACCGCGCCGCCTGGTCGCTCGCCTGGGTGATGAACGCAAGGCCCAGGTCTCCCATCAGGGTGTCGTAGTCAGCCGGGACGCCGATGCGACTGAAGATGACCTCGAGCCCGCGAGCGAACGCGTTGCCGTCCCCTTTGCCCGGAGAGACCCCCTGCACAGCCGCCGCCAGGGGTACAGCGCACAGCAGAGCCTCGGACATCTCATCCGCGGCATGGCGTAGCTGGGCGCGGACCGGCCTCAGAACGTGCGTGACGTGGGCTTGCTGCTTCTGCAGGTCGCCGATGATGCCCCAGTAGCTCTCGCCCCCATCGCCTGTCATGGCCGGGCGCAGCAGTGTTACGATGCGTTCGTAACCCTCGGCGGCGGCGAGGAGGTGTGTTTGGGCCGCAGCGGGGAGAGTCTCGGCACGCTCGCGGAGGAACTTGGCGGCCACCTTCGCGCCCTCATAGGTCGGGCGGGCCGTATCGAACGCGCACCCGTGACTGCGGTCCTTGCAGGCGTCGCAGAAAGGCAGTTTCTGCATGTGCGCGATCCATATATCCATCGCCGCAAGGCCGTAGACCGTGCGCTGCCCGCGCAAGAAGGGAGCGGCGTTTCCGCGGATGCGCGACACCGCCCGGCATAGGATTTCGAAATCCGCCTCCTGTTCGGTCATCTGCGGCTCGCTCAGGCTCACCGCAAGCATATTGCCCACGGCATCAAGCGGGTTATCGCGAAACCCGTTCAGGCCTGCGCCCAGGATCGCGCCGTCATCCTGCGCCTCGACGATGATTCCCCACCAGCACCAGGGGTAGAAGCCGTGCGGGCCGCGCACGGGCCATTCGCGGTCGGTCAAGACGACCTCCCCGCGAGTCTGTGCATCACGGATCAGCGGCACGGCGGGCTTGCGGTTGAACTCGCGGAACCACTCATCGAGGGCCGGCCCTGCGGCGGGCATCGGCGGCGCGCTTTTCGTGTCAGGCGCGGAAATGCGCCGAAGATGCAGCCCGAGACGCTGCTCGATCAGGTCCGCGCATACGTCGCGCCCGGTCGCCGTAGCCCACCAGGCCGCGCAATCCTCGGCCGGATCGAGACACGGCGTGAAGGCGTTCGTGGAGAGAATGTAAAGCGTCTCATAGTCCAGGTCGCGGCCCAGCAGCGCGGCCGCCGCCTGCACAGATAGCGAGAAGTGATCCTGGGTGTGGCCGTCGCCCTTCAAGGAGAGTCTGGAATAGTCAGGCGGGCCCGCGCAGACGCAAACTGCATAAAGCAGCGGCGCGAGAATGAGCAGCCAGGGCGTGACGGAAGCCGACAGAGAAGCGGCGATGTGTCCCACGAGAATGCCCTCCGATTGGGGGAGACATGAGCGGCTTGCGACCAGAGTATACCAAGAAAACGCTAAACGCTGAACGCTGAACGCAGAATCAACGGCAAAGACGGCGAAGACGGCAAACGGCGAACGGCCAACGGCAAAGACGGCAAGTGGCAGAGGGCGTCCCCCCGGTGGTGGTCTGGCCCTGCCGTTCTTGCCGTTGATTCTGCGTTCAGCGTTTTGCGTTTTCCGTTCTGCGTTTCCGCCCGCCAGGAAGGGCTCTTCCTCAATGTGTATGGGTAGATGCCATGAACTGGTCTTGGCGATCCTCGCCAGGTGATATCCGTACGCTGCATAGGATGAGCCGTTGCCGTCAGCCCCGAAGGGAGTTCCGCCAATTGCCTGGCTGACGTTCGTATGTGTTTGGCGATACCTCCTTCAGACCATGTGGCAGCGCGATTTATCGCGCGGATCACGTCGTATAGTTACCAACGCTTCGACTTCGACGGAGTGCTTGCCTGCAACTGACGGCGCAATGGGCGGAGGGCAGTTCGGCCCGCATTTGGCGCGACAAATCGCGCTGCCACAGGGTCTGAGGAAACAGTCGCTAGACAGGTACTGACGCTCGCGTCAGCACGGCAATGGGCGGCTCGCCCCTTTTGGGGGGCTTGACGGCATTCATTCACTCATCGAGATTAGCTTACAGGGCTTCCGTCAAGCTACCCACACACATTGAGGAAGAGCCGCAAAGACGGCGAAGACCTCGAACGGCAGAGACGGCAAGTGGCAGAGGGCGTCCCCCGGTGGTGGTCTGGCCCTGCCGTTCTTGCCGTTGATTCTGCGTTCAGCGTTCAGCGTTTTGCGTTTTCCGTTCTGCGTTTCCGCCCGCCAGGAAGGTGATGCGGCATCTGCGTCGAAGTAGTGCCCGACGGGGCAGGCGCCGGGCGTTCGCACCCGGCGTTCTGGGCTGCCAGGCTCAGTTTACCTGAAGCAACAAAAGAGGTGTGTTCGTGGCCCGAGAACGTTATGTCGCCGGCCTGGATATTGGCACGACGAAGGTGTGCACGGTGATCGGCATTCCCACCGACCGGGGTGGGCTGCAGATCGTGGGAGTGGGGAGCGCGCCATCCACAGGCCTCAAGCGCGGCGTGGTCGTGGATCGAGAAGCGACCATCGACGCGATCCAACGGTCGGTCAATGAGGCGCGGAACATGGCCGCGCTGCCGGTGAAAGGCGCTTATGTCGGCGTCACCGGCGATCACATCGAATCCGTGAATGTCACCGGGCGGGTCCACACGGGGCCGTCGGGCGAAGTTACCCAGGACGACGTCGAGAAGGTCATCCTCGCCGCGAAAGACAGCGTCACACTGCCGTCTGAGCGCGAGATCATCTACACCATCGTCCGCGACTACGCGGTCGACGGCCAGGCGGGGATCAAGCGGCCGCTGGGGATGAGCGGGCACCGTCTCGATGCGGCGGTCCACGTGGTCCAGGGGATGTCCTCGGTCATCGAGAACCTCGAGCGCTGCGTGAGAGACGCCGGAATCCACGTGCAGGCTCGCATCCTCGAACCCGTCGCCACCAGTAAAGCGGTCGTCACCGAGGCCGAGCGCGATCTGGGCGTCATCCTCATCGACATCGGCGGCGGCACCACCGACATCGCCGTCTTTGTCGAGGGCGCGATCTGCCACACATCGGCAATCCCAATCGCGGGCACCCATTGCACCCGGGACCTCGCCCAGCTCTTGCGGATCAGCGTTGACGACGCCGAGTTCATCAAGCTGAGGTTCGGGCGGGCGATGCCCGAGGGAGCCTCGGAGAGCGAACTCATCCAGATCACCCTCGTCGGTCAGGAAGAGACTCAGAAGGTTCCCCAGAAGCTCGTCGCGGAGATCATCCAGCCGCGCCTGGAGGAGATTTTCACCCAGGTGCGCGACACGGTGCGGCGCGCGGGCGTTTACGACCAGGTGAGCGGCGGAGTGGTGATCTCCGGCGGCGGCTCGCAACTGCCGGGCACCGCCAAAGTCGCCTCAGCGGTGCTGGACGGCCTCCCGGCGCGCGTCGGCAGCCCCCGGGGACTCAGCGGGCTTGCGGATCATGTGCGAAGCCCGTCGCACGCCACCGGCGTCGGCCTCGCGCTCATCGCCGCGGACGAGGATGCGAACGCGGGCATCGCCGAGGAAGAGACCCAGCAGGCGGGCGTTATGGGATACTTGCGGTCGCTGTGGGATAAGGTCGCGCCCCGGATCTACCCCAACTCGTAGTCCCGTGAAGTGAGTTGTCGAGGACACCCTGGTGTGGCAAGAACACCGTCGCGATGGCGACCTGGACAAGGGCCGCGGGGCCGTCGTCACGCGTGAGCATAGGAGACAAGAAGTGGGAAAAGTCGACGTTGAAAACGCAAACGAGCGATGGAACTGTGACCCGGAGGAGCTGTCGCTTGCAGCCAGAGAGAGTCTTCGGCGGGCAAGAGTGGCCGAAGCCGGGGGTGACATTGAAGGGCGCATCAGCGCATTGCGGACCGCTATCGAGGCCGCGCCGCACGCGCCCTCGTTGCGGGCGATGCTGGCAGTGGCGCTGCGCCAAGCCGGGCGGACCGGCGAAGCTGTCGAGGTGTCTCAGGAGGCCCTGCGTCTCGATCCGGGCCAGCTCGTGTCGTCTATCAACCTGGGGGTGCTCCTCTACCAGGATGGCCGGTCGGAGGAGGGTATTGAGCAGTTGCGGCAGACAGTCGCCCAGTGGCCCGCCTCATCTTTGGCGCGGCAGAGCTATGCGGAGATACTGTCGGTGAGCGGCGATGCTGCGGGTGCGCTCGCGCAGATTCGACAGGCGCTTCGCCACGACCCGTTCGACCCGGAGGTACATTGCGCGCTCGGCGATGTCCTGCGTGTCGCCGGCGAGACGGACAAGGCTATGCGCGCATACCGGCAGGCGCTCGATCTGGACCCGGAGCACTACATGGCGAATCTGGAACTCGGCGGGCTGCTCATGTTTCAGGGCCGTCCCCGTGATGCACTGGACTACCTGGAAGCCGCCACGAAGGCCGAGCCAGGGAAGCCACTGGCACACTTTGCGTTCGGCTCGACCCTATATGACTGCGGGTATTTCGCGGAGGCAGTCTACGAGCTTCGCGAATCCGTACGTCTCGCTCCGGACAAGGCGGAGTCCCACCTGACGCTCGCCGAGGCTCTCATGTCCGAAGGAGAGTACGCTGAGGCCTGGAATGAGATTCATATCTGTCAGGACCTCGGCTACGAGGTTTCCGACCGGACTCTGGCCCTTCTCAGCCTGGCAATGCCGGAACCGCCCCGATCCAAATCATTGCGAAAGTGATATGCGGTCGCGCCAAAGATTTGCCGCAAAGCTCCGAAACTTCCTATCGCCACGTCTGTCTATAACACACGGCGTAATGTAGTTTCCCCCTGGGCTCTGGCCCTCGGCGGCACCAATGAGTGCGCGCGGAGGGCTAGTGTGTATGCTTGAAGGGGATTCTAGGCGGAGTTGTGTGCAATGACGTGCCCCGACGCTCTGGAACTGCAGTCGTACTGCGATCAGCAGTTGTCCTCGCAACGGCAGCGCGCGGTTGAGTCGCATCTTGCCGGGTGTAAGGCGTGTCGGGCGCAGGTCGAGGGGCTTCGAGCGGTCATCGAAGCCGTCGATCGTCTGCAAGTCGAGACGCCGGAGGGGGCGCTGCAAGGCCGGCTCCTCGCCGCCGTTAGCGCCGCGCCACCTGTGCGGCGTCTGTCATGCCGCCGAGCGCTTCCCCAGCTTTCCGCCTATGTGGACGGCGAGTTGAAACCGTCACAGGCCGCCGCGGTCCAGGCGCATATCTTCGGTTGCGACGCGTGCTTTGCGGCGATGGCCGAGATGCGCACGGTGTCTGAGACGCTGGCCGCGGGGCCACGCCCGGCGGCCTCGGAGCAGCTCCTGCGCCGCATCATGGTTGCGCTACGCCGCGAGGCGGCCGGAACCCCGGCTCGCCGGGGCTGGGTCGGACGCATTGCCTGGCAGCCGCTGGCTGCCGGGGCGGCTGCCGCACTCATCCTCGCCGCCGTCGCGCTCCCTCGCTTTGCCCAGGTGCCCACTGGCCCCAGCCCGTCCAATCACGGGCCTACATACGCCAGCCGGCCTCTCACGGTCGCTCCTGAGGGGATGCCCGCCGCTCCGACAGGGGCGTCTTCCGTCGCCGCGCAGTCTGTCGTACCGGCTGCAAAGTCGAGCGTGATCGCGCGCGTGGAGCGCGTGTTCACCCCTAGCGAAGCCGAGCCTGCCGGAGTGACCGGTCCGGTGCACCGGACGCCCGCTTGGACGCCTGCGCTGCCCGACCAGTATCCCGCCTCGCCGACGCCGGACGGAGGGCCCGTAGTCTCGTCGGCCTCGGACAGCCTGCCCGGGGTCGATTCGATAGCCGCCGGTCGTCACGACGCGACCGTTCCCGAGGGGGGCACACCCGGACTGGCAAGCGGGGACGCTGCGCCGGGACGGGGCTCGACACTCATCGCGAGCATCCCCAAGTCTACCCCCGACACTGCCGACCGAGACATCGTATCGGCACATCCACAGGCCGCTTCCTCCGGTCCCGAGTACGCGCCTCGACGCAGCCCGATGCGGCCGTCGTACCGCTCCGAGGGCGTGGATCGCGATGTGCTGGCGCGCGTCACTGAGAGGTGGAACGAGGGCGTCCCCCAGCTCAAAGTGGCAAGCTACAAGTCGATACCGATCATCAACTAGATGTTTACTTCCCCCCGCAAGCTGGCTGTCGTTCTCGCTGCGGCCTGTCTCATCGGCTGCTGCACCTCATGTCGCGGCGGCGGCGGCGCGACCGCCCCGACGCCGGCGGCCCCCACGGAGCCAACGGCCCCCACTGCGACCCGCGCGCAGTTCGACAGCCAGCAAGCGATGAAGGACATACAGACCCAGTGCGACTTCGGATCGCGCACTCCCGGGTCCGCCGCTCATGCGAACTGCAAGACGTTCCTCCTGACTGAACTCGCCAAGTACGCGGACAGGGTCATCTCACAGGATTTCACCTCGACGGTCGCGCTGGGCGGCGCCACCGTCTACCCGTTCACCAATATCATCGGGGTGTTCGCGGCCAAGGCGGCGGGCGATCCGATTGTGATGCTATCGCACTGGGACTCACGTCCGGTCGCTAACCAGGACCCGACCCCGGCGAACCGGACGAAGCCCATTCTGGGCGCGAACGACGGAGCCTCGGGAGTTGCGGTCCTGCTGGAACTCGCGAGGGTGATGAAAGTGACTCCGCCGAACCGGCCGGTCATCATCCTGTTCGTGGACGCGGAGGATGCGGGGACTGACGGCTCAACCCTGCCCTACGAGGGGTTCTGCGTGGGGACGATGTACTACGCCAACCATCTGCCCCTTGCAGGGGCGCCGACGCCGAAGGAAGGCATTCTCCTCGACATGGTGGGGTCGTTGCACGACTTCGAGCTGGACATGGAGCAGAACTCGTTGCAGTGCAATCCCGCTCTGGTGGATAAGATCTGGACGGCGGCGGCACAGGCGCCCGCGAACACGGCTTTCCGGCGAGTGGTCGGCGCGCCCGTCATCGACGATCACATGCCGCTGAACGACGCCGGGATCAAGAGCATCGACATCATCCATTGGCACCCGGTCGAGTGGCACACCCTGCAGGACACTCCGGCGAACTGCTCGGCGGCGTCGCTATACCAAGTGGGGGACACGCTTTTGAGGTTCCTGTACCCCGGCACGTAGAAGCACCCGCCGAAGCACCTCTCCGGCCGCCGCTGTGGCTTACCCCTTCTTCCCCCGAACGCGCCCCGTTGCCGTAGCTACTGCACCGGCGAGCTTGCCCAGCTTCCCGCAGGTCGGGCAGCGCAGAATCATCTCCCCTTTGCCCTCTTTGCTTTGCTCCAGCGCTCCGCCACACAGGCCCACGCCGCAGTTGTCACAGAGCAGCAGGCCATCCATCCCACACAACGGGCAGCCGGGGTAGTGGTCGAGGGAGAAGGTGCCGGCGGCCTGTTGTGGGCCGGGGCCGGCCTGCGCCTTGGCCTCGTTGACCGGCTCCGCGGCGACTACATGCCAGATGCCTTTCTCGGTTTCCTGGAAGCGAACCACAAAGGGGTTCTTCGTAGTGCCGCAGCGGGCGAACACCTCGAACGTCGGGGTGAGAGGCGACGGCTCGGCGAGCATCTGAGGAGTGATTTCGGGGAACTCATTGGGGGATGCAGCAGGGACGGGAGGCAAAGGCTCCTTGCCCGCATCCTCGTCGTCGAAGTCGATCACCAGGACGTCGTCATCGGGAGGCATCGCAGGCTCACCTCGGGAGTATGGGGAACTTCGGGCTCTTCCTCAATGTGTGTGGGTGCTTGACAGGGGCTGAACAGAGTACCTCGGC
>CAYWBK010000171.1:0-11967 GCA_964455745.1 uncultured Armatimonadia bacterium
TCCTAAGCCCCTGTGTATCAAGGCCTCACGGGCGCGAGTGTCAAAGATCGGCTAGGACGGACATTCCGACGCGCTTGGCACGGTAAGACTCCGACGTCCTGAGAAGGACCTCGATTCCTACGGTCAGGGTTGCTGGGGCAGTGTGCCTCCTGGGCCGAGACCCTACTTCAGCGGGGCTTTTGGTGGCCCACTCGGCGCCAGGCTCTGCAGCAGCCTCTCGCGGACGATGGGGCCCGCGTGACGGTTGAAGCCGGCGAGGGCCTTGGCGTCTTCGTGATGGGTCCCGCTGAAGGATGATCGGAGCGTGTTGTGAAAGAAGCGCATGGGGAACGTGTAGGCTTCTTGGTCGTCCCGGAACATGGTGCACTGGACATCCATCCATAGCTCGGAGTCCCGGTCGGTGGGGAAGGCGCATCCTATCGCCCGGTGCGAGTCGTGCCGGTACAACACGAGTTCGCAGGCTCTGTCGGTGTGGCCGATCTCCACTTTGTCTACGTGCAGCAGGGCGCTACTGGCCGTGATTCCGGGTGCCATGCGAAGTAGTTCCTTGATGGCGTGCATGATCCCCGGCATGTGTGATAGGACGACGCTGACGTGATGTACCATGTGGCAGGCCTTTCATTGCGTGTCCGCCCAGCAACAGCGCGCCGGGTTTCTCGCGGCCCGCGACAAGGCCCTCCGTTTCTGCCGTCGTGCAGTTGTGGAGCGACCAGCATACCGGCCTGACTCGCGGGAGAGCATCCGTGTTTGTACGGATGGCCCCTGCGGGAACTACGGTATCCTTGCCCCGGCAGCGTGCCCGGGACACGGCCATGGGGATCGGTATGGGGGGTGCCGCGGTAGCGGTGGTTACAGAGCGCTTCGACACCACGACGCAAAGTTTGTTCCGTGCCGAGCCCTTAACTGTGGAGCAGGGCGGTGATCTCGTCCGCACCCCGCCGGAGCCGGTCTCGATGCTGCTTGAGTTCGGCCACGGGCACGTCCATCCGTAGGTTGTTCAATGGGTCGTGCCAGATGGTTTCGCTCTCGATCCCTAACTCGATCCCGGTGGCGGCGATCCACGAGGCGTTCGGACCGACGATGAACAGCGTCTGTTCGTCATAGGCGGGGATCAGCGTGACACCGAGCGTGTCGCAGGCCGAGGTGGACTCGAGTTCCCGGTACAGGTCGCCGCAGTCCACGCCCTCACCCTCGGGCGTCAGGCCCTGCTCCCGGCACCAGTTGCTGACGGTGACGATCAGCCACGACTCGAACTGGGCTGCGGTCATCGCCCCGGCGGGCGGGGCCGGGGCACACTCGCCTGCGGCGGGGCCGAGGGCGACGAGGTCACCGTGGCTGTTCAAGGTGAACGTCGGGAACTCCGCCTGGCACTCCATGTTGCCACACCGGAAGCGCAGCGGGCGCGAGCTCTCATCGTCCACCTCGCCCCGCGCCCATTCTTGGGTGGTCTGGCTGTCGCTATGGACATCGTATTCCACGATGACGTTGCATACGGCTATCAGGCTCTTGCGCCCGCACTCAGGGCAGGCATCCAGGGGTCTGCTCACGATTGCCTCATCTCCTTCGGTGTTGGTGGACGGTCTGAACGGGTCAGGCGGATCGGGTCAGGCCAGCAGGGGAGCCGCCCACTGCATCGTCTCATCGGGGCCGTCCCCAAGATCCGAGATTCTGCTGGGGGTGAGCACCAGGGCGTCATCGCCGTGCTCGATGTTGTCGAAGTCCACGAGGATGACATTCACGTCGTTGATCCGGGCGTCGTCCACCGCTACGTCCTGGACAACCCCACCTGTGACCGTGATGACCACGTTGATCGGGCTCATTCAGGTTCGCTCCAATCGCTCGTCGGTGTCTTCGTCCTCACCTACGTCCTCGTTACCTTCATCGTCCAGGCCGGCGCACTCCGCCATCTCGCGGATTTCGGCCATGGTATGGGCGATCAGTTCGGGGCGGTCGCAGTCCGGCAGGGTCATCTCGACGATGCTGCCCACATAGTCCCGGTGATGGGCGGGTAGTTCCAGCGCGGCGCGGGCATAGCGCAGGTAGAGATCGGCTCCCACCATCGCCTCGGCTGCGTCGGCGGCCTCGATGATGGGGAACAGGGTGATCGGGCTGTGCTCAATGAACACGGTGGCGACGAAGTACTTCATGCAGAACCATCCGCCTTTCGCTTGCAGCCCTGACTGCCCGCATCGGACACTATCCCAGCTTCACGCTCTCGTTGACGTGCCGGGCCTCCGCGATGGCCTTCTGGATCATCGCCTCGTCCCGCTTGCCGTCGGAGAACAGGCAGTCCTCGGATAGCCAGATCGTGATGTCGTCTGACTGCGACCACGCCCAGACAAAGAGCAGATGCCCTTCCTGTTCGGGCAGCCCGCTCTCGAGGTCCTGTGCGCGGCACCAGTCATCACGCACTTCGCGGTCAAGGCGCTCGAAGCGCCACGCGGCCTCGGTCTCGTGGTCGGCATCGTATCCCGGCGCGTCCTCGCCCTGGCGGATGGCCTCCTCGGACAGACTGGCCTCGTAGAGGGTGACCGATTCCCAATCGCCGCAGACGCGCTCGCCCGGCTCTGTTTCCGGGTAGAGTTCCAGGGCGCTCTCGACGCAGGCCAGGAAGTTCTCCCGCAGGGCGTAGAGGTCTGCCGCAGTGATGGTCAGCGTTGTGTCGTGTTCGCCGATGTAGCAGAGGGCGAACCCGTACGCCAGGAACTGCCTGAAGTCGCGGCACGGCACGTAGTCCGGGGTGGCAGCGTTGGGCGCGCAGTAGTAGCCCAGGGGGTTGGCCAGGTCGCTGGCGGCGTGGCGCCGGAGCCCCTGTGACTCGGCCTGGATCGCCTCAGACCTGTTCGTGCCGCGTAAGAGCAGCTTGTGCACATCCTCATGGGTTGCGTCCAGCGCCTCGGCGATGGCGCCGATCTGCCTCGGGGTCAGCAGGCTGGCGGCCGCGGCGATGAGGCGCGGGAACTGAATGGTCATGTCGGTGCTGCGGGGTCGGCTCATGGGGTACCTCGTCGTCACGATGCTGGGTCTGTCTATTCTCATCGCCGGAACCGCACAGTGGGGGAGACCAGAACCCCAGGCGTCATCCGGACACGCCTGGGGTTTGAGCTACCTACTGCGTACGCCGGGCTATCCGCCGTCCGGGATCGCGACCTCGCAGTCGATGACTGCTTCCCAGGAGTTGTCGGCGTTTGCCTCGCACGGCGCGCCGGTCTTCCGGTCACGCACGGTATAGGTCAGGCCGCTGGCGTCGGCAGCCTGGATGTCGTCCTCGAACCTTCCGCAGGCGTCACAGCGCTGGAGGCAGTTGGGCGTGATGCCATGTTCGTGATGGCTCTCGAAGACCGCCCAGCCCCTCCCCTCGCACGCTTCACACGGCTCGTCTGCCTCGCCCTGCAGCAGGTCTCGGAGGCGTTGCTTCAGGTCGTCGATGCGCTGCAACCGGGTCGTCCGATCCACGTCGTGGCCGTCCACACGCTGGTCGGTCTCCTCGGTGATGACCTCGTAGAGGTCGCTGGCGCAGAAGTCGTCGGCGACGAGTTGCCGTAGGCGGGTGTTGTCCTGCAGGTTCTCCTCTTCGATGATGTCAGCGACGAGGCTCAACTCGACGGCCTCGTACTCGTCGGCTGTCTCGGCCAGGTAGAGCGCCTGCCCGTCTGACCCCAGGTAGTCGTTCGTCCCCCAGGTGATGACCGTGATGCCCCGCATCGCGTTCTGTTCCCAGGTTTCCAGGCGATCCAGGCACACCTCGCTGGCAAAGCCCAGAGCCTCGATCCCCAGGGCCTGCAGGCCGTTCTCGCACAGCACGTCAGACGTGGGGCGCAGGTCGCCCAGGGCCTCGGCGAAGGCGTTTGCCCGCTCGTCGGGGACGCTCACGATCAGGTCCTTGATGACCTCGTTGCCGTCGCCTTCCTCGCGGGCGTCGCACACCAGGATCAGGTCTGCAGCGAGGGCTGCGACCCGATCTTGCACCTCAAGCGCCTGAGTGTACTCGGCTTGGCCGTCAGCCGCGGTCGCGGCATAGTGAAACTGCACTCGTGACATGGTCTCTCCGATCTCATTGGCAGTCCGACAGTGCCGGTTGCCGGTCTGTTACCCTTGCTCCGTGTCGCCAGAGGGGAAGTTCACCCGCGAGTAGCGCTGCCAGTCGCTCAGGTTGACGACCGTGAGTTGCCGGTTGAGCGCGCCGTCGTACTCCGTCCGCAGGTCTTCGACCGACACCCCTTCGTACCGGGCGATGATCTCGAACGCCTGCTCCTCGGTCGGCGTGAAGTCGAACATGGCGAAGCGCGAGCAGATGTTCCCGTCCGCATCCACGGTCTGCATCTGCACCTGATAGTCGTCGTCAGGCTTGTAGCGGTGCTGCCCGCTCAGATCGACGATCTCGAAGCGGTGCGGCTCCCAACCGTAGTAGAGGGTCTTGAAGTCCTCGGCGGCCTCGCCCGCCTCATCGGCGATGGCTTGCCATACCTCCTCCTCGGTCGGGTCGTGGTCGAACAGCGCGCTGTACAGGGCGATGTCCTCGGCGTCAGCATCGGCATACGCCACAATCGCCTGGTAGTCGTAGCGCCTGGGCAGATGCTTCGATACGGCCTTGAGCGCGTCGCATACCCCCTCGACCGCCTCCCAGAAGCCCTCGCAGCCGATGTAGCCGCTCGCCTCGTACAGCACGTAGTCGTCGCACAGGAAGATCGCGCCGTCGGGGCCAGCCGCGACGCGCAGGTTGTGCTGCGTCCGGTGTCGGAGGTCCATCCCCGAGAGGTAGCTTCCTCCGGCGAGGATGGAGTCCCGGATGTACCCCGCCGTGTCCAGGTCTCCGGTGTCGTCGTAGAACTCGAACTCCTCCCGCAGTTGAGCTTCCGTCTTGGCCATCGCCTGCAGCGCCACGCGCTTCTGTTCGGGGGTGAGCATGGAAGGCGCCTCCTTGAGGTTTGCTGTCCGAGTCAGGCGGCCAAGAGCCGCTTGACTTCCGCGACCGCTCCCGCGCCGTCGCCCGCGTCCGTGGTCGTGCTGCCGTCAACTGCCAGGATGTCCAGCCCATCGTCCTCGCCCATGATGATCTCGTACACTGGCATTCCGTCGCGACAGACCCGGATACCATCGCCCGGCTCCTCCATGTCCTCCAGGCTCGCGATTGCGCCCCGCTCTCTGATGTCCCAGTCGTCCTGGAAGCTGACGTGGTAGGGAGCCACCCGGCGATGGTAGGTCAGGCTGGGCTGCTCGCGGGCGCGGCGCTCCTCGGTCTCGAGACCGCAGATGAAGGCGTCAAGCCACAAGTCCATCTGGCCGGTCGGCAAGCGCGGGGACAACTCGGCGCTCTCGTCGGCGTTGTAGCAGCGGGGCTTGCCGTACGCCCAGGCGATGCTGATGTCATAGCCGCCGCGCTGCAGCCTGCGTACCCGGTCGCGCAGTTGCTTCTGTGTCACTCGTGTCATGTCGATCTCTCCTAACCATGTCGGCCGAGATTCCAGCCGGTGCAGAAGGCTTGGATCTGAACCCGCTTGAGGTGGGTGATGCGCGTGAACTCCGTCGCGTAGTAGGTGCGCTCGCCGCAGGGCATCTCTTGGACGGTGCCCTCAATCCGGTACTCGGACGCTACCGCCCGGCAGAGGCGTTGGGCATCGGCGTTGGTGAAGCAGACGAAGGCGAACTCCTGCTTGCCTGCCATGTCGGTGTACTCCCGCGTCTGCTGTTACCGTCTTGAGGTGCAACCAGGGGATGCAGGACGGTCTCGATCTGCGCCTCTACCTGCTGTCGGTGACATCCAGTTCGAGATGCTCGATGCTCGCGTCCTCCAGGTCGGCTCCGGGCGCATCCAATGCCAGGCGCAGACCGTCCTCAATGGCCTGGACCGTCACGTCATCGTCGGCGTTGACTGTCACTGTGGCCGTGATGTGCACGCGCATGGTGATCTTCCGCATGGCACCGGCTTTCGCACCCGTGAGATGGTTGTGGGGGTGGGGCTGGTGTTACCCGCAGCCCGGCGACGCCTGTTCCCAAGCGTACGGTTCCTCGGGCAGGCAAACATCGGTATCCGCCCCTGAGCAGAGGCGCGAGTAGGCCGACGCCTGCAAGGTGTTCTCGCACTGCACGATGTACGTGCCCGGCTCCAGTAGGTCGGCATACTCGATCCCCCGGTCGTCCGGCACGCTCACGACCAAGTCCTGGTAGGGGTCGTTGTGCTCCAGATCGTGGGGCAGCTTCAGCGTCTCGGCCCGCGCCCTGGCGATCTCCTGCCTGTGCAGGGCCGCCAGGTATCGCTCGTCGCCCGCTTCGTTGGTGTTGACGCTGTACAGAAAGTGCACTCGCGACATCGTTGGGGTCTCCTTGTGATTGCCGGGCGACAGCCTGTTACTCCAGCCTGGCTTGCCCAGGTCATGGCGCGTCTATGGCGTCGTCTGTGAGGCCGTCCCCGTCATCGTCCACGGGAGTAACCTCCCAGATGAAGTCCTGATCCTGAATCTCGCGCACATGCGCGGGCAACAGTTCCTTCGGCACGTACTCGTCCGGCCCGTCGGAGAGGCCCGCGTAGACGCCCGGCAGCCCCTCGTCCTGCACATCCCCCTCGGTCGGTGCCTCCACGATGGTCTCCATGATGACGACCCGGGCATAGCGGACTCTGAACTTGGGCATGACGCCCTCCTTGTGGTGGGGATACGGAGCCGGGCGGCCAGTTTCTCGGCGACCAGGCAGGCCAGCTTCGGAAAGACAGCCTGCCTGTCGCCTGGCTGCTACCCTTGCAGATCGTGGTCGCGCACGCTGAGGCCGACCGGGAAGCGGGGGATGCCGGAGTCGGAGAGTTTCTGGTAGCGGACGGTCAACTGCCGCCCCACGTAGTCGCCGGGGTTCTGGAAGTAGTGCCGCCGCTCTGCCATCGTGCCCTTGATGCTGCAATCGAACGGCTGTCCGGCAGCCGTCACGCACTGGAAGATGGCCGCGCCCTGCATGTTGCCCCGGCCCTCAGTGATTCCGACGACCAGGTATTCGGCGTCTACGAAGTCCTTGTGCTTGAGCAGATCGACGCTGCGGTGGCCGACGCTGTACAGCCCGTCCAGCGTGCGGATGATGGTGCCCTCGTAACCATCGGCGACGAACCTGGCGTGGGCGGCGAGTAGATCGTCGTCGCTATGGATGAGGATGGTCGGCACGATGCGGACACGTAACCCGTCACCCGCGCTTCGAGACGCGGCGTCGACGATCCCATTGAGGGCGATGCTGCGCTCCTCGAACGCCATGTCCGGCAGCACCAGGTCGTAGACATGGTACTCAAGCTGGTCGGAGAGGCCCGGTCGGAACTTCTTGACCGCGCTCATGCTCTCCTGGAACGTGCCCGGCTTGGGCAGCATGAGTTCGCCGTCGGTGATGTAGCCTTGCGTGTCGAACTGCAGGTGGGCGTAGACCTCAGCGATGAAGTCCTTGCCCTTGCGGCTCCACATGCTGCGCCCGGACTGGTACAGCGCCCGACACCCGTCCAGCTTCGGCTGCGCTGCCAACGCCTGACCGGCGACGGAGTGCTTGCGCTCGCCCCACTTGTGCGCCAGCATCGGCAGCGGAAGCTCGGCTTCGGTCTCGCCCAAAGCCCGGTAGCCCTTGTCCCGCTTCTTGTTCGTGGTGGCATCGAGTTCACTGCGTGCCTGATCCGCCGGCGTCGTCTCGTTCGCCCGCCCGATGTTCTTCCCGTGGATGCGCACCGGGGCGCTGTGCTGGATCGTGGGTGCACCGGAGGCAACGTCCTGCCAGAACGACGCGGCGGTATACCAGTCGCCCTCGCTCCCCTTCAGGATGTGCCCCTGCCAGTGCTTCTGGTTGCCCTTTGAGGCCTCGGCGCTCAACACCGGGGTCGAGAACACGACCGTGGTTCCGCTCTGCTTGGCGATGCTCTGTGCTGCGTTCTGCATTCGATACTCCTTGATGGTTTGGTGTCTGGTACGGCTCGATCTACAGCAGGTCTGCCTCCACCACACGGGCGTCAGCGCCGGAGCCTGCCATGATTTCGTCCATGTGATCCACGATGCTCCAGGCTTCGGGCGAGATGCCGAGGCCTCTGATCTCGTCCTCGAAGTCGTCGCGGATGCGGGCCGCGAGTGCGTCCGAGGCCTTCTCGCGGATGACGCTGGCCCCGACGACCTCCGAAGTCGTGCTGTCAATCGGGCGATATAGCGCGACGTGTACCTTGCTCATGTGATCCCTCGTTTCGTGGTCGAGACCGGGTCGTGTTACTCGCTGTCGTCGTCGCCAGGTGCAGCCGGATACACGCCGTACGTCTCGTCGCCGACTTTGAGCCCGCCTGTATCCGTGTCAACCTTCAAGCCGTCCGGCGGCTTCAGGTCGTCGGCGTTGTGGATCACACGTTCATCGTCTGCGGAGTAGGCGAAGGCCCCCACATGGGAGGCGAACTCCAGGTTCATCTCTTCGGCGAAGCGGGCCACGACGGCCAGTCGGTCTGCCTCCGTCTGCGGGTTCTCTTTCGCGTGTTCGCGGGCGACCGCCAGCACGATCTGCTCGGCAGTCGGCCGCTCACGGGCCTCGATGTAGACCGGCCAGACGCGCGGCCCCAGAGTATCGTCGTCATCGAACTGCCAGGCCATGCACGCCAGATAGGTCCTTCTCGTCTGCGCCTTGTCCGGCTCGATGTTCGGGTCTGCCATCGTCATCCTTCGTGCCCGTGAGTTGGTGTGCGTCCTATGTGCTGCGCTGGGAGCCCACACTCGCCCTACTCTCAGCCTCGTCGGTGCCCGTCGGGAATGGTGATGCCTCAATACTCGGCTGGCCTTGTCTCGACGCCCCACTTGTCCTTGACCAGCTTGTAGATGTCGTAAGTGCTGATCGTCAGCGGATCGTCGTGATCTGGGCTGTAGGCCGCGGCATCGCCGCTGAGGTAGCGCATCGACTCCTGCCCCACGGTGATGACGACTGCCACAGCCCCGGACACGATCTGCTCGCACAACTCAGCGCCGAAGTCCGCCTCCTCGTCGCGCTTGTCCTGCGCGGCGCACTCGCGGCATTTGGCACTGCCGCTGCCTTGCTGGTCGCACTCGTCGCAATCCTTGCCGATCTCAGGCGGGATGCCGTCCTCCGCGAGGAAGCCGCAGTCACCGTCCTCCTCGATCATCTCCAGGCTCCAGCGGGCGCAGAACTGGGCGAACGCCGCCTTGTCCTTGACTCCGAAGTAGTTGCTTCTCGTGGACTCGCCATATGTCGCCATGCTGTTGGCTCCCGGTGCGCTCGATCTGTGATGTGCGTCGCTACACACTGTGTTGAGACCGTACACTCGGCCCCCGCGAAACCCCGACCGTCATCAGGCCGTCTTTTCGGCCTGAAAGACTTCCTCCGCGACCCCGATGACGAACTCCAAATCGGCGATGGTGTTACGTAGCGCGCGGACGAAGCACCCCTCGCCCTCCTCGCCCTCCTCGGCCTGCTCGCCGTCGCAGGCTTCCCAGGCGTCCTGGAGGGCGGCCCGCAGTGTCGCGTCCAGTGCCAGGCCGTCCCTGTTCACGCCGGACTCGAGGGATTGCAGGGAATCGGGGAACGGCACGAGGTCGCCGTCACGCTCGTGGATCGCACGCTCGCCGACCTGGGTGAGAACCTTTTCGATCATCTCTCTCATGGCTGGGTTTCCCTCCGGGTTCGTGGGGATCGAGGCCGGGTCGATCTCCCAACTGCGCTGGTGCAGCCCCTCGATGGTTTGATGGTACGCTCTCCCCGTCCGGCAGTGGACGAACACGCTGTGGCCCTCGGAGACTGGCAGCCAGTGATCCCGGACTTCGGCCTCGCTGCGCAGGTAGACGCCGCAGGTGACGCAGCGATACTCGTACCCTTCAGCCTCAGTGGACTGGTTTGCGGACTCAACTGCGCTCATACGGCCCTCCTGGTCTGAGTGAACCAAGCCTCGATGTTCCCGGCAGCTACATCCGCCAGAATCTCGTCGCAGGTGCGCTGGGCTTGTTGGCGTGACAGGTACTGCTTCGGGTGCATCGCCAGCCCCTCGTCCATCGAATCCCAGGCACCAACCTCGTTGCCGTCGGCGTCGAGCAGCGCCGCGCTGTACTCGAAGGCGTCGGCAGGCGGCTTCTCCATCAGGCCGTACTCATACCAGTCGTCGCCCACACACTCCAGCACGTTGTACACATTGGCGGCGGCGGTGAATTCCGGGTCGGTCGCTTGCGGCGTGTTCATATCTCGTTCACCTCCAGCCGCGCCCCGGTCTCGGGGTTCTCGGCTTCAACGTCGCCGTCGCAGCGGGGACAGCGCCAGGTGGTCTCGGTCTCGTCGGTCGTCTCGGTGCTGTCCAACAACCCCGACCCGTACTCGACGGCCACCTTGTTGGCGCCGGTGCTGGTGAAGCAGTACCCTTCGTGTCGCACCGTAACGTGCGTCTGGTGCTGGATCAGTTCGTTGATCTCGTTACCGCAGTGGGGGCACGTCATGTTCGCTCCTTCAGGGGATTGCGTCTTACATCCACTCCTGAGACCGTACACTTGCCTCGCTCCAGACCCCAGGCGTCACCGACCCCTGCTACTTCGGTCTTCCCGCGTCGGCCATTTCTTCCATAGCCGTATATCTGCACGGGTTCTGAGATGTGCGGCGCGGACGGGGAGGGGCATCCCCGTGGCCAACCCCCGACCCCAGTTCTAGCCCCACCGGCCGTTGCCCAGCCGTACCCACAGCTTCTAACCCTACCAAGCCCCACCAGCCCTACTCTGCCTTGCCCTACTCCTACTCTGGCACCATCAAGTCCAGCCCTTCCTATGACCATCCACACGGTATCCGTTCCAGTAGGAGGTATCGTTCCCCCGTGTAGGCTCATGGGTCGTGATGATGGTTTGCCCCACATGGCAGGTCTAAAGGTGGGCTTGCCTGTGGGAAGGCTGATAGGACGATCTGCCCTGCCGTGGATAGCAGCGGTAGGTCTACAGGTAGGATGACGGTTAGCTGGCCAGGCCGGTGGGCAGGCGGTCAGGAGCCGGGTGCCAGTGGGGGCGGCGGGGTGGGGACAGGGCGACGGTGGGGGAGTGGGAGGTGGCGAGAGGCAAGGGTTACTGGGGGCGGAGGCGAGGTGGCGGCGGGGCGGCAGGGCGAAGGCCTTGGCACATCGGGGTATGGGTGATCTGGTGGGGCGACGGTCGTGAGGCGGCAGGCGAAGGTTGCAGCGGGGGAGGGGAGGTGGGGACAGGGCGACGGTGGGGGAGGGGAGGTGGCCGGAGGCAAGGGTAACTGGGGCGGAGGCGAGGTGGCGGCGGGAGCGGTAGGGCGAAGGCTTTGGTACTTCGGGCACGGCTGATACGGCGGGGCGGCCGGAGGGGGCGCGGGAAGGGTGCCGGTGGGGGAGATGAGATGGGGACAGGGCGACGGTGGGGGAGGAGAGGTGGCGACAGGCAAGGGTGATCGGAGGCGACGGCCTCCGAGCCGGGTGTGCCGCCGATCCCCAACGAGAAAGGGGAAGCCGGTTGACTGACTACTGACTGACTGCCGACCGACCTCCTGACTGGCAGTCAGTCGCAGGTCAGTCGCCAGCCAGTCGCGTCGGCCTGCATCCCCTGCGGCTGCGGGGCTTCTGCCACATTGTCGGATTTCGGTCAGACGATTGGCTTGGCCCTCTTAGCGGAATCTCGTCGGATAGACTGGCTTAGCGAGCGGTCAGTGTAGCCAGTCGGCACGCTCTCTGCGCCAAGGACAAGAGTACACGGCACTGGGCTACGTACAGTATGTAGATACTGTAGGGCGTCTCGCTCGCACCGTGCAATCGGGAAACGGGAACCATCGCGCCCTGGCGGCGCGTTGCGGATACCAGGTATGCACACATGGCCCACGATTCGGCGACGACCCGCACTGCCCCGGATCACGGCGGCACCCTCCCGCCGGACGCCTTGTCCGGCAGCCCATTTCTTCCATGGGGACTTAACTGGCACATATCGAGCCTCTTGCGCTTTCCTTCGCGCCTATGAGCGCGTGGGGTTCGTGCGATTG